>JAFVWO010000084.1 GCA_017501625.1 Alistipes sp.
GCGTGTAAGCCGATTTATGCTTATCTTTGCATCGTTGAAATTCACATGTGCACGTAACGTGTTTCTGAAATAAGGTGAATTCTTTTGTAGATTAAACGTGCCAGTCTCGTGGCTTTTTCATAGAAGCCAAAGGCAAAGCGTTGAGATACAAGTGCTTACAAGGATACATCAATCCCCGGTGGCACCACGAAGTTCAAGAACAGGTGACTTTATCAAGTCACCTGTTTTTTTGTTTGTGGCACTCTGTGAGCAAGCTCCCACCTGCCCCAAACCAAAAGAACAGCTCCTTCAGAGCCTGCTCTTGCCCACCGCCATTCTCACTTGATGCTGGTTGAGCCGATATGAGTGTGTTTAATGCTCAGGCTTTGCCTTGCGCTGTTTAAGGTATCGGCTCGACTTTGCAATAGCAAGCTATTGCTGCAGTTCAAATCCCGGTGGCACCACGTGAAAGGGAAGTTGAGAAAATCAGCTTCCCTTTTTCGTTAGGTTGAATTTGAAATAAAGCCGTCATCGCGAAGAATCGCATAGAGCATGAGTGCGTATCAGTGTAGATGTCGGATGCAATTCTTCGCGATGACGGCTTTTTAGAGAGTTTAAGTCAAAGTGCTATTAGGTATTTCTCTAACCTCACTAACCTCCCTAAATTCATTGGGGAGAGTGGGGAGAATGAGTAGACTGAGTAGGTTGGGTATTATTACCCACACTACTCACACTACCCACATTACCCATACTCCCCATATTTTCACTTAACTATTCAATGCCCCACCGTAATTTACGACTGAGGCGTTTTCTGCATCAGTACCAATATACATCGGGATATGCTCTATGGGCTACTTTCTATGGCGGCAATCTTTGCTACAACCATCGCAGGAGCCACCCGAGGGGCCGCACGTGAAGAAGTGCCACACCTTGTGCACCAAGACAATGCCGACAACAACAGCCACGGCAAGGACTATCCACTCCTGACTACTCATACTACACAATCCATTGAGTTATATGGAACGCTATCCATGCCATAAGCCATGCTATGGCTGTATTATATAGTGCCGAGCCTACAGCCCAGCGCCAATTGAGCTCGGAGCCGATAGCCATAATCGTTGCGATACACGGCAGGTACAAGAGGGCAAAGATAAGGAATGCCACAGCCGTAGGCGTAGACATGCTATGTGCTATGCGCTCGCTGACCTTAGGCGACAGCTCATCGTCATTTGCCGCGGCAGCATCATCGGGGTGCGCGTAGAGCACATTCATAGTACTCACGACAATCTCCTTGGCGGGGATTCCCGAGATAAGAGCCACGGTAGCCTGCCACTCCATATCCATAGGCTCAAACACAGGGTTACACAGCTGGCCTATATATCCCATATAGGATAACTCATAGGCGGGAGCATTAGCATCATCGTTGCCATACGTGGGGCGCGGGTAGTAGCTTAGCAGCCACACGACAATCGAGGCGATAAGGATAAGGCCTCCCATCTTACGAAGATACTGAACACACTTCGACCACATGTGGCGTAGTGTAGTCTTAAGCGTAGGCATGCGGTAGGGCGAGAGCTCCATAACGAAGGGTGCCTCCTGCTCTCTGAACATAAACCTGCGCATAAGGCGTGCCGAGATTACCGCCATGGCGATGCCGAGGAGGTAGAGGAGGAAGAGCACAGTGCCTGCATGCGCAGCGAAGAAGGTGCCTACAATCATCATATAAATAGGTAGGCGGGCACTACACGACATAAAGGGAACGACCATAATCGTAATAAGGCGCGACGTGCGGCACTCTATAGTGCGACATGCCATGACCGCCGGAACATTACAACCGAAGCCCATAACCATAGGTATGAACGACTTACCATGGACACCCATGCGGTGCATGACCTTATCCATGATAAAGGCGGCACGCGCCAAGTAGCCCGAGTCCTCGAGGAACGAGATAAATAGGTAGAGAATCATGATGTTAGGAAGGAACACCAACACGCTACCCACGCCGTTGATGACACCGTCGGTAATCATATCCTTAAGAGGTCCGTCTGCCATCATGCCGCGCACCGTATCGTAGAGCCACCCAACACCCATATCTATCCACTCCTGCGGATAGGCACCAAGCGTAAATGTGCAGTAGAACATAAACCACATGAGGGCAAAGAATATCGGGAAGCCCCAAATGCGGTGTGTCACAAGGGCATCAAGCTTATCGCTCCACGTATCGCGACGACGCTCCGCAGCAACGTATGTCTCCTTCAGCGCACCCGAGATAAAGCCATACTTACGGTCAGCAAGAGCCGTCTCTATATCCTCGTCGAGGGCGGCCTCGATGTCCATGCGGGCACGCTCGGCCATCTTCATCCACCTATCGTAGTGGGGCGACGTCTTTAGCAGGGTAGCAACCTCCTTGTCGCCCTCGATGAGTTTCAAGGCGTAGTAGCGCGGAGGGAAGTGGGCCGTGAGCTCCTCGCGGTGAAGGCGCATATCGCCATTAAGAGGCTCAAGGTGCTCCTCAATGACAGCACCATAGCCGATATGTATGTGTCGTACACGGCTATCGCTATTCTCGTGTACAGCGATGACAGCATCCAGCAGAGCCTCGATACCCATGCCCGTAGGAGTAACAACAGGGACCATGGGCACACCTATCATCTCGGCAAGGGCCTCGTGGTCGAACTGTGCACCACTACGCTCCAACTCGTCGTACATGTTAAGTGCGATGACCATCTTAGGGCTTATGTCGATAAGCTCGGTCGTGAGGTATAGGTTACGTTCAAGGTTTGATGCTACAACCGTATTGACAATGACATCGGGGGCGTTATCTACGATATGACGACGCACGTACATCTCCTCGGGCGAGTATGCCGAGAGTGCATACGTACCGGGGAGGTCGGTAATCTCTATGGTATAGTCGCGATACTTCAGCGTGCCACGCTTGGCATCTACCGTAACACCACTATAGTTACCCACATGCTCGCTACGGCCACAAAGAGTGTTAAAGAGCGATGTCTTGCCCGAGTTGGGGTTTCCGACCAAGCCCACAGCGATATGCTTATACCTACTACCCACGGCATACCCCATAACATCTCCGGCATCCATGAGCGTGGCATCCCCCGCAGCGGTGATGGCCTCGGCCTCCTCGCGTGTCATCACAACAATCATCTCCGCCTCTTTACGTCGAAGCGATATATCGTAGCCCATGATGTGATACTCGATAGGGTCCTTGAGCGGTGCATCGAGGATAACCTTCACCTCCTGACCACGCACAAAGCCCATCTCCATGATACGACGACGAAAGCCTCCATAGCCGAGGACTTTGACCACCGTAGCCGTATCTCCTGTTTTTAACTCACTTAGGCGCATTTATACTTATTCTTTATATTTATGGCGACAAAGGTACGAAATTAGTAGTGAGGTTGCAATCCCCAATAATAGTTATTTTTTATCGTGCCATACGCTCAGCTTATAGCCTTACGCGCAGCTTTCGACCGCATTTTATGGCGATTAATCGGTAAATCACGGCTTTATGGTTGATTTTTTTTGAAAAATTGTTGCAAAACAAAATATTTTTATAACTTTGCAAAAGGAAAAACCTTATAATACGATTAATGATATGAAGACTTTAGTAGAAAACATCGCCGCACAGTATGAGGCATTTGCAACTAACGCAGCAGCTCAGGTAGAGAAGAACAACAAGGCAGCCGGCACACGCGCACGTAAGGCCGCTTTGGAGCTTACAAAGCTTCTCAAGGAGTTCCGCAAGGTATCTGTTGAGGAGGCTAAGAAGTAATCTCGCCTGCTGATGCAAGATATGGGGTTGTCCAACAATTAGATGGACAACCCCTATTTCTTTGAAGGTGCATTACAAGAGAGACCGCAATGCTTATATAATATGATACCGCAAGGCGTGGCAAGTGCTATTTCTACTGTGCGTTGCGGCGCGTAAACCACCCTTTCACTCTACGCCAACCCTCGACACCGATAATCGCCAAGCCTGCATATTGCGTAGTCTTAGCCATACCGAAGAGCACAAACCAAAGTGCACTCTTAGCCGCAGCCGAGATAGGTAGCAGCATCTGTGCGAAGGAGAGTATATAGCAGGGTACACAGAGCGCAAGAACGATTACGCCCGTGCGGAACGAAAGACGTGCAAGAAACGCCTTAACTTGCTCCATAATGCGCTTAAAGAGACTCTTCACGTACTACTTCTTGAGGTTATACTTAGCTTTTATATCCATGCGCTCGCGGGCTGTATATGCTCTACATAATTAATATTGTGCAAAATTTAATTGCGCACAACAAAGGTAAATAAAAAATAGTACAATCAAAAATTTTTAGACCGAGGCCAAAGACTCAGCCGTAAAAGGGCTCAGTCTTAATAGTCGGTGGAGTATAAATAAATTCGTCATGCCGAGGCGGGGCATCCGTGGCGGTGAGGAGTGTTGGTTGTTACCATGCCCCAACGTGGGCATCTACCGCTGATAATACCTCGTTGCGGAGTGCGATGATGCGTATCAGCGAGGAAGATAAACAAAGGTAGATCGCCACAGAATTGCATAGAGCGTGGTTGCGTATCAGTGTAGCCGTCGGATGCAATTCTTCGCGATGACGGCTTTATATTTACGTCCACCGGAATTTTACAGTGAGCCCGTAAAAGTCAATTCACACTATAGTAGCCTAACACATTGTAAACAAAATCGGCAGTGAAGATTTCACTGCCGAAAAACTCCCCCTCATGGAGGCTTCTATGGTTGAGCTACCGAGATTCGAACTCAGAATAACAGAACCAAAATCTGCTGTGTTACCATTACACCATAGCTCAATCGTTGCTCGTAAGCGGTGACAAAGATAGTGTAAAGTTTTGAAACAGCAAAATTTTGGGTGGTATATTGTCGACTATTATTTACTCGACCTTCTCCTCACGGCGCTTATTGTTGATATGCATCAACTTACGTATCGACTGCTGAAGGCGCTGTGGGTCTACGTTACGCTTGATTACCGAGTCGTGCGCCAACGATATACCTCCCGTCTCCTCCGATACGGCGATGATGATAGCATCGGACACCTCGCTCATGCCCAGCGCAGCGCGATGGCGCATACCATACGACTTGGGCACCTCCTGACGTGTGACGGGCAGCACACACTTGGCCGCAACAACACGGTCGCCACTGATGACCATAGCGCCATCGTGCAACGGTGCATTCTTAAAAAATATATTCTCGATAAGCGATGTCGACACCTTGGCATCTATAGATATACCACTCTCCTCGACAATGCCGAGATCGTTAGACTGCTTGATGATAATCAGCGCACCCACCTTCTGCTCGCCCATATCCTGACATGCTGCGACGATAGGCTGCAGGTCTATATCGGCATCGGCCTTACGACTGCGCAGATTGAAAATCTTAGATAGCCACTCGAAGCGCTCACGCTGGCGACCTATGACCTGAAGGAAGTGACGAATCTCGGGCTGGAAGATAACAAGTATGGCAAGCATACCGATAGATATTATCTGTCCGAGGATGTTCGAGAAGAGCACGAGGTTGAATGTGGTAACAAGTATCCACACCAAATATATAACGAATATACCGACCATGATATATGGCGCACTCGTACCCTTCATGGCGCGATAGACACCATAAAGAAGCGATGCAACGAGAACGATATCTATAATATCGACAAAGGTGATAGGTATGAAGCCCATATCTTCAACGCTAAGGTTTAAATTTCGGTGCGAAATTAGTCAAAAAAAATGAGGTTGAATAAAAAGATGTAGTTTTAGGCTCGCGAAGCCCGAAAAAGCGGAGTTTACTTAGCGTAAATGAGCATTTTGAGGGCGAGCATAACGCAGAAATACACTTTTTATTCAGCCTCAAAAGTTTTATTCGTTAGGGTAATTGTGCATTACTCGGCGCTATTATCCGCCTCGTAGAGCTCGTCGACCTTCTTCAGTATGATATCCGAGATGTTAAGCGTAGGATCTGAGTCAACGACAGATACAGCGTTAAGAATCATCTTATAGCGATGGTCTTCGTTGATAACATCAAGGGCACGGCGTGTGAGGTCCTGAAACTTATTCATAAGCACCATCTGCTCCTCGCCCAAGGCGCGCTCCTCCTCCTGAAGCTTCTGTCCCTCGGTCTGCACCGTATTCTGGAGTGCCGTCATGCGCGACTGTATAGAGTTACCCTTCTTCTGCAACTCCTCCTGCTTCTGCTGTGCGTTGAGTGTCGTTATCAGACCCTTAGCGTAGTCCTGCTCCAACTTCGCAGCATCGGCCTGAAGCTTATTGTACTCGGCAGCGAGGCTCTGCTCCTTCTTAGCCCATCCCTCCTGCGTACTTATAGACTTCTCCTCGAAGGCCTTAACCTTAGTCTCGAGCTCCTTACCCTCGTTGGCGTAGAGCTTGCTCGATGCCATTATATAGTCGAGGTCGATGTACACAACATCGCCACTTGCCACGCACTCTACCGTGCGTACCTCCGTAGAGTCGCTCGTCGTAGCATCTTCCTTACTCTTATTGTCAGCGCCACCACATGCACACATAACCGCTGCAAGAGCAAACAAAAGTGTTCTTTTCATAATATCAATCGTTGTTTTAGTTAATTTTCGCCTGTCGTTCATGCGAATTTTCGCAATTCAAAATACAAAGGTACGAAAATTTATTTACTTTTGTAGAAAATTTGTAATATTTTTCATTCAACAACACGTTGTTATGTACGAATACATCACCGGCAAGGTAGCCGAGGCTACGCCCACATACGCTGTCATCGAGGCCGCAGGTGTGGGATACATGATAAACATATCGCTCAAGACATTCTCCGACATCGAACATGCGGAGGAGGCGCTACTGTACGTTCACTTCATCGTGCGCGAGGACCAGCAGACACTCTTCGGCTTCTCGACGAAGATTGAACGCGAGCTCTTCCGTCAGCTCATAAGCGTTTCGGGCGTAGGTGGCAACACCGCACGAATGATACTATCGACATACTCGCCGCGCGAGTTGCAAAACATCATCGCCACAGAGAATGCCGTATTGCTGAAGAATGTCAAGGGCTTAGGCCTTAAGACAGCACAGAAGATTATCGTCGAACTATCGGGCAAGATGCTTGAGTATGCCGGCAACGCCGAGTTTGTCGTTCAGAAGAAGCGCAACAACGTAGTCTACGACGAGGCTCTTGCTGCATTAGCGATGCTCGGCTTCCAGAAGGCCGCATCGGAGAAGGCGCTACAAGCAATATTCAAGGAGAGTCCTACGCTTGGCGTGGAGGATGCCATACGCGCAGCATTGAAGAGGCTGTAGCGAGTTTTTCTACGAAAAAAGTGGAGCGTGGCAAAATAATTATTACCTTTGTGCGATTATAGTATTACTATGAGGTATATTCGTAACATAGCATCTATCGTCGCTGTCGTCGTCGTGGCTTTAATCTCCATTGGGTGCAACAACGACACCGACACGGTACTCACATCGCAGCAAACGGGCATTGAGAGGTATCTCACAGGCTCACACCAGCCACGTCTTATCGTCGAGGACGAAATAGGCAACTCGCTCGACGAATACCCACAGTTCTACACGCGCTGGGGGCAAAACATATATCGATACATCTCGACCTACTACGACGAGGGTCGCGAGGATAAGCCGGAGGTGCGTAACGGCTCAACAATAGAGATTATATACACAGCATACCTCTTCAAGAACGGAGCCCCCACCGTGACTGACATGTACGCGACGAATGATGCCGAGTCGTTGGAGACACTCATTGCCGCAGGCCTCGATGCCGAGTACGAATGGTCTACGGAGCCAATGAGGATAAAGATAGGCTCCTCACAGATACTTAAGGGCTTAGAGACGGCCCTCAAGGGGTGTCGCGAGGGTGACAGCGTGGAGATATACCTAACATACGAAGCGGCATACGGCAAGCACTACTTGGGTGAGGTGCCGAGTAAGTCGGCCGTGGTATGGTTCATAGATATTGTTTCAGTAGAGTAATGGCGTAACCGAAAACATATTATGACATATATACATAGAATTTTATGGCTCGTTGGAGCTATTATCATAGCCACAGCCTGCGTTAAGGAGCCAAAGATGACCGTTGAGGAGGTCGAGAAGCGCTCACTCGCAGCATGGATAGAGAAGTATCACCCCGAGTTGAAGGATAACCTTCAGGAGGAGGGCGGCTACTATGTCGAGGTGTTAGACTACGGCGTGCAGGACTCTGCGGCTGTGACAGGCAAGGATGTGTGGGTGTGGTACGACTTCACAAATCGCGACTTCCAAGGCAACGTATGCGAGACACGCAGCTGGCATACGGCCTATCAGCTCGGCACATACACCGACCATACACATTATAACCCCGTCTTCCGCTTCAGTGGCAAGGAGAGCCACACACTTATGGAGGGCACATATCTCGCTACGTTTAACACGCTGAAGGTGCGCAACGAGGCAAGTGGCGCAATGGAGGATGTTGAGGTACGCTATGGCACACGCCTACGTCTGTATATGCCCTCGACGATAACAAAAAATACAGCGGGAGCGACAAGCGATGGTGGCTATGAGGGTCAGTATGAGCTCGACGACAGCAAGCCTCTTATTGTGGAGATGACAATCTATGGCCATGTGGAAAACCCCGTGGCATACGAGGGCGAGAGGGTCGACCTCTTTGCCGAGAATAATGGTGGCGTATGCACCGACCACAAGGTTGCGAAGGAGGAGACGCAGGAGAAGGCACAACGTCGCCACATAACACGCACGGAGGGTGAGAGTGACGAGGAGGAAGAGGTAGATACACGCCCCTTGGAGTTCTTCGATGGTCGCTGGCACCAGCCCATCGACACCCTTGAGCACCTCTACGTCAACTACGCCTACAGCCCCGAGGATGTAGCCTTTAACTTCCAGAATACACCCGATGCCCTCTACCCTAACGAGGGTCGCTACAATGCCGGAACGATATATAGCACCACAAGTGGTGTTAGCCAGCTCGACGATGTCGACAGTCGCATAAACAAAGCTCTCGTGGAGCGCTTCGGACGTGGCATAACGCACGATGAGGTACTCGATGCCGACTCGCTGAAGGTGGAGGCCACGGCTAAGGTGTGGTACATAGGTCGCTTCCTCGACGGGTATATCTTCGACACCAACATAGACGAGGTTAAGGAGATTATCTATGGCAAGGTGGAGAGTGCCGGCACAGCCCTCGACTTCGACACACGCAAGCCCTTGGAGAATAGCTATATCCTTGCATGGAACTACTCTCTACCGACACTGCGCTATGGTCAGTGGGCGACGATACTCACCGTATCGACATACGCCTATGGTCTTCAGGGACAGGTGGGTTCGCACACCTCAACGACGACATCGAACAACGATGCCGCCTACTACGACACGATGAACTACTACAACTACATGAACTACATGAATAGCTACTACGGCTATGGTTATGGCAGCATGTATAACAATGGCTATTACGGCTATAATCCCTACTACTACGGCTACGACTACTCGGCAAATACGAACTCGTCGACGACAACCGTGATAACAACCTCTACCGAGATACAATCCTACACACCGCTAATCTTCCAAGTCTTTGTCGAGAAGAACAAAAAGAAGTAGTATAACACTATGAGGCAAGCTGCCGAAGGAGTGGTGGCGTTTACAGCGGGCTATATGTCGTGCGAGAGAGGTGCGGGCACAGCCTCACGCATATCGAAATCGCCCCAACGCTCCGCCACATAATCCAACGTAGCATATAGTTCGTCGATATCGAATGAGGTGACAAGCTTAAGACGTGTCTGCTTGAAGTCGGGAAGCCCCTTAAAGTAGTTGGTAAGATGGCGACGCATCTCCAGCACACCTACCCTATCACCCTTAATCTCCAACGACTTGGCCAGATGCTCCTTAGCTATAGCCACGCGCTCAACAACGGATGGTTGAGGCAGAAGTTCGCCCGTAGCCAAGTAATGTTTGCACTCCTTGAATATCCACGGACGACCATAGGTCGCACGGCCAATCATCACACCATCAACGCCATAGCGGTCGAACATATCCTTACACTTCGATGCTGAGTCTACGTCACCATTGCCGATGATAGGGATATGTATGCGGGGGTCGTTCTTAATCTTACCTATGAGTGTCCAATCGGCCTCGCCACGATACATCTGCGCACGTGTGCGACCATGAATCGTAAGGGCTGCGATGCCTACATCTTGCAGGCGCAGGGCTATATCCTCGATATTCTTCATCTCATCGCTCCAGCCGAGGCGCGTTTTGACCGTCACGGGCTTATTCACCGCACGCACTATCTGGCGTGTCATCTCCACCATCAGGTCGGGGTCGCGCATCATGCCCGAGCCGGCACCGCGCGAAGCTATCTTCTTCACGGGGCAGCCGAAGTTGATGTCAATAATATCGGGGTTGGCACTCTCGGCAATACGTGCCGCCTCAACCATAGGCTCTATGAGGTGGCCATATATCTGTATTCCCACAGGGCGCTCATAGTCGGCGATGTTGAGCTTCGCACGCGACTTCCACGCATCGCGTATGAGTCCGTCGGAAGATATAAACTCGGTATATACCACATCGGCACCGAACTGCTTACACATATATCGGAAAGAGGGGTCGGTGACATCCTCCATGGGGGCAAGGAATAGGGGTCTTTCACCCAGCTCTATATCGGCAATCTTCATATTAGCAAATGTTACAACAGCAAATAAAAAGTTATCACAGCATCTTGTGACACACAACAAATGTAGGTATCCCTACACTAAAACTCTCTGAAACTCACTAAAAACGTAATATAACGCCACCATCAGGGATGTTTCGGGTCTTAATCGTGCGGCCTCGCACCGTTACATCAAGTTCATATTCCGTCTTATCACGTTGCACACAACAGCGATACTCACCATCGGGGGGCAGTAGTTTCTCGGGGGATATATTACTTATCGTTCCACTCTTCACATCGCCATGCACAACGTAACGCGCTCCTAAGAGCGTCGCTGCGCGTTGCATATCTCCCGCGAGTACCACGTCACGCACCACCGTAGAGCTTATCTTATCGCCCGAAGCGGTATGCTGTGCCACACACTCTATGTCGAAGCCACACTCCGTGGCAATAGGCCTCAGGCGCTCGTAGTTTCCCTCGCTACCCTTACCCAAACGGTGGTTATAGCCCACAATCATACCTACCATGCCGAGCTTGCCGACAAGCACGTCGCACACAAACGACTCGTAGGGCTGTGAACGAAAGGTGTCGTCGAAGTGGGCCACGACCATGCGGTCGATACCCTCCTCATGCAACAGGCAGGCACGCTCCTCTATGGTTGTTAGGAGTTGCATACCCTCGGCTCTGCCCATGGCGATACGAGGGTGCGGGTCGAAGGTGACAACAACACTCTCAGCATCGAGCCTCTCGGCCATAGCCCGAAGGTGTGCCAAAAGCACGCGATGACCACGGTGTACGCCATCAAACGAGCCTATGGTGACAACCGCGCGGCATGGTACGATGCTATCGAAGTTATGCTCTATCCTCATAGTTAGTTGTTGTTCTCCTCGGCAACCTTAACGAAGTAGGCCACCTTCTCAAGGAGCGTGGTTATATCGTAGTTTTCGACGATGATGCCCTGAGGGAAGTTCAGGGGTGCCGACGTAAAATTCAAGACACCACGAATACCGGCATTGATGATAGGCAGCACGAGTGTCGATGCCACAGATGTGGGTGACGACACGATGGCGATGCTTATATCGAGCTCGGCAGCACGCTCCTCAAACTCGTCGATATGGTAACAAGGGATATTATCTATCGTCGAGCCCACCTTGCGCTCATCAATATCGAAGGCTGCGGTGATGCGCAGCTTAAGACCCTTGCCGTTGAAATACTTGGTAACGGCCTGACCGAGGTGTCCCATGCCGATAATCGCCATGTTCATCGGCTGCTCGCTATATAATATGCCGTTGATAAAGTCGATAAGCACCTTGACATCGTAGCCCTTCTTCGTATCGCTCGAAAAGCCTATGAGCATAAGGTCGCGGCGCACCTGCACGGCCGTGATGCCGTGCATACCGGCCAATACATGCGAGAAGATGTGGGTTATGCCCTGAGCATGGCATTTAACAAGCGTGCGACGATACTCGCTGAGGCGCTCGATAGTCTTCTCCGGAATGGGCGATGATATATTTGCCATAAGTGTGTCGTTGTTGTGGGGTTACTGCACCTCGATGGTAAAATTACTCTTATACTGCTCTCGCACCCATCGGGTGTTGACGTATAAACCATCGACAAAGTCAAAGTTGTAGGTCGTAGCAAGGGGTGTGAAACTTTCGTCGAGCATCGTGGCATCTATGCCTGTAAACATCTTGCGACAGAATATCATCGCAGCATCATAGCCACGATAGGCATACATCGATGGCAGAACACCATACTTCGCTATATAGCGACCATCGAAAAGGCGTATACGCTCGTCACTACGCTTAGCGTGGTAAGGCACAACGAAGATAACATTGTTGCGGAAGAACGACTGATGGTCTATATTGATACTCTGCGCCCAGCGGCGGTTGCCCATGACGACATAATCGCCATAAGTCATGCCGCGGCCCTCGATTGAGGACTTTGTCGACGATAGCGTAGTGAGGATACGGTCGACGTTTATCTCATCCGAGGCCACGATAACGAAGGCCTTGGGCGTGTGCGAGCGCATAAGGGCAGTGATGTCAACCTCTGCGCCATTGGTGCCGTCAGCATTGCGCACGTAGAAGAACGACTCACGATTAAATACGAAGTTGATATTGCTCCTCGGTACCTGTGCGGCAAGCTCCCTATACTCAGAGCTGAAGGCGTTATTTGCCTCTCCTGCATATATCGTCACTATCTCACGGCTACCATCGAATATGTCGGTGAGCTTATCATATTTGTAGTCGTTCTCCGCCTGCATCTGGAACAATACGGGGCTCTGCAACTTCTCGATATCGGCCAAGGGCGACACCACGGGGATGTCGTTCTCCTCAGCATAACTCAACACATAGCGTAGCTCAGCCTCATAGACAGGCCCTATGATTAACTGCGCCTCGTGGAAACCATCCTCGTAGGCCACAATATCGCCAAGGCGCGTGCTGTCACCCTCGGTATCGAATACCGAGAGCTCGATGTTATACTCCTCGGCCTTAAGCTCCTCCATAGCCATGAGCACGCCACGGTAGAAGTCGATATATTGAGGACTAACCCTACCATTCTGGTGGAAGGGCAGCATGAGAGCCATCCTAAGCGTGTGGCGCCTTCCCAGCGGGAGGAACGTAACCTCGGCAGGGGCTACATATACCGTCGAATCCTGCTCGCCACTCATGAAGTAATCATAGGCACGCTGCGCAGCAAGGCTGTCAACAATAACCTCGTCGTCAGCCTCTACCGTCGTCTCCGCGGTCGTCTGCTCGGCAGACGCAACGTCATCTGCTCCACCCTCAACGGGAGTCGCCTCAACAGCCGTCTTAACTATCATGCCCGCCTTCAGGTCGTTACTCCTACGCATGTTGTTGAGCTCCATAAACTGCTCCTCGCTTATGCCATATCTACGCGATAGCGAGTATACCGTCTCACCCACCGTCACGCGATGCTCGTTGGCGCCCAACTTAACCTCAGCGCTACGCTTCTCGCGCTCACGCTCGATATCCTCGGTCGTGGCATAGCCACTCTCCGCACGACGTATCGCGAGCTTCATACCCGGGGTTATGCGCTCTACATCTATCGAGGGGTTGTCCTGCTCGAGCACCGCCACCGATATTTTATATTTACGAGCTATGGAGTATATCGTATCACCCCTCTTTACCGTGTACGTAGTATACTTACCGCGCTGCTTACCATCATCAACACGCTCATTATCACCATCCGTAGCCTCCACCGCAGGTTTCTCCACACGAGGTATAATTATGTAGCTTCCCGCCTTAAGGTTCTCGGCCGTGAGGCCGTCATTGCACTCGGCAATCTGCTCCTCACTCACATTATACGCCTTGGACAGGGCATACAACGTCTGACCCCTCTCCACCTTATGTTTGTAGTAGGCCTTGCCATCCTTCGTCACGACAATGGTTGACGGCTCTATGGCCATAGCCATGGAGCATAGCATACATAGTGTCATGAGTAGTATTAGCGCTCTTCTCATCTTATAATAGCTACGTTTATAATCCTACTAACGGCTACTTCATGCGCAGTCGTATCTCCGTAATAATCTTCTTGGTGTATAGCGGGAAGTCGCCATTCATCATCCAGCTGTAGTAGCTCGGGTCGTCACGAAAGACATCCATAACCTTACGTCCCTTATACTTTCCGAAGGTGAATATCTCCTCGCCATTGTCGTTAAGCGTTAGGCGCCCTGCAAAGTCGACCATAGGCTTCCCTGCGGAGAACTCCGCAAGAGCATCTACCGTATTGCCAATGTCGGGATAGCGCTCAATCTGCGCCTCCAACACCTCATACGTAGCCATGGTGTCAGCCTCCGCAGAGTGTGCATTTTCGAGGTCCTTGTCGCAGTAGAACTTGTAGGCCGCAACGAGCGTGCGCTGCTCCTTGCGATGGAAGATTGTCTGCACGTCGACAAACTTTCGCCTATGGAAATCACACTCCACGCCCGCACGCATGAACTCCTCGACCAACAAGGGCAAATCGAAGCGGTTGGAGTTGAAGCCTCCGAAGTCGCACCCCTCGATAAAGGCCGCGAGCGACTTGGCTATCTGCTTGAATGTAGGCTCGTCCTTAACATCATCATCAGTAATGCCGTGTATGGCCGTAGCCTCGGCCGGTATCGGCATCTCGGGATTTATACGTCGTGTCTTGACGGTCTTGGTGCCATCGACAGCAACCTTCACCATAGATATTTCGACGATGCGATCCTTCGCCGCATCGACACCCGTCGTTTCGAGGTCGAAGAATACAATCGGACGCTTAAGTTTTAAGTTCATAACTAATTAATAATTACTACCGGTGTGGCAATTCTTGATTTTCTGGTGCTATGCACTTTCATCACAATAAATAGTTGCACCTATCAAGCAAGCTTGAAGTACTACTATTTATTGTGATGCTACTAAAGTAGCAGAAAATCAAGAATTTGAACGTATTCATCATTTTTTTTGTATTATATATTTACAATCCCTCCAAACCTCCCTTTGAAAAGGGAGACTTGTGGCAAGGCGTTGCCTTGCACACCTAAAGGTGTCGATTGAAATCAAAAAACACATAACTCCACATCTTTCCAACAGGCCCCATCAGACCCTATCAAAACCCAACGGGCCCATCAAAACCCATCATACCTCATCAGACGCCATCTAACCCCATCAGGCACCCAGCCGCAAGGCCGGAGCATCAAGGTGCTCAACGACAGCCTTCCGAAGCACAAGAGCACATGAGGTTGAATAAAAAGATGTAGTTTTAGGCATGCGAAGCCCGAAAAAGCGGAGTTTACTTAGCATCTACCTTAAAGTCCTCCTTTTCAAAGGAGGATTTAGGTGGATTGTAAATATATAAACGAAAATGCGTCAGCATTTTGAGGGCGAGCATTTTGTTGCGAGAAGGCATTAGATACAACGCTCGGCGAATTTCGAGGCGATGGGCTGTACTATGGCGTACTGCCCATTGACGAGATAATTCGTTAGCGGAAGTAGATGATGCCTTTTCACAACAAAGAACGCAAAATACACTTTTTATTCAGCCTCATTTATGCGTTAATCATCATCGGCATCAACAACATCAACACCTCGCTTGAGTGCTTATCGTCGTATACTGGCTTGAAGACACCTGCACGTGTAGAGTCGGCAAGCTCAATCTGCACGGTGGGAGTATCGATGTTGGTGAGTATCTCCACAAGGAATGTAGACTTGAAACCGATGGTTACGGGCTGACCGTCATAGCTGCACGAGATTGTCTCGTTTGCCGATACCGAGAAGTCGATATCCTGAGCTGCGAGGCTTACCTTGTTATTGGCAATATCCATGCGAATGAGGTTTGTCGTAGGATTCGAACATACCGCCACACGCTTAATGCCGTTGACAAGCTCCACACGGTCTACAAGAACCTTATTGGGGTTAGCCGTAGGTATCACAGCGTTGTAGTTGGGATAGTTACCCTCGATAAGACGGCATACAAGCTTGTAGTTCTTAAGGTCGAAGGTCACATTCTTGGCATCGAAGGTCACACGTATAGGCTCCTCCTCCTTAAGAAGCACACCCTTAAGCAGGTTTGCGGGCTTCTTGGGTAGGATGAACGAGGCATTGAAGTCTACGTCGGGGCACTCGGCAACAGAGCGCACAAGCTTATGTGCATCCGTAGCCACGAATGTAACCTTACCCTCCTCGTAGTTGAAGTATACGCCATTCATCACAGGGCGAAGCTCATCGTCGGCCGTAGCGAAGATGGTCTTGTTGATGCCCGCGATGAGCATGTCTACATCCATCAATATCTCCTTATGCTCCGCGCCAATAGCCTGTATCGCGGGGTAGCTCACAGCACTTGCTCCGGGTATCGAGAGCGAGCCACTCGCCCAGCGCACGCGAATCTCCCATGTGGTATCGTTAACGTCGAACTCCAAGGGCATCTCCGGGAACTCCTTGAGCGAGTCGAGCATAAGCTTGGCAGGTGCTGCAATGACACCCTCACGCTCCACGCTATCGACATGGAGGTGACCTATAAGCGTGGTCTCGAGATCCGACGTTGTCACCGTGAGCTCGTTATCCTTAAGCTCGAGGAGGAAGTAGTCAAGGATGGGAAGTGTGTTCTTGTTGCTGATAACCTTACCCGTTGTCGAGAGTAACGACAAGAGTGCTGAGCTTGATACTGTAAATTTCATAATTTTAATCTGTTTTTTGTTATTATTTTATCTTACTATTCTCTATTTTAATCTACCTGCACTCACATCTTTAGCGGTAGCCGATAGCGACTTATCACAACTGCGAGAGCTTGTCCAAAGCCATCTCTATCATGCGTTGCACAAAGGGCTTATAGTCCGTGCATGCATCCTTTGCCACACGCTGCGCGATGATGGTACAGATGGTCGTAGCACGATGACCAAGGAGTGCCGAAAGACCGGCAAGTGCCGAGCCCTCCATCTCGAAGTTGGTGATACGGCGCTCACCGAAGCGGAAGGACTCAATCTTGGCGTTGAGCTCCATGTCGTGCGGGCGCAGGCGCACCCAGCGACCCTGCGGAGCATAGAAGCCCGGAGCTGCGATGGTTATACCTTCGACCGTAGAGTCCTTGAAGAGCTCGTATAGCTCCTTATCGGCATTAACAAAGTAGGGATATGGCAACTTCTCGTACCACGACGTATGCTCCATGAAGGCACGCTCGAGATCGAGGTCGCATACGGAATCTCTACCCTCGTAGTACGACAAGAGGCCGTCGAAGCCGAGCGACGTGCGCGAGAAGACTACATCGCCGACATTTATATCCTGCTGTATCGCTCCCGACGTACCGAGGCGCACAAGCGTAAGGCGACGAAACTCCTCCTTAGCCCTGCGCGTAGCGAAGTCCACATTGGCAAGAGCATCGAGCTCCGCAACACAGATGTCGATATTGCCGATGCCGATACCCGTAGAGAGTACCGTCATACGCTTACCCTTATACGTACCTGTCACGGTGTGGAACTCACGATTTGACACCTCGCACTCGCGCGTGTCGAAATATTCGGCAATCATAGCCACACGCCCCGGGTCACCCACAAGGATGACGATGTCGGCAAGCTGCTCGGGCTTAAGATGCAGATGGAAAATAGAGCCATCTGCATTGATTATCAACTCAGAAGAGGGTATTGTTCTCATATCTCGCAATAATTTATCCCTTAATTATTTTAATATTCGCGTAAAATTAGTAATTTTGTCGAAAATAGCAAAATGTTTTTTAATAATTTTTACACTATGACACTTATTAAATCAATCTCAGGCATACGCGGCACCATAGGTGGCGCACAGGGAGAGAACCTCACCCCGATAGATGTTGTAAAGTTTACCACAGCATACGCACGTCTTATCAAAGATAAGAACCCCGGCAAGCGCATCACCGTTGTCGTTGGTCGCGATGCCCGCATCTCGGGCTCTATGGTAGACTCGTTGGTCGAGGGTACGCTTCTCGGCACGGGTGTTGATGTCATCAACGTGGGCATGTGTACAAC
>JAFVWO010000085.1 GCA_017501625.1 Alistipes sp.
GATTTACCAAAAAACAAGCGCGGCGTGATTGGTTTGACCTATATCTATGGTATTGGTCGCAGCACGGCGAGCAAGATTCTAGCAGCAGCTGGAATCAGCGAAGATATTAAAGTAAGCGACTGGACAGACGAGCAGGTAGGTGCAATCCGTTCAACAATCGCAGATATGGGCTTGAAGGTAGAGGGCGAGTGCCGCTCATTGGTTCAGCTCAACATCAAGCGATTGATGGATATCGGTTGCTACCGCGGAATTCGTCACCGTCTTGGTCTTCCTGTTCGTGGTCAGTCAACCAAGAACAACGCACGTACTCGTAAGGGTCGCAAGAAGACAGTAGCAAACAAGAAAAAGGCAACAAAGTAATAAATAAGGAGTTATTATTATGGCAAAGAAAACTGGAACAGTTAAGAAGAAGGTTGTTAAGGTTTCGGCTCAGGGTATGGCTTTCGTACACTCGACCTTCAACAACGTGATCGTAACCATCACCAACGAGGTGGGTGAGGTCATCAGCTGGTCTTCGGCCGGTAAGATGGGCTTCCGTGGTTCTAAGAAGAATACTCCCTATGCTGCCCAGACAGCTGCTGCTGACTGCGCAAAGGTTGCTTACGATATGGGTTTGCGTAAGGTTAAGGTTTATGTTAAGGGTCCCGGTCAGGGTCGTGAGTCTGCGGTTCGTACCATTCACGGTGCCGGCATCGAGGTAATGGAGATTATCGACGTTACTCCGCTGCCCCACAATGGCTGCCGCGCTCCTAACCGTCGTCGCGTATAATGTCGCGTGACATTTGGAAGCATAACATAAGAAACACTTAATTTACAGTTAAACAGATTAAAGATTATGGCAAGATATATAGGACCTAAGTCGAAGATTGCCCGTCGTTTTGGCAAGGCTATTTACGGTGCTGACAAAGTTCTTGAGAAGCGCAACTTCCCTCCCGGTCAGCACGGTCTTGCTCGCAAGCGTAAGAAGAACTCTGAGTATGGCGAGCAGCTTTCTGAGAAGCAGAAGGCAAAGTACACTTACGGCATTTTGGAGAAGCAGTTTGCACGCACTTACGAGGCTGCCGCACGTATGGGTGGTATCACTGGTGAGAATCTTCTCAAGTTGTTGGAGTGCCGTCTTGATAATGTTGTTTACCGTTTGGGTATCGCTCCTACACGCGCAGCAGCACGTCAGCTTGTATCACACCGTCACATCTGCGTAAATGGTAATGTAGTAAACATTCCCTCATACGCGTTGAAGGTTGGCGACGTAGTATCTGTTCGTGAGAAGTCAAAGACTTTGGAGGTTATCACAGAGTCTCTTTCGGGTGCATCGCGCAGCCGTTACGCATGGTTGGAGTGGGATGGTGCCACTATGAGCGGCAAGTTCCTCCAGACTCCTGAGCGTGAGGAGATTCCCGAGAACATCAAGGAGCAGCTTATCGTCGAGTTGTACTCTAAGTAGTAAATTACAAACAAATTCAATATTATGGCAATATTAGCATTCCAAAAGCCTGAAAAGGTCATCATGCTGGAGTCGACTTCATCGTTCGGCAAGTTTGAGTTTCGTCCGTTGGAGCCCGGTTACGGTATGACTGTCGGAAACGCTTTGCGCCGTGTGTTGCTCTCATCGTTGGAGGGTTATGCTATCACGACCGTGAAGGTTGCCGGCGTGAACAATGAGTTCGCCGCCGTTCCCGGTGTGATGGAGGGTATGATAGAGATTATCCTTAATCTCAAGCAGGTACGTTTCATCCGCACTGTCGATAACGAGGAGGCCGAGAAGGTCTCTATCAACGTAGCGGGTGTTACGGAGCTTACAGCAGGTTACATCTCGAACTACCTCTCATTCTTCAAGGTGCTCAATCCCGAGTTGGTTATTTGCCACCTCGCCCCCGGTACTAAGATGCAGATGACCATTACCATCGGTAAGGGTCGTGGCTACGTACCTTCGGAGGAGAATGCCGGCATAGAGAAGGATGTTGATACACTCCCCATCGACTCGATCTTCACTCCCATTAAGAACGTCAAGTACTCTATCGAGGACTACCGTGTCGAGCAGAAGACCGACTACGAGAAGTTGAATTTGGAGATTACTACAGACGGCTCGATTCATCCGAAGGATGCGTTGAAGGAGGCTGCCAAGATTCTTATTCAGCACTTTATGCTCTTCTCGGACGAGAAGATTACGCTCGACGAGGAGGAGCAGCAGGGTGTTGAGGAGTTCGATGAGAGTATCTTGCACATGCGTCAATTGCTTAAGACGAAGCTTGCAGATCAGGATTTGAGTGTACGTGCGCTCAACTGCTTGAAGGCGGCTGATGTCGACACTGTTGGCGACCTTGTGAAGCTCCACCGCAACGAGTTGTTGAAGTTCCGCAACTTCGGTAAGAAGTCGCTCACGGAGCTCGACGAGTTGTTGGCGACACTCAACCTTAAGTTCGGTATGGACGTATCTATCTACAAACTTGATAAAGATTAATTATGAGACACAATAAGAATTTTAATCATCTTGGCAGACAGGCCGGCCACCGCAAGGCTATGCTCTCAAATATGGCATCGTCGCTCGTTCTGCACAAGCGCATTCAGACTACTGTAGCTAAGGCTAAGGCCGTACAGAAGTTCATCGAGCCCTTAGTAACCAAGTCTAAGGAGGACACCACACACTCACGTCGTGTAGTATTCTCGTACTTGAAACAGAAGGAGGCTGTAACAGAGTTGTTCCGCACTATCGCTCCTAAGATTATGGAGCGTCCCGGTGGTTACACTCGTATCCTTAAGACCGGTTTCCGTCTTGGTGATGGTGCAGACATGTGTATCATCGAGTTCGTTGACTTCAACGAGACTTACACCTTCGGTCGTGAGGCTGCTGTAGCTGCTGAGGCTAAGCCTAAGACACGTCGTTCACGCAAGAAGAGCACAGATGCTGCTGAGGATGCAACTGTAGTAGCTGAGAAGAAGGCTGCTAAGGCTGCAGCTCCCAAGGCTGCTAAGGCTTCTGCTGCCAAGGGCGCGAAGAAGACTAACGTAGGCAAGAAGATGTAATTAATACATTCTCTTTAGTATAGCGCGGGAGAGGAGAGCGTAATTTTTATAAAATCCTTCCTACCGACAAAAAATCCCGATGATGGGCCGTACATCAGGTACACCCATTGTCGGGATTTTTGTTTAGTGTAGCTCTCGGTCTCTTTCTATAAACATAGTTTTTTTGTGAGCATCTATTCTCTGCCAGATGCTTGCGTGGAGAGCGAAAATCTAAATTCGTCGCACTCTTACGTTTAAAAAGACCTAAAAAATTTTGTCTATACCCAAAAATATTTTATTTTTGCATCTTAGAATGGTGCTTTTTTATTCAAACGAGTAGTGCGCACCGAGGAGTGTACCGCCGATGGTTGATGATGGCGATAAAGGCGTAGGAATGAAAAAAGCGATATATCTTGCATCCGACATTGTGCAGGGTCGATGCGTGGTGTGCTATGTAAGTAACAATGAGATATTTAATAGGACGTTAATTTTATAACCAAACTACAACTATGAAAAAATTTAATTTGATTTTGATGTTCATGGCAATGCTCACTGTTGCCATGGTGTCATGTACTGAGGACACGACCGAACCTACACCGGATTCTCAGTCAGTATTGACAATTACCTCGGAGGCCTCTATGGAGTTCACGGCCGAAGGAGGTGAGGGTGAGATTGTTTATACGATAGAGAATGCTAAGGAGCATTTGACGCTTTCGGCTGAGTGTGAGGCTGATTGGGTTACCGACATCACTGTGGGTGAGACTATCACCTTCACTGTAGCTGCCAACGATGGCGATGTTCGCGACACAAAGATTGTTGTTACCTATGGTGACAATGAGCAGGAGGTTGATATCCTTCAGGCTGCGAAGGGCTCTGATGAGATTCCCGCCATCTTCGAGGTGACTTTAGGCGAGATTACAAGCTACTCGGCAGCTTATACGGTTACACCTGCAGATGTTGAGGCAGAGTATGTTATTGCTCTCTACGATGCTGCTACTGTCGAGGAGTTTAAGCGTGACACCTACCTTATCAATGCTCTCTATGCTGAGCTTGAGGCTGAGGCTGCATCTAAGGGTATGACCTTGACTGAGTATATGCCTGAGTTTGTAGATAAGGGTGTTGTTGAGGATACCTTCAAAAATCTTGCTTCGGATAGCGACTACTACATCATCGTCTTTGGCGTTGATGCCGAGAATGGCTATGTAGCCTCTACGGATCTCGTTAAGGTGCCCTTCTCGACATTGCCTATTGATAAGATAGATGTTTCATTCGAGGTTGAGACTACGGTTGATGGCAACTCGGCGAAGTTCAAGGTTATGCCTTCGGATGAGGAGGTTATATGGTATTTCTTCGCAGCGCCCAAGGCTACGTATGAGGGTTATACCGATCCCGCGGGTAACTATCAGATGGACGATACTAAGTTCTTGCTCTACTGCCTCGAGATGCAGATTAATCAGCTTAGTGCTGCCGGCTACACGGCAAATCAGATTATCAATGCGTTGTTCCACAAGGGCACGTTGACGTTGGAGGGCGCGGATTTCATCGCAAACACGCAGTATGTAAACATGGTTGCAGCCTTCAACATTACGGAGGATGGCAATGTGCTTATTATCTCGGATGTGACGATCAACGAGTTTGAGACGCGCGATGTTAAGCCTAAGGATCTCACGTTCACCATCTCGGTAAGCGATGTTGAGATTAATCGTGCCGCTATCAAGATTACGCCGTCGAATAATAAGGAGACATTCTGCTGGATGTGTGGCGAGTGGGATGGCAAGAAGAGCGCTGAGGAGATTATGAACGACATCGTGGGACAGTATGGTCCTATGATGAATAATGGCGCGATGCTTTATACTGGCGTGCAGGATTATACGGGTGGCCCCGGTAGCCCATTCAAGTATAAGGTCGCAGCACCCGATACGGACTACTACGTTTTGGCCTTTGGTTATGCCGGAGGTATTACAACAGAGCCCGCCATGGAGACTTTCCACACACTCCCCGCTCCCGATCCCACGACTACGGAGTTTGAGATGAAGGCATCTAACGAGTCGCCCTATGGCTTCACGGTGAATATCACTGCTTCGCACGGGTCTACATACTACGTGGCAGACATCTGCAATGCAGAGGATTATGACGAGGAGAAGTTTATCGAGGAGATAAATGCAGGCTTTGACGAGATGCTCGCTATGCAGCAGATGTACAATCCCGAAGCAACGCCGGCAAGCATCCTCTCAAGTTACTACTACAGCGGCAATCAGAGCTTCAATGCTGGTGGCATGCTGCCCGAGTCTACATTCATGGGTTACCTCTATGCTCTCGATCCCAAGACTGGTCATGTTGTGAAGGCTCACACGTTCAATCCTTTGGGAACGACGACAGCGTTGGGTAGTGTTACTCCCGCTATCGAGTTGGTGGGATACTACTCTGGCGATGAGGAGAATGGTGATGTATTCGGCAATGTAGCTGCTACTAAGGGTAAGTCTATCACCGTTGTGAAGTATACGGGTATTGAAGAAGCACGCAGCCTCTTCACTTGCTCTAGCGAGGGCGATATAGAGAATGCGTTGGGCTACCCCGATACAGAGCTTTGGAATACGTTCTTCGGTCATTGGAACTCATGTAAGCTGTCTACGCCCTATACGTTCTTTGTATCTGTATGGGAGGAGGATCTTACGGCTCTTGCCTATGCTGTTGATAAGAGTGGTCTGATTGGTGGTATCAGCCGTCTTAGAACACGTTCTACAGCAGCTGAGAAGGGCGAAATCGCAGACCTCAAGGCGTTGGTTGATGAGCTCAATGCTATAGATCAGAGCAGCGTTGCAATGCCAGCATCGTTGGTTGTTCGCGAGGAGCCTGTAGCGCAGCCTTCAGCACGTCCTATGGTGCAGCCTGCTGAGCGCGAGGAGGTTGTGGCGATGCCTATGATTGAGCAGAGTGTAGTAGAGCTCCCTGTGAACAAGGTTATGCCGCTTAGCTACATTCGTCCTTTCTATATCCGCAAATAGATATCCGAGCAAAGGGCGGCTTATCGATAGTGAGCCGCCCCTTGGTACATTTTCAAGCAAAGACTAAAATTGACTATTATGAAGAGATTAAATTGGTTGATGATGTTGTTGGCGGCTGGAACCTTAGCCTTCACAGCTTGTGAAGAGGATAAGACAGACCCCAAGCCTGATACGGAGCAGCCCGGTAATGATGAGAAGCCTGATGATGGCGAGAAGCCCGATGATGGTGAGAAACCAGATGATGGCGAGAAGCCCGAGGATAAGGCGTTGACCCTCCAGATTACGCGTGGCGAGGTTACGATGACAAGCGTGACATACTCTATTACCCCGTCGGATCTCGAGGCCGACTACTTCGTTGTTGCTTACGATGCTAAGTCTGTTGAGCAGTGTGATACGGATGAGGCTATCGTTACGATGGTCTACGATGCCATGAAGGCGTATGCCGAGTCTGTGAATACGACGTTTGAGGCTATCATGGAGGAGAAGGCTCTTCGTGGTGTTGTCGAGAACAAGGTTCTTGACGGTCTTAGCCCGGGTGTGGGTTACTACCTCTTGGCCTTCGGCGTAGATGCTGAGAATGGATATGCTGCAAACAGCGAGGTGGCACTCTCGCTCTTCATGACTAAGGTGCCTGAGGTTGGTACATGTACCTTCGTGCTTAAGGTTGATGCTTACCTTAACACTGCGGCAATTCAGGTTACGCCGAGCGATAATACTCAGGAGTGGAGCCTTGTGAATGTTGATGTCGACACATTCAATACCTATACATCGGCCGATGGCGAGTATCAGTGGACAAACGAGCAGTTCTTCGAGTATTATGTTAAGACACAGGTAGATAAGCTTAAGGCTGAGGGTCTCAGCGATGCGCAGATTCGCACGAAGCTCATCTTCACGGGCAAGAGAACACTCTATGCCGGTGATCTTAAGCCTAAGACCAAGTACGTAAGTTTAGTTGCCGGCGTTACGCTTGAGGAGGATGCTGTTTGGGTAAGCACATCGCTTAAGGAGTTGCGCTATAATGCCGGTGAGGCGGCTACGAGCAATCTAACATTAGATGTAGACGTGTTCAACATCGACCAATACTCTGCCGAGATTGTTATTACGCCGTCAGATCCCAATGCGGAGTATTACTATTACATCAGCTATATCGACAATCCCAAGAAGGGTTTGAAGCCTATCGAAATTGCTAACCGTGCCGTTCAGGAGTATATCTACTACTGGGGCGAGAACTCGGAGCTTGTACGTCGCGACCCTGTTAAGGGTGTTGTAAGCCTTACGGGCGATAATAAGGTTGAGCTTAATATTGCCGAGACGGAGTACTACGTCGTTGCTTTCAGCTTCGATCCTAACCCTACGTATGGCACTGTTATCAACGAGGAGACCGGCGAGTACGACTACAACCCCGGTACTATAACCTCTGCCCCCGTATATGTGTCGTTCATGACCTCGGAGCAGGGTGATCCCATGACTGCAGAGTTCGAGTTTAAGGCTTCGGAGGTTGGTCCTTATGACTTCTATTTGGAGATTGACGCCTCGGATCCCACTATCTACTATCAGCCGGGTGTTGCTTTGGCTGAGGGCTTCGACCCCGAGGCAGCTATTAACGCTTCAGCATCGCTCCTTGCTCAGGTTATGGAGATGTGTATGACGGGACAGAGCCCCTCGCTCACGGTGCAGGAGGCGTTGGAGACGAAGTGTAGCCACCTCTATCGTAATGGCGATGGAAAGTTCTATATCGCAAATCTCGTTCCCGAGACGGAGTATATAGGCTATGTTTTGGCTATCGACACTAAGACACAGAAGTTTGCTCGCTGCGTGTATAGTGAGGTTATTGCTAAGACATGCGCTCCGGGTAGCGTTACACCCACTGTCGAGTTGTTGGGCGAATACAATGGTGAGGATGAGAATGGTACCATCTTCGGTGATGCCAAGCTTACAGCCGGACGACCCATTATTGCTGTTAAGTTTAACAACGTCGAGGGTGCCACAGCGCTTTATAGTGCGCTCACAACGGATGTATACGATGATGTTGTGGTGCTCTCGAACCAGTATATCATCTCTAACTTCCGTGGCTACTGGCAGGAGGTTAACCTCACTGTTCCCTACCACTTCTTCGTGGCAGAGTGGGATGCTGACCAGACTGTGGTGTCGTATGCTCAGGATGCTAACGGACATGAGGCAGGCGTTGGCTGCTTGGCTGTTAAGCCCACCACGCCCGGTGATATTGAGGAGCTCAGAGGCTATGTTGATGAGGTAAATGCCGCAACACAGGCACCTCAGGCATTTGCTAAGTCACTTGTTGTCGCAGAGCCTATGATGCCTACTATCGAGTGCGTATGGAGCGAGAATGTTGGTGCTCCACGTGCTGCGAAGGTTACATATCACCCTGTTGAGCCTTTGGAGACGAAGAACGATATTGTAGAGGTTGAGGTAATCAAGACCTTCCGTCTATAAAGTGTTGATTGATAGAGATGGGGTGTCGGCACAACGCTCGACACCCCATCTTATTAGTTATATCGAGCATTACGATGAGAATAAAGTGTTTATATACGTTGCTGTTTGCCCTTGCGGTGGTTGGTGTGGGCCATGTTGCCGCGCAGGAGAATGTCATCACGCCCGTACCTGCAGTTGTCGAGTGGGGTGAGGGTAGCGTAGACCTCGGTCATGACCTTAAGTTGTATGTCGACGCTCCGAAGGATGATGCTCTGCGCCTTGAGGCTGCA
Organism: Alistipes sp.; assembly: GCA_017501625.1. Classification (GTDB taxonomy): domain Bacteria; phylum Bacteroidota; class Bacteroidia; order Bacteroidales; family Rikenellaceae; genus Alistipes. The sequence continues at coordinate 8,732 of JAFVWO010000085.1, forward strand.
GCAAAGGATACGGGACTACGACTCAGCCGCGTGTGTCGCCCCGCACGTAAAGGATTCGTCAATCTTATGGTTGTTGAAGAGGGGGATGTTAGTGCGTTGGCTGCGGAGCGCAATGTCGCGGAGGGTTACGTTATGGATATCACCGCTGAGGGTGTTAGCATCAAGGCTACATCGCCCGCGGGACTATACTACGGCCTTCAGAGCCTCAAGCAGATATACGAGGCTCATGGTGCGCTTACAACGTGCCATATTGTCGATGCTCCGCGTTTCGGCTACCGTGGTGTGCTTATCGACGTTTCGCGCCACTTCCGCACCAAGGAGTTTCTCATGCGCCAGATAGACCAGATGGCGGCTATGAAGATGAACCGCCTGCATCTGCACCTTACGGATGCTGCAGGCTGGCGCTTGCAAGTGGATAGCTACCCACGCCTTACGAGCTATGCAGCATGGCGCGTGCCCCACACGTGGAAGGAGTGGTGGTATGGCGAGCGCCGCCATGTGGAGGAGGGCACCGAGGGTGCCTATGGTGGTTACCTCACTAAAGCGGAGGCACGTGAGCTTGTGGCCTATGCTGCCGATCGCTATATTACCATCATTCCCGAGATTGAGATGCCCGGCCACTCTGACGAGGTGCTTGCTGCCTATCCCGAGCTGCGCTGCACGCAGCTCCCGGAGCGCCAAGGTGACCTTTGTATAGGTAAGGAGGCTACGTTTGCTATGATGCAGTCCATCCTCGACGAGGTCATCGAGATATTTCCCTCGGAGTATATCCATATTGGTGGTGATGAGGCGAGTAAGTCGAGCTGGCAGGAGTGCGACGACTGCCGTCGTAGGATGGCCGAGGAGGGTCTTGAGGATGTCGACGAGCTCCAGAGCTATATGATTCACCGCATCGAGGGGTATCTCAATGCCCGTGGCCGTCAGATTATTGGCTGGGATGAGATTTTGCAGGGTGGTCTTGCGCCTAATGCTACGGTGATGTCGTGGCGTGGCGAGGAGGGAGGTATCGCAGCAGCCGCTGCCGGCCACGATGCTATCATGTCGCCCCATGGCTACTGCTATATTGATGCACCGCAGGATGCTCCCTACTCTCAGCCCGAGAGTATCGGTGGCTACCTACCGTTGGATAAGGTCTACTCTTACGAGCCTGCGCCCGAGAGTATGGATGCCGCTGTTCGCGACCATATTATTGGCGTTCAGGCTAACCTGTGGGCTGAGTTTATACCCACCGACGAGCACTACGAGCACATGTTGTGGCCGCGTGCCATTGCTGTTGCGGAGATTGGCTGGAGCCAGCCCGCGCGCAGGGATTTCGTGCTGTTCCGCGAGCGTGCCGTGAGGATTGTCGATGATATGCTCGAGCGTGGCTACACCCCCTTCGACCTTAAGAACGAGATAGGCAACCGCCCCGAGTCGCTTGAGCCTGTCGCTCACCTTGCTGTGGGTAAGAGTGTCACCTACCTCCATCCTTCGCGCTACTATGCCCCGCAGTATGCTGCTCAGGGCGATGCTACGCTCACGGATGGCCTTCGTGGCACGTGGACATACGCCGACAAGCGTTGGCAGGGCTTCCTTGGTCGTGGAGGTGTCGATGTCGTTGTGGATATGGGCGAGGTTACGCACGTAGAGAGCATCGCTGCCGACTTTATGCAGATATGTGGCCCGGGAGTCTTTATGCCGTGTCGTGTGGAGATATGGGGCTCTGTCGATGGGGAGCACTATGAGCCTCTTGCCGACATCGAGCACGAGGTTGTTGTCGACGAGCTGCCCTCCTTCAAGAGTTTCGGCTGGGAGGGTAGTGCCGATGTGCGGTATATATGCTATAAGGCGCACCGCAGTGCGTACTCAGGCTTCCTCTTTACCGATGAAATCGTTGTACGATAAGAAAAGTCATCACCAAGAGGTTGAATAAAAAGTGTATTTTGTCGTTATACTCGCCCTCAAAATGCTCATTTACGCTAAGTAAACTCCGCTTTTTCGGGCTTCGCATGCCTAAAACTACATCTTTTTATTCAACCTCTTAACAAAACGGGGATGACAAATTTACTTTTTCGTCATCCCCGTTTTGTATTCTCTCCGCACCTCTATTGATGGCGCCAAGCGATGAACTCTGCGGCATCGTCGCGGTTGTCGTACGAGCAGAGTATAGGCTCGCTACGTAGCAGTGATGACGGGTTGCCGGCATCGTCGCGTGCTATGGCGAGTATCACGTACTCCTCGCCCCATTTCACGAAGTTTGTGGGGTCGAATGTCGTCTTTATCTGGGTGTTTACCACCAAATCATATAGCACGTCGTCGCTGAGGCCCTCGATAGAGTAGCTTTTGTAGAGTCCATACTGTATGCTTGCGGCCTGAGGTGTTGTCTTGAACTCGTAGCCTAAGAGAGCCTCATAGCCGTAGTTGTCCACGTATGTTTGGTACATGCTGTTCAGCGCTGCCACCTCTGCGAGGTCGAATACTCCGACGATGTTAAGCTCCACGGTTATGTCGGCGCTCAGCTCCTCGAGTGTTGAGAAGTACTCTTTGAAGAGCTCTGTTGTCACCACGCCACCCTCATAGCCGAATGCTGCGACAAAATATTCGGTGTTGGGGTTTAGTCCTGTCATTGTGTACGAGAACTCGCCACCTGCGGGTGTTGGGGGGTAATGTGAGAGGTAGTCATCTATAATCTCCTTGTCGCTCTTACCTTCGTAGTATGCGCTCTCGAAGAAGGCTACGATGTATGGGTCGTCATTCGAGGGCACAACGGTTATTGTTGCCTCGCGGGGCTTAATGTCGCTCACCGTTATTGATATTACGTTTGACGAGGCGCCTATCTCTCCTGTTACAAACCTCTTTACCGTGGGGTATGCCGTCATGATACCCTTGTTGGTATCTACGGGCACAGCTATGACGAAATATTCGGTTTCGGCATCGAGGTCGTACTTGTCGGTATTTATTCCCGTGTATGTTATCTCCTGTAATGCGAGCTCTACGCTGAAACCAAACTGTAGATAGAGGGCAAGTGAGCGGTAATAAAGCTCTGTTGCCTTCTCTACCATCTGCTCTTCGGTAGGTGTTGTGTCGGGGAAGTGCAGTGCGAGCTCATCTACAAATATGAAGTATGCTCCGTTGTACTCTCCCGGGTCTGTTGTCACCGTGGCGGTGCCGCCATCCACCTCTACTTTGATGTCTATGGGCATCACACCCACCTCTACCTCTAATGTGGTGTCGTGAACAGTCACCACCTCTGTCGAGGGCACGGGCATGCCGTCTACGAACTCTACGCCGTATACATATATCACAAACTCGTCACCCGGGGGTATGCCGTTCACCTCGACCATGCGCACCTCGCCTGTCGTTATGTAATACGTGCGCACGTGCTCCTCTACCGATGTGCCGTAGGCCTCAGCCTCGCGCTTTATGGTCTCGAGGAGGAACGCCGGTATCTCCTCATCTGTCGTCACATTGTTTGCCGCGAGGTTCTTTGCCGTATCAAAGAGATATATGTACTCCATATTCTCGTCCTTGGGATATACGTTGTACATAAACGACATCTCCGTCTTCTCTATTATCTCTATCTCGAAGGGTGCCTCTGTTGGCTGCTCGGGATCCTCGGGCTGCTCGGGGTCCTTGGGCTCGTCACCCTCGTTGGGGTCTTCGGGTGTTTCGGGGTCATTGGGTTCGTCACCCTCGTTGGGATCTTCGGGTGTCTCAGTGTCGTTGGGATTCTCAGGCGTGGGCTTATCTACCTGAGGGTCAGCCTCCTCGCAGCCTGTCATCACAAGCCCGAGTGCTGCAACAATCATCATGAGGTAACAAATCTTTCTCATAGACATTTAATTTGTAATTAACCTTTCAACCACAAAGATATAAAAATATTTTTATTGAACAATTTTTTTTGCTATAGTTTTGAGTGTGGGTAGTATGGGTAGCATGGGTAGTTATCTGATAGCGCTCTCCCCACTCTCCCCATACTCCCCACAGCTAAAGGCTGGTGCTCCACCGGAGCACACAAACAGCACACACAACCCCATAAAAAATCGGAGCCTCCCGATTGGAAGGCTCCGAAAATATTGGTACAATTGAAATTCTTTACTCACGAACAGTAGCTGCAATCTTCTCTGCATCCAATGTAAACGTATTATCATCCCAAGATGCTGTTACATTGAAGTAGTAGTAACCTGCATCTGAAGCAATAGGCTCTTGGAATCTTGTAACTGTAACTGCAACAGCCTCTCCATCAACAGGTGTATATGTGCCTGATACTACTGACTCAGCTGCATCAATATCCCAGTAAGCCTCAAGTGCCAAACAATTGCCAGCCTCGTCGTACAACCAAGCCTCGTAATCTGAGTTACCATCGCCTACACCTGAAATCTCAGCGCGAACAGGAACGAATGCACCCTCGGGAACAGGATGCTCAGCCTCTGCATATGCGCAGTTAGAAACAGTACCATCGGTAAATACTACACCAAGAGCAAACTTATAGGTATTACCAGCCTTAAATACGTCATATGCTACATCGGTTGGGATAACAACAGGGTTAGAGTTATCGTTAGCTGTGCGATACAACCAATCATCGCTATAAGATATATTGGCAAGCTCCTCCTGAGTTAAATTCTTGTAGTATGTAGATGTGTTTGTAAGATTCGACGAGTAGAACTTGATGTAATCAATCTCCAAACCATCGATGCCTGCGAAGTAAACCAATGCGGTGCCGTCGCCGGGGAATTCTACCTTATCGATTGCAAGAGTAGCATCGTTATAGACTACTGCCTTGCTGGTGTACTTTTCATGAACCAATGTGTACTCACCATCGGCGTTAACAATCAAGAGACCCAAATAACGAGCCTCGTCGGCATCATTAGTAGTTGTAGAAGTGCTGAATGTATAACCCATCTCAAAGTCTGTGCGATCATAACCATTCTCGATAAGATCAGCCTTAAGCGCTGCAAGATCCAGATACTCCTCCTCGTACCAACGAGTGTAAGCAACGGCGGTGGTCTCAGGAACAGTAATGTCTACGCCGATAGCAGTGAATGCGCGGCTATCATTGTACTCGATAGTGTACTCTGCGGGAGTTGTTGCCTCTACGATGTCGGCAGTCGAGAAGTATACATACTTAAGATCCTCGGCACCATACTCAGTCTTACCCTCCTGCTCGGTGAAGATAGCCATTACGTACTCCGTGTTAGGCTCAATAGCGAAGTAAGGCGCGTAGTCCAAGGTGTAGCCAAGAAGATCCATAAGAGCTATGTTCTCCTCGACAACATCTGTCGATACCTTAAAGCCGAATGAACTCCACTGCGGCTGAGCAACATACTGCTGCATTGCTTTCAAGAAGTACTCCTCTACTGAAGCATAGTACTCCATATCAATGTACTCCTGAATCTCTGCAACGGCCATTGGGAACAAGTTATACGCCAAACCACCGCGAAGTGTAACGTCGAAGTATGCATTGTTGAACTTGCGATTATCCTCAATCTCTACAACATTGATGTTAAGCTGCTTGAAAGGAGCTGCAAGAGCCTGATCAAGAAGGAGTGTGCCATTGTTGTTGACGTCGGTAGGGATAACCAATACCATGAATGACTCACCCTCGTATGTGAGATTGTCATACCAATCCAAGTAGTCGATAATCTCCTCAACAGTAGCAACTACTGTCCACGACTCAGTAACACCCTCCTCATAGTAAGTAGGCTGGTTACGGTCGTTGAGGTTCATGTAGAAATTGGTGATCCAACCACCAGCGCAAGGAACATTGAACTCGCCCCAGTTTGCGTTGTAGATAGACTCAAGATCCTCATTGTATGAGTCAAGAGGCATTACAGCCAAGTAGTAGTTGTTGAACTCTGAAATAAGTTCTGAATTACCCCACCAGTCAGTGTATTCATATGTGTCAACCAAAGTGTTCACGATAGTTACGTTACCAGCCTTGTCAACATCCAATTTAATCTCAGCCAACTCAACGGCAATCTTACCTACCTGACATGTGCCATTGTTACCATTGAAGTGAACAACGATCTCGCCCTCCTTCTCTGCAAAACCTGCATTGAGGAACTCCTGCGAGGGACCTGTAATCTTCAAAACGAGCTCAGTGCCGCCGACAGCCAAGATACCCATACCGGGGTCTACCTCGTCGCCTTCGCCTTCACCCTCCTCAGTAACGGGAGCAAGAGCTACCTCTGCCTTCCAACCAAGAGGCTGGTTCATCACGTTAACATCGGCAACAGCTGTGTTGATGGTGAAGTATACATCCTTAGTCTCACCAGCCTTAACATAAAGCTGACCACGTGTAGAGTTGAACTCGATAAGATCAGCCTTAACAACAGTGAACTCGAAGCCTGCGCCAACGAATGTTACAGTGTCGTTACCATTGTCAATAACATTGGTGATGAGCTGTGCGCCAGAATCGGCAGCCGAAAGGCCTGTCTCATGCCATGTAGTACCACCATCAATAGTGAACTCCAAAGCCTTGGTATCAGCATTTACACGGAACTCAATCTCAACGGGCTTGCACTCGCAGATAGTGTCGTCGTTGCCATCGTAAACAGCAACCTTCTCACCGTTAACCAAGTACCACTCAACGAATTTGTTGTTGTCCTTGCGGTCGAGAACAGCATAGTAGTACTCGCCATCCTCCTCGTTGAGGTAGGGAGCTACGTAAGTGTCGTCGTTGGTGTCAGTATCAACGATACCACCATCGCAGATGTTGTCGTCCTGAGTGTCACCGTCGTAAACGGGAACCTTCTCGCCCTCGATAGTAAGCCACTCCTTGAAGTTGCCCATCTCGAAGACTGCAAAGTAGAGAACGCCATCCTCATCAGCCTTGATACCGATGTAAGTGTTGGTGTCGGTGTCGGTGTCCTCAACAGTACACTCGGGATAAACCTTGAATGACTTGCCGTTAGACAACTCAACAGTAGTAACGCCGTCAGCGTCAGTAGTGAGGTTGGTAACAACAGCCTTGTTGTTGATAAGCTCAGTCAAAGCCTCAACATCACTCTTCAACTTGTTCTCCAAAGCGGTTACGCGCTCTGTAAGAGCTGCAAGATCCTTCTCAACCTTGTCGACATCCTGCTCGACTTGGTCTACGCGATTCTTGATGGCCGTGTCGTCATAAGAACATGACGAAGCCAATGCCATAGATGCCACGATAGCGACAGCTACAACGGACTTGAGGGTAGTAAATAATTTCCTCATAGTGTTAATAATTAATGTGTTAATAAAAATTGAGTGTTAAAAAAATCTTTCTGTTCGGTGTAGTCCCTATGTGCCTCACTCGTAGCACACAGCGGCCAAAACTACTTCCGCCATAACGACACGGCGGGAATTCGTAATGCAAATATATAATAAAAATTTCGAAACAGGAAAAAATTTCGGATGTTTTTTTGCATAAATTTTACCTATGCGAATATTTATGCGTACAAAATGCAGTTTATGATAGGCTGCAATATCTATTCGTTTAAGGGAAGAGAGTGTCTTGTACGGCCGTGCAAGAGGTCGGCCTAAAAAGTCGGTGGAGTATAAATAAACTTGTCATGCTGAGGCGGGGCATCTACCACTGATTATACTTCGGTGTGGAGTGTGGTATTGTAGGCGAGGGTACCAGCGAGGAACACGATGCAATTCTTCGCGATGACGGCTTGATGTTTATGTCCTAACAAAACGGGGATGACAAATTTATTTTTTGTCACCCCCTTAACTCTTAGATGAGTGGATAGATTTCTAATTAGCCGATAAGAGCCTCGTATGCCGCAGCATCCAAAAGGGCATCAACCTCGGCAGGGTTAGACATCTTAATCTTAACCAACCAACCCTCGCCATAAGGATCCTTGTTGACAAGTGAAGAGTCAGCCTCGACAGCCTCGTTGAACTCGAGAACCTCGCCACCAACGGGAGAGAAGGCATCAGATACGGTCTTAACAGCCTCGATAGAGCCGAAAACCTCGTTTGCCTCGATGGTCTCACCTACAGTGGGAACGTCAACGAAAACGATGTCACCAAGCTGTGACTGAGCATAATCGGTAATGCCGATAACGGCAACATCACCCTCTACACGGCACCACTCGTGGTCGTTAGAGTACTTCAAATTAGCAGGTACATTAGCCATAATTTCGATAGTATTTAAGTTGTTGTTGTTCTTTCGCAAAGCTGTTATTACACTTCCGCAACCACAAATATAATCAGTTTTTTGCTCAAAACAAAAAAATAGCAATTTTTTTTGCTCCCATAAGTTATATCGCCCTATGTAATTTTACCTTTGTGAAGCTGCGCTTCTATTTTAGTGTAATAGATGCTTTGCAAATAAAATTTGCAGGCGTCTATTACACTAAATAACACCTGCGGTGTCTACAAAAGCAAAATTGTTTACACTGTTAAAATGTTGATAATCATTATTTAAATAGATATATTTACATTCCCTCCAAACCTCCCTTTGGCAAAGGGAGGCTTGTGCCTTGCTCGCCTATGGCGACTGAGGTTGCTGGATATGCACCATAGGTATTGTACAATATTTCGAGAGGGTGTTATCGCCCTATGTAATTTTACTTGTGTGGCAAGACAAACTCCACCTCCTTGAAGGCGTACTCTCGTATGGCGCTATCGTCGTGCTCCAAGAGTAGTTCGCCAGAGGGTCGCACACCGCGTATTGTCGCCGTAAACCTCTCACCCGAGGGGTAGGCGTAGGTGTGGCGCTCGTCGAGGTGGTACATAGTGGCACGGTAGAGCTCCTCGATACCCCTCTTGTCGCCCGCCTCGAGCTGAGAGTAGAGGCGTTGCAGGTGTGCCATGAATGTGGTTAGCACCTCCTTGCGGTCAAATGTAGTGCCGCGCACCGTAGCCATAGAGGTGGGGTTGGGAAGGTCGTCGGGGAAGGTCGTCTGGTTGACGTTTAGACCTATGCCCACGATGGTGCGCGCGAGGGTGTCGCCCGCGAGCGCGTGCTCGATAAGCACCCCCACAATCTTTCGGTCACCGGCGTATATGTCGTTTGTCCACTTTATGCGGCACGCGATGTCGTAATCCGCAAGTGTGGCGACGAGAGCGAGGGCTACGACCTCGGAGAGAAGAAACTGCTCGACGATAGGCAGAAAGGTGGGGGTGAGAACAACGGAGAAGGTGAGATTGTCGCCCTCGGTGCTATGCCACGAGTGTCCGCGCTGCCCGCGCCCCGAGGTTTGGTGCTCAGCCCAGATGATGTCCATATGGCCGTAGCGACGGTCGTGGGCATCGTCGTTAGTGGAAGTCGTTGTCGCCTTATGGTATATCATGGTGTTAAAATGGTGTTAATTTATCGTTCAAAGATAGCCATTTTCCGCTAAAAAGGTTATCTTTGTGCGGTAATTTATTATTATTTAAGGTATGATAGGCTTAAAACACGTTAATATATTGACCCTTCTCGTGGCTGTGGCACTCATGGCTTGTGGCGGAGCCAAGAGTAAGAGCCGCGAGGCCAAGACCGATGCCGATGCCGAGCCACAGCGCGCAGAGCTCTACGACTACAGCGTGGTTAAGGAGTATCCCCATGCCACGGAGAGCTACACGCAGGGCTTGGAGTATAAGGATGGCGTAATGTGGGAGGGCACAGGTCGTGAGAGGCACTCACACCTGCAACGCATAGATATGCTCTCGGGCAGGGTGGACATCGTAGCCTCGCTCCCCGATGATGAGTTTGGTGAGGGCATCACGCACTTCCGCGACCGCATATATCAGCTCACATGGCTCTCGCGCCGTGCCCACGTATACGACCTCAGCGGCAAGGAGATTAAAACAATAGCCTATCGTGGTGAGGGATGGGGCATAACGACAGATGGTAGCAACCTATACCTCTCGGACGGCACCTCGACGATACGTCGCGTAGACCCCGAGACGTTCGATACGTTGGAGTCGATATGTGTGACCTTCGATGGCGCACCGCTCGACCTTATCAACGAGCTCGAGTGGGTTGATGGCCACATCTGGGCAAACATATACCTCACGGATGCCATAGTGGAGATAGACCCCAAGACAGGTATTGTGTTGGGGTATGTCGACCTCCCCGACTTGCGCCTACGACTCAAGGACAACCCCGAGGCCGAGGCGTGCAATGGCATAGCATACAACCCCGCAACAGGTCACTTCTACGTCACAGGAAAGCAGTGGAACAGACTCTTCGAGATAGAGATAAAAAAGTAGCGATATGAGCAGTGTTAAGGAGCGAATTGAGGCGCTATGGGAGCGCCATATAATAGTTAAGGATGCCGCCATAGGCACAACGCTTGTGGGCGCACGTCGCGATGTTGTGGCCGATGTGCTCTCTATCACCGAGCCTGAGCGCGTGGTGGCGATGTACGAGGCCTCGATAAAGGCCGGAGCTACGATAATTACAACCAACACCTTCCTTTCGGACCCGCTGATGCTTAAGTCGTGTGGTGTGACGGCAACAACCGACGAGGTTGTGGCGGCGGCTGTTGCTGCGGCACGCCAAGCACGCGAGAAGAGCGAGAAGGAGGTATTCATCGCAGGCTCTATAGGCCCCTCGACACGCAACATATCGCTTGCCATAGACCTCACGGAGCAGGAGTTGCGTGACTCGTATCGCACGCTTATCGAGGCCCTCGACCGCGAGGGTGTCGACATCTTCCTCATAGAGAGCATCACCGATGTGCGTAATGCCGAGATTGCTGCGGAGCTATGTCGCGAGATTGCACCCGCAAGGCCGATAATATTCTCTGCCGTACTCTCAAAGATTGGGGGCTTGCTCATCTCGGGGCGCTCGGTGGAGAAGTATGTCGAGGATGTATCGAAGTTCGAGCCTTTAGCCATAGGCTTCAACTGCTCGCACGGTGTGAAAAATATTGTCGATAACATCGAGCTGCTTACGCGCTACACCTCGTTGCCTACGTATGCCGCACCTTCGGCAGGTCTCCCCGATGCCAAGGGGCGCTATGCCGAGACTGCAAAGAAACATACCGAGACGTTGCGCACGGCTGCCGAGCGTGGCATGCTAAGCATCGTGGGTGGCTGCTGCGGTACGACAGCGGAGTATACACGCAGCGTAGCACAGATGGCACGCCACTATAAACCACGTAAATAACATGTCATGAATAGTATAGAACTACGCCGCGAGTTACATCGCCATCCCGAGCTGTCGTTCGAGGAGCATCGCACGCAGAGAACCATAATGGAGGCTCTTGCTGCCGAGGGTATCGCTTGTCGTCCTATAGCGGGGACGGGAGTATTGGCTAAGATTGAGGGGGCGCGAGGTAATCATCGTCGCGCTGTGGTGCTTCGTGCCGATATTGATGCCCTGCCCGTTACGGAGCAGAATGATGTGTCGTTTCGCTCGGAGAATGAGGGTGTTATGCATGCCTGCGGCCACGATATGCACGCGGCCATGCTCTTTGGAGTGTTGCAGGCGCTGAGCCGTGAGCGTGACTTCGAGGGTACGCTCTTAGGTATCTTCCAGCCCGGCGAGGAACTTAACCCCGGGGGTGCTTCGTTGGTACTCAAGGAGCGACCCTTCGAGGGGTATGACGTAGCAGCAGTTGTAGGTCAACATGTAGATGCGCGTTTGGAGGTTGGAGAAATAGGCATTTGTCCCGGAAAGTTTATGGCCTCGAACGATGAGTTGCGCTTCTATGTGCGTGGTCGTGGTGGCCATGCGGCACGTCGTGGCGACATTAAGGATACGGTGACGGCCATGTGTGACCTCGTTGTACGTACCACAGCCCTCAATACGCCTGATGCTGTGGTGTCGGTGGGGCGTGTTATTGCCGAGGGTGCTACGAATGTGATTCCCGATATGGTGTCGGCCGAGGGCACGATGCGCACGTTTGATGCTGAGGAGAGGGAGCGCATATATGCACTCCTGCGTGCCAATGCTAAGGCTGTCGAAGAGAGGTATGAGGTTGAGGTCGAGGTCGACATAAACCGAGGCTATCCCTCTGTTGTCAATGATGTCATGCTCGCGTATGAGGCTATGATTGTTGCTGCGGACGAGGGTGTTGCGGTGCGCGAGCTTCAGCGCATACCTATGGCCGAGGATTTCGGCTATTATACGGAGTGTTACCCATCGCTCTTCTATCGCTTGGGTGTAGGTGCTGCGGCGGGAGGGTCGCATACATCGACATTTCTGCCTGACGAGGATGCTATAGCCGTTGGCGAGAGAGTGATGCGTAGGATGGCGCTCCACATACTTAATAAATAAGAGGTTGAATAAAAAGTGTATTTCTGCGTTCTTTGTTGTGAAAAGGTAGCATCTACTGCCGCTAACAAATTATCTCGGCAATGGGCAGTACGGTTTAGTACAGCCCATCGCCTCGAAATTTGCCGAGCGTTGCATCTACTACCTTTTGACAACAAATTATGGGAGTGAAAAGGCATCATCTGCTGCCGCTAACGAATTTTCACGGCAATGGACAGTACGGTTTAGTATAGCCCATCGCCTCGAAATTTGCCGAGCGTGAGCAGTGAAAAGGTACTTAAGCCTAAATCTACATCTTTTTATTCAACATCATGGTAATTTGGAAACATGGGAAAGAAGAGAAATAAGAGGGGAAACAACCGCGATGAACGAGCATCGTTCATTGTAGATATGTTTCGTGAGTTCCCCGACACGAAATTTTCACTAAAACACCTTGCCGCGGCCTCGGGAGGTGCGGATAGGGATGGTCGCACGATAACCTTCGCTATCGTGCGCCAGCTTATCGAGGATGGCTATGTCGAGGAGGTAGCGCGTAGCAAGTATCGTCTGTCGCGCTCGGCAATGCCTCGCTATGAGGGTGTCGTTACAAGTGTCTCACCCGGGATGTTGTACGTAGAGGTTGAGGCGCTGGAGAGTGATGTATATGTTGCGCGTCGCAATGGTGCGGGGGCCTTGGATGGCGACCGTGTTAAGGTTGCCGTGGCACGTCGCTCGCGCGATGGGGAGCTTGAGGGCACCATCACCGAGGTTGTGGAGCGTAGCCATAGACCCTATATAGGCACGGCGCAGGTGACAACCAACTCTATCTTCCTCTCACCCGATACACGCCGTATAGGTGTGGATATACGCCTCGAGCGTAGGCGCTATCCCGAGGTTGAGGATGGCGATAAGATTGCCGTGAGGGTTGTTTCGTGGGATGATGGCGAGCGCCTCCCCGAGGGAGAGCTTGTCGAGCGCCTCGGTCGTGCCGGTGATAACGACACGGAGATGCATGCCATACTTGCGGAGTTCGACCTGCCCTACCGCTTCGAGAGGGATGTGGTGGCCGCGGCTGAGCGCATAGCAGGAGAGATAACCGACGATGAGATAGCCAAACGCCGAGATATGCGTGCGGTTACGACTATGACGATAGACCCGGCCGATGCTAAGGACTTCGACGATGCGTTGTCGTTGCGTAAGGTTAAGGAGGGTGTATGGGAGGTAGGTGTGCATATTGCCGACGTGTCGCATTATGTCTTGCCCGGCTCCGTTATCGACGATGAGGCCGTTGAGCGTGCTACGTCGGTATATCTTGTCGACCGCACGGTGCCTATGTTGCCGGAGAGGTTGTGTAACGACCTGTGTTCGCTACGTCCGAATGAGGATAAACTCTCGTTCTCGGCTGTGTTTACGCTTAACGACGATGCCGAGATTTTGGACGAGTGGTTCGGGCGTACCGTTATACATTCCAATCGACGCTTTACGTATGAGGAGGCACAGGAGGTTATCGAGAGGGGTGCAGGAGAGTATGCCGAGGAGATAACGACACTCAACCGCTTGGCTCAGACACTTCGCAAGGAGCGTTTCCGTCATGGTGCCATCGCCTTTGAGCGCGACGAGGTACGCTTTCGCTTGGACGAGAAGGGTAGACCTTTAGGTGTTTATATGAAGGTGCAGAAGGAGGCAAATCAGCTTATCGAGGAGTTTATGCTCTTGGCTAACCGCCGTGTTGCGGAGTTCTGCGCACACCGCATAGCGAATGGTCGTCGTGTGCCCCGACCTATGGTATATCGTGTTCACGACGAGCCCTCGGAGGATAAGCTCGGTCGTTTCCGCGACTTCGCCCTGCGCTTCGGTCACTATTTCAAGGCATCGAAGGGTCGCGCTGTGGCTAAGGAGATGAACAAGCTCCTAAAGAGTATTGCGGGCAGTGCTGAGGCTAATGCCATAACGACACTCGCCGTGCGCAGCATGGCAAAGGCTGTATATACGACGGATAATATCGGTCACTATGGCTTGGCATTCCCCTACTATACGCATTTCACCTCGCCCATACGTCGCTATCCCGACATCATGGTACACCGCATCCTTGCTGCCTACCTTGCTGGCGAGAAACGCATGGATAAGAAACACTTGGAGCAGCTGTGCCAGCACTCCACTGAGCGCGAGATATTGGCTTCGGATGCCGAGCGTGCGAGCATCAAGTATAAGATGGCTGAGTTTATGAAGGATCGCATCGGCGAGGAGTTTGAGGGTGTAGTGTCGGGCATGACGGAGTGGGGCTTATACGTGGAACTCGACGATACACATGTTGAGGGCATGGCCTTACTGCGCGATATCGACGATGACGACTACTACCGCTTCGACGAGGCTCGCTATGAGGTTGTGGGTCGCTCCTCTGGCATACGTCTAACGCTTGGCAGCCGTGTGCGCGTGCGTGTCAAGAGCGTAGACCTCAATCGTCGCACTCTGGATTTCAAATTGTTACTGAACAACTAATAAATCGTGTGGTTATGAGTAGCATGGATGCAATATTAGAAAAGGCTTTGGAGCGCCAGCCGCTAACACGCGAGGAGGCCTATGAGTTATACGATAATGCTCCGTTGCAGCTGCTGTGTGGTGTTGCCGATACACTGCGTAGGAGTGCTGTGAGGGATGCTTCGGTGGTGACGTGGCAGATAGACAGAAACGTCAACATCACGAATGTATGTAAGTCGGGGTGTAAGTTCTGCAACTTCCACTGCAAGCCTCACGAGGAGACGAAGGCCTATATCACGACTATGGCGGAGTATCGCACGAAGATAGATGAAGCCCTCGCTTTGGGTGCCGATCAACTACTCCTGCAGGGCGGCCTGCACCCGCGTCTTGGTATAGAGTTCTACGAGAAGCTGTTTTCGCAGATAAAGAGGGAGTATCCCGCGTTGAGACTCAATGCCTTGGGAGCACCCGAGGTGTCACATATAGCCGCCATTAGCGGTATAACAACGCTCGAGGCACTACAGCGCCTCAAGGCTGCGGGCTTGGACACACTCCCGGGTGCCGGTGCCGAGATTCTCGCTGAGGATGTGCGCAAGCGCATATCTCCTGCGAAACCTACGGCCAAGGAGTGGGTGCTTGTCATGCACGAGGCGCATAAGCTCGGCATACCGACGACGGCAACGATGATGTATGGCCATGTGGAGACACCGCATCAGAGGGTTGACCACCTTATAACGATACGCGACCTTCAGGCGCGTAAACCCGAGGGCTCGCGCGGATTTACTGCCTTCATACCGTGGGTGTTCTGCCCCACGGGTACGCGCCTTGAGGCTGAGGGTGTGGCCCCGCGCTTCTCGGCCACGGAGTATCTGCGCATCATAGCCATGAGCCGCATTGTGTTGCACAACATCACAAACATCCAAGCATCGTGGCTCACGGTGGGTAAGGAGGTTGCCGAGATAGCACTGCATAGCGGTGCTAACGATATGGGCTCGATAATGATTGAGGAGAATGTTGTCTCGTCGGCAGGGGCCACTACGCGCTTCGACCGCGAGGCGATGGAGGCAACCATCCGCCGTGCAGGATTTACACCACAACTGCGCGACCAGCTTTATAACTACCGATAGATTAGGCGTTAAACGAATTATGGGCACATCCTAAGATGTGCCCATAATTCGTTTAACGCTGTTAGCGACTATTCGTGGTCATCGTCGTGAACGTCTACCACACCATACTCGTTGACGTTAGTGAGCTTCACGCCGTTATACTCGCCCGTGAGGGTGCGGAGGAACGATACGATGTCGGCAATCTCGCCATCCGTAAGCTCCACATCTGACTGATAGCGTGCCATGTCGCGCACGGCATCCTCCATCGTCAGGCGTGTACCATCGTGGTAGTAGGGCCATGTGAGCTCGATGTTACGCAAGCCCGGCACCTTGAAGCGGTGGCGATCGCGCTCATTCTGAGTCTGCTTGAAGCGGCCGTTATCCTCCTCAGTGAGCTCCAAGCCACGATCCTCGAAGTAGTGGCGACGAAGACCCATAAGCTCGTAAGACTCGCCACCAAGGTTTACACCTACGTGACATGTTGCGCAGTTGTGCTCCTTGAAGAGGGCATAGCCGTTAAGCTCCGCAGCTGTAAGTGCCTCGTTGTCACCGAGGAGCCACTTATCGAACTGTGAGTTAGGCGTTGTGAGCGTGCGCTCGAACTCCTCAATAGCATTGGTGATGCTTGCCTCGGTGATACCCTCGGGGTAGAGGGCGGCAAACTCCTCCGTGTAGTGCTTATCCTGCGAGAGCTTAGCGATAATCTCGTCGAATGATGTTGAGGCCATCTCTACGGGGTTAAGCGGGGGACCTGCAGCTTGCTCTGCGAGGGTACGTGCGCGACCATCCCAGAACTGTACGAAATTGTATACGGCGTTATATACCGTAGGAGCATTTACTCCACCCATGCGGCCCTCGACACCATACGAGTACTGGTGGTTATCAACACCGCCTGTCTCCAGCCCGTGGCACGAGGCGCACGATATGGTGTTGTCGACCGAGAGGCGTGTGTCGTGGTAGAGCTCGAAGCCGAGACGTGCCTTGCGCTCGTCGATATCCGTGGGCGATACTATGGGGCGGATGGGCTCTCCTGCACGCTCACCCTCGAGTCCATCGTTGTAGTAGGCTGTGCGGTAGTTGCGTGCCCACTCGACGAATATATCAGCCTTAGCTTCGGTCATCTGGCTACCCCAGTGTACGAGGTAGTACTTAGCCTCGGGCATGCGGCGGTCGATGGCCACCTTCTCAACCTTGGCAACATCCACAGGATTGGGCGTAGCGCCACTCTTTAGTGCCTCGTAGAGAGGGGTAATGTCGTAAGCACGGTAGCCCTCCTGGACATCCTCCATAACCAAGTTGCCGGCAAGGGGCCACGAAGCATAGAAGGGCAGGTCGGGGTCTGCTGTGTGGCAGCTGAGGCAACCGCCATCTTCGAGCATCTCGGTGATACGTGCCTCGGTGGGGAGTTCGTCCGATGGTGGGCTGAGCGTTATGCGGTATACCAATGCCAGCACAACGGCGATAGCTAATAGCGCTATCCAAATCTTCTGACGTCTCTTTAGATTTTTCATAGAGCAGTTGTTTTTGGGTTATTATTGATTGTATGTATGTACACTTTCTGCTGCCGAGGGTAGGTAGTTTACGCCATACCAGCACATCTGCAAGGCAAGGAAGCCGAGGATGATGACCACGTGGTAGGCCGTGTTGCGCCCCGTTGCTTTGGTGGGGGCTATGTGCAGCGCCAAGAGGTATAGTCCCCATGTTGCGGCAGCCCATGCCTCCTTGGCATCCCAGCTCCAGTATGCTCCCCACGCCTCCTTAGCCCATAGCGAGCCTGTGAGCATGCCTATGCTGAGGAAGGCGATGCCCCCGTAGAGGAGGCGCTCAATGGCCGCGTTGAGGTCGCCACGACGACGTGCGAGAGCAACGACGGATAGTAGCGTGGCACATCCCAAGAGGGCATACGAGAACATATATACCGATACGTGGGGCACGAACCATACGCTTTGCAGTGCCGGCATGAGCGACTGGTCGTGAATCTCGGGTTTTAGGATGTTTATAAGCATAAAGACTCCGGCAAGGAGTGTTGCGAAGCTCATAATCCAGCGGTAGTGCCAGCGTGCGTAGGTCAATAGACCGGCAACGAGGAGGAAGAATGAGTACCACAGGCGTGTCTCGCCCATGGTGCGTAGCGGCGGGCGCTGGAGAGTGAACCACAGCATGGCGATGAACGTGAGCATCGCGATGATGGCTGCGCACATCAACCCTATGGCAAGGACGCTACGCTCCCTGCGTATAAGTGCCACGACGGCTCCCGCCACAGCAAGTACCGCAACGACAGCAGCAACAAAGGGAAATATGTTCCAACCGAGCATCATTCTCTCACCGTAGTTTTATCGTTATTACTCCTGCGAGGCCCTCCGACGAACATCATCACAGCCCCTGCAATAAGCATCACAATGCCTGTCATCGAGAGCCACTGCCATGGCTCGCGTACAATCTCGAGGATGCAATATCTCTCACCCGAGGTATCCTCTCCGATACTTATGAGGTATATCTTCTCCTGCCATGAGCGCTCATAGGGGTGGTTTACACGTATCGTGTGGCGCTCGTTATTAATGCCTATCTGCGCCTCATAATGCTCGGGCATGCCACTCTCATCGAGCCTAATGTCGTAATCCTCGAGCGTTAGTGCGTAGTTCAATATGCGTGGCTTGCCACTCATCGTATATGCCTCATCGTTGGGCTCACTGTCCACGGCTATGCGTAGTTGCTCTCTGTCGGGAGCACCCCAAAATCCTGCGCCAAGGGCGAAGATAAGGCCAAGGTGTAGGAGCGTGAAGCGCCAACGTATACCCCGTGCTGTGCGCCAACCGCGCAGCGTTATGAAAATAAGGTGGCTGAGGATGAAGAGTATCGAGGCAACCACCACCCATGCATCACTCGACGGCTTGCGCTCGAGGCCGAGGGCGATGCCTATAGCGGCGATAAGCGTGAACGACAACCATACGGCGCGTTGCGAAAGCATGAAACGAGCGAAACGAGATGTCGCACGCTGCTTATATGCAACAATAAGTAGCGTGAGCCATAGCGCCATAGCGAGGATATTTACCGGAAAACGAAAGATGTCGACGGGGAAGCTCCCGATGGCTAACTCCATAACTGCCAAGGCTACAGCGATAACCGTAACCATGATTGCGACACCTATGTTTGACTTAAATACCATTCTCTCGCCTATTTAATGCGCATATTCTGCGATAAAGTTACTATTTTTTTCTTAAGTAGCCAAAGGTTGCGACAAAAATATTCATATAGTTAACCATAAAAACAACGTAGCAATCTATCACTGAGTCTATTCTTGGGTTAATTCCAGATGTTAATTCAGAACAAAATTTGCAATTGAATAAGGTTATCGTTATCTTTGTGGCGCAATCGAATGTTGAGTTATGACTACGCCAAAGATTAGTGTTATTATTCCGGTATACAATGCGGAGCGCTATATCGCATCATCTATCGAGAGTATACTATGCCAGCATAACTTCTCCGACTTCGAGATTCTGCTTATCAACGATGGTAGTACGGATCGCAGTTTGGAGATATGTCGCGAGTATGCCGAGCGTGATGGTCGCATACGGCTCTACGACAAACCTAACGGAGGCGTTAGTTCGGCACGTAATCTCGGCCTCGATAAGGCTACGGGTGAGTGGGTAGTATTTTTGGATGCTGATGATTGGCTCGCCCTCGACACCTTCGAGCGTGTAGGCCCTTATATGTCGAATAATGATGTCATACGCTTTGCTATTCAGGATGTCTTTGCCGATGGCAGCAGTCGTCGCCGCCGCTTGCGCAGAGCATCGGGGCGCGAAGAGACACTGAAGCAGTTGTTGGGCCACCGCACAACACTCGGCATTGGTGGTACGATGTATCGTCGCAATATCGTCGAGGAGCACAACGTGCGCTTCGACAACGAGCTCTTCTATGCTGAGGATTGGCTCTTTCTCACAACCCTTGTATGGCATAGCCGCAGTGTGGTAACGCTCTCAAATGCGTGGTGCTACCTCTACAACCGCTATAACGAGTCGAGTTGTTCGAATACGCTTAATAGTAGCAAGCTTATACTCTCGCTCGTCGTGCTCAAACGCTTCAGGGATATTGTGGGCGATGGCTACGAGCGACAGATGAGCCGTTCACGTTGCCGTCGTGTAGATTTGCTACTGCGAAAGTGTGGCGCAGAGGAGTGTTATCGCGTGTTGAACGAGTACCGCTCGATGATTGATATCATAACCCTCCGAGATATACTCTTTGCCGACGTACACCTCAAACTGCGCCTGCGTCTACTGCGTTTCTGGTGGAAATATCGCAAAAGGCTATAGATGTGTTATTTATAAGATGAGGCTGAATAAAAAGTGTATTTTGTCGTTACGCTCGCCCTCAAAATGCTCATTTACGCCAAGTAAACTGCGCTTTTTCGGGCTTCGCAGGCCTAAAACTACATCTTTTTATTCAACCTCACTAACAAAAAATGGGGATGAAAAACTTACTTTTTAGTCATCCCCACCTTTTACCTTGCCATGAAATCGTAAAATTAGTGTACCGACTTTCGCGACGTTAGCCACAGCCCGAGGAGCGTGATGGCGGTATTGAGGATAAGGATGTCGTAGCTGAACGTATACCCCGCGAGCCAAGCCTTGGAGTTGGATGCTACGATATAGCTTATCGCAGGTGCTGCGATGGCCACTGCGGGAATGGCGCGTGGTCGTGGCGTGCGACGTGTCGCAAGACCGAAGATAAAGAGACCGAGTAGAGGGCCATACGTGTAGCTCGCCATCGTAAAGATGAGGGTTATGGCTCCTGCCGTACTCCAATGGTCGAAGGCGATGATTATGAGTGTCATGGCTACGGTTACAAGTGCGTGTACACGTCTGCGCGTATGCTCAATGTCGTTATTCTGCTTCGCACGGAGGATGTCGAGCGTAAACGATGTTGTCAGTGCCGTGAGTGCCGAGCCTGCCGATGAGTATGTCGAGGCTACGAGGCCGAGGATAAAGGCTACGCCCACAATCATCGGTAGCCCGCACTGCGTGGCAACATAGCCGAGGAGGTCGTCACCGCGTGTGATGGCAATATCGCGGCTACCGATATATAAATATAGTAGCGCGCCAAGTCCAAGGAATAGGGTGATTACGACAATCTGTATCGCGATGGAACTCATCATGCTACGTTGGGCATCGCGGCGCGAGCGACATGAGAGCATCGTCTGCATCATATCTTGGTCGAGGCCTGTCATTGCCACGACGAGGAATATGCCTGCGAGGAACTGCTTCCAGAAGTAGCGCCCGTCGAGTGGGTTGTCGAAGAAAAAGACCTCCGAGTAGCTGCTCTGGCGTATGGATGCTACGGCAGTTGCCATATTCATGTCGAGGGCATCAACAACATATACGATACACAGCACGATACTTGCCACCATGATGCACGTCTTTAGCATCTCGACCCATACCACCGACCTAACACCCCCGCGGCGCGTGTAGAGCCATACGAGTGACATCATAATAGCGGCATTGACGGCAAAGGGAATGTCATACACGTCATACAATAGGCCTTGCAGTACTACGCAGATGACATAGGCGCGTAGCGATGCCGAGGCTATCTTCGAGATGAAGAAGAACCATGCTCCCGTGTGGTGTGCCACGATGCCGAAACGATGGTCTAAATATTCGTATAGCGAGACTACGCCAAGGCGAAAATATAGAGGTATGAGGATATATGCGATAATAGCGTAGCCAATGACAAACCCCATACATGTCTGAAGGTAGGAGAATCCATCTGTGGCAACAGAGCCGGGTACGGATATATATGTCACGCCCGACATCGCAGCACCCACCATGGCGATGGCCGCCACGACACGTGGTGTTGAGCGCCCACCGGTGAAGAATGTCTTGGCTGTTACGTTGCGTGACGTGTACCATGCTACGACGAAGAGCAGCGTAACATATCCTGCGAGGGTGAGTATGATGGCTAAGGGTGACACCAAGAGCAACAATTAGAAGTTATGCACCTTGCAGTAGCGAGCCACAGCATCGGCAATGCGCTCACCGTCGAGCGCTGCCGAGACAATACCTCCGGCATATCCGGCACCCTCACCTGCGGGGAAGAGACCCTCCACCTCGGTGTGCATCAACGTCTCGGGGTCGCGAGGTATGCGCACAGGGGTCGACGTGCGCGACTCCACGCCTACGACGATGGCATCGTCCGAAACAAAGCCCTTCATCTTACGCCCGAAGGTGGCGATGCCGCTACGCAAACGCTCACCGATAACCTCGGGCATCCACTTATCCAAGCGTGAGGATGTCAAGCCCGGGATGTATGATGTGCGGGGCAGTGTGTGCGACGTGCGACCATAGACGAAGTCCGAGACACGCTGTGCCGGAGCAACCTGCCTGTCGCCGCTATGCTGGCGTGCCAACTCCTCGAACTGCTGCTGGTAGCGTAGTCCTGCAAGCTCGCCCCACTCGGCTTTCAGATGGGCAAAATCTTCAAGACGCACCTCTGTGACGAGGCCCGAGTTGGCAAATGCCGAGTTGCGGCCACTTGGCGACATACCATTTACGACCGACTGATTGGTATCCGTCATCGCGGGTACTATAAAACCTCCGGGACACATGCAGAAGGAGTATACGCCACGTCCTGCCTCCTGACTCACAAGCGAGTAGCTCGCTGCAGGGAGCCATTCGCCACGCTCCTCGCGGTGATACTGTATGCTGTCGATGAGCCTCTGGGGGTGCTCTATGCGCACACCCATGGCGAAGGGCTTAGCCTCGATGGCGATGCCCGAGGTGTATAGAAGCTCGTATATGTCGCGTGCCGAGTGCCCTGTTGCGAGCACCACGGCGGCACCCTCAATGGTGTTGTCGCCAACCTTCACGCCCGTGATGCGCCCCCTCTTCAGCACGAAGCCCGTGACGCGGCTCTCGAAGAGTACTTTGCCGCCATGCTCGGTGATGGTACGACAGATGTTAGATATGATGCGCGGCAACTTGTCCGTGCCGATATGCGGGTGTGCCTCGTAGAGAATGGTGGGGTTGGCACCATGCCAAACGAGTGTTTGGAGCGCCTTGTTGTAGTCACCGCGCTTCTTGCTGCGCGTGAAGAGCTTGCCGTCAGAGAAGGTGCCGGCACCGCCCTCGCCAAAGGCGTAGTTCGAGTCAGGATTGATGTTGCCACCACGATTTATCTGCGCAATGTCGTGCTTGCGCGAGAGTACCGCCTTGCCGCGCTCCAAGAGTATGGGCTTGAAGCCCAGCTCGATAAGTCGGAGCGAGGCAAAGAGACCCGCAGGACCTGAGCCTACGACGATTACCTCCGTGCCGTTATCCACTGCGGGGTAGTCGAAGTGCAGGGGCGCAGGCTGTGGCTCGGTGTCGATGTATATCTCGAGCGAGAGGTTTACCTTGGCCATGCGCTGACGTGCATCTATCGAGCGCTTGACGACACGTGCTAAGGCTATGTCGCTCTGACGTATGCCGAGGCGCTCGGCAGCACGTGCTATGTAAAACTTCTCGTCGGCAGCCTGCTTGGGCGATAGTTGCAGTGTTATGGTCTTGGGCATAATCCTCGTTCTTTATGTTTATCACAGCACCGCCACATATTGTAGCCATGCGTTCAAAATACAAAAATAGAAAAAATTATGCGAAAAAGTGTAATAATATTGTGGATATTACAAAAAAGTTTATACCTTTGCACCGCAAAACCCGCCCTTGGGGCGTGTGGTTGAGCCTTCTTGACGGATGTCGAGGAGTATGGATCCTGCGGATATGGTGTAATTGGTAGCCACGTCAGACTTAGGATCTGATGCCGAGAGGCGTGGGGGTTCGAGTCCCTTTATCCGCACGAAAGCGACCTGTTGAGGGTCGCTTTTGCGCGTATAAAGGGACTCGCACTCGCTGTGGCGGCTCGGCAGACTTGTCTGCATATCTTGGCGGGATATTGCTGTGCAATATGCTATGTAGAGCAATAGCCCGATTGAAACGAGTTTCATCGTTCCATTGCTCCACATAGCACTCTGCGAGTTTTCCCGCCAATCTATTACGGTTTGCTCTCGCACTGCTGACCGCAGTTCGAGTCCGGTGTGCTACTCGATGTGTTTGGTAGTGTTGGGTGTCGTGTTTTTGCGTATAAATGGACTCGCGAGGCAAAGCTTCGCAATTCCTGTCATATTTACAATCCCTCCAAACCTCCCTTTGGCAAAGGGAGGCTTGTGGCAAGTGTTCCACTTGCTCACCTTGCGGTGAATACATTGTCGCTGTGGCGGCTTGGCAATAGTTTCGGGTGCGCAGTTGCTTTGCAACCTCGATAAATCAACCATTTTGTTTTCCATGCCTACGTCTATAAGCGAGCTTCTGCCACAGGCATAAAAAACAAAAGGTGTCGATACTCGACACCTTCTTGCTTCGTTTCGTTTGCGGAGAGGGAGGGATTCGAACCCCCGGAACAGTTGCCCGTTCACCGCATTTCGAGTGCGGCCCGATCGACCACTCCGGCACCTCTCCTAAATAACCCTTTGTGGCTTTTCAGCGTGCAAATATAGTAACTTTTTTCTAATGTTATACCTCTTTTTATAGCTATTTTTCAAAAAATACACATGTGCATCATCCTCCTGCCCTCTTAGCACGGTAGCCCGCCTTCACCAGAAGGTCGACAACACGGTCGCGGTGGTCACCCTGTATGATAATCTCTCCATCCTTGGCCGTACCACCCACGCCACAGCTCTTCTTAAGCTCCTTGCCCAGCGCCTGAAGGTCGTCGCTACTACCTATAAAGCCTCGCACAACAGTGGCAACACGACCGCCCTTGAGCCTATCAAGCCACACTCTAAGATTTTGTTGTGAAGGAGGTAACGTAGCCTCGACATCATCCGTCTCGGTAGCATACTTAAAATCGGGGTTTGTAGAAAAAACCACACCAAGTCTATCTTTCCAATCGCTTGCCATAATATCTGCTTTATATGTATACGGAGGTGATACATTTCGCCTCACACGATACAAAATTACAAAAAAATTCATAACTTTACGCTATGAAACCGAAGAAACGCAATCGCCGTGACCTCGCGGCATACAATCCGGCACGTCTCCCCGAGATACTACCCCCCGAGGATGACCGTCACTTGGTGCATGTATATGTCGAGGGCTATGAGGATGTGGCCTTCTGGCGCACCATCTTCGACAACTTCCACAATCCGTACCTACGCTTCGAGATATCCGTACCCAACCGCGATGACCTGCCCAAGGGTAAGAAGGTACTTATGTCGATGCTCGGAAGGACACACAAGGAGGAGGTGCTGCTATGCGTGGACTCAGACTTCGACTATCTCTTCGATGGTGCCACGGAGCAGTCGCGCGAGATACTTGAGGCGGAGAATATGTTTCATACATACACCTACGCCACAGAGAATTACCTGTGCTACGCGCCCTCGCTCAGGAATGTGTGTGTGCGTGCCACGAAGAACGACACGCGCATCTTCGACTTTGTGCGCTTCATGGCGGAATACTCCACGACGATATATCCGCTTTTTGTGTGGTATGTATACTCTGCACAGCTGTCGCACGAGAGTGTCTTTACGCTCGCGGAGTTTCGCGCCTCGGTGCGCCTCGGCTATGTCGACATACGCAATAACGGCGAGAATACCTTAGCATGGCTACAGCGTAATGTCGAGCGCCGCCTGAGAGCTCTCGAAATGGATAATCCCACAATGTGTGACGACATAAGCGTCATGGAGGAGAAGCTCGCGGAGCGTGGTGTGGAGCGCGACAACTGCTACCTCTTCATGCACGGGCACACGCTCATGGATAATGTCACGATGCCACTACTATCTGCCGTATGCGACAAGCTGCGCCAACTATCTGTGGCCAAGATTCATGGCTCGAAGGTTGAGGGTGTGGCACTTAAAAACGAGCTTCAGAACTACACCAACACGCTACGCTCGATACGTGATGTGCTTTTAGATAATGATAACTACATGTCGTGCCCACAGTATAAGCAACTTCGCGACGACATACAACGATACTTGGACGGCATGATTGCACGCATCAAAGCCGAGCGTCCTGCGCCCGTAATATTAAGGTGTAACTTCGAGCCATAAGTCGCTCTATTTTAGGGTGGTGATAAGTATCTAAAAAAAGGTGTTTTAAGGCTTTTTGGCGGCATAAAAAGACCTTAAAACCTTTACATTTGCATATTTTTTTATTATTTTTAATTCAAAACGCTTGGATTATTAAAATTTATGCGTACATTTGTAATGTGGATAAACGCCCAAGACGATATTGAATTAACCTAAAAATAGTAAGAAATATGTCTAATCAATGTCCGGCAACATGCCATTCATACACATTAGAGCCCGAAGCTGGCTTTAGTCTTATACGACTGAAGGCGGGTGAGAAGATGGAGATTGAGCGTGGTGATTACAACTGCCTACTCTTCCTTCTATCCGGCAACTTCGAGATAAGTTCAGAGGAGCGTTGCGAGTATGTTGTGCGCGAAGGTCATTTCGTTTTCTGCTTCCGCGCATACCACTATGAGCTTACGGCACTCTCTGACATAGAGATTGTTAGGGCTCACTTTATCGCTGCTGGAGCGGCATGTGACATGATACCGTTCAATAGCATCGCAGGAAAGATAAAGAAGATAAACTACAAGTTCACACAGGTGGCCGTAAACGAGCCTATGGCGCTATTGTTGCAGTCGGTGAAGATGTACTTGGAGAACTCTATGCGATGCAACCACCTGCACCGTGCGAAGATTCAGGAGATGTTCGTCATCTTTAAGTTCTTCTATACGCCGCAGATACAGCTACGCACATTCTACAACCTCTTCGACCGTAACCAGTCGTTTGTATCGCTCGTGCGCAACAATGCACCACGAGTTAAGACCGTTGAGGAGCTTGCCGATATATGTGGATTCAGCATTCAGCACTTCAACAATATGTTCAAGCAGGAGTTCCACGATACTCCCTACAGCTGGATGCAGAAGCAGCGCATCATCGAGATTGAGCGCCTTCTGACAGAGACAAACGTGCCGCTCAAGAGCATCATTAAGATGTATAGCTTCACCAACCATGGTCACTTTGCACTCTTCTGCCGCAAGTATCTGGAGAAGACACCGCTGAAGATTCGCAAGGAGGCGCGCGCCAAGCGCGAGGCACAGGCTCAGGCACAGGCACAGGCGCAAGCGCAAGCGCAAGCACAGGCTGCGGAGTA
>JAFVWO010000086.1 GCA_017501625.1 Alistipes sp.
AGCTCCACGGTCTCCTTCGTCGATATGTGGCATACGTGGTAGCGACATCCCGTGCGCTCGGCAATCTCTATGTCGCGCTTCACCTGCTCCCACTCGCTTGCCGAACATATACCCTTATGTCCATTCTTCGCTGCATACTCGCCATCGTGGATGTAGCCACCCTTGAGGAGCTCCTCCACCTCGCAGTGTGCCGCAATGAGGGCGTCGTGCTTCGCAGCCTCGGTCATGGCCCTCTCCATCATGCCGTCAACCTGCACGCCACTGCCGTCATCCGAGAAGGCGGCAACGCCATCCTTCAGCGCGGCGATGTTCACAAGCTCCTCGCCCTTGCGGCCGATGGTTATGGCTGCGTATGGTAGCACCTCTATCTTGGCATCACGGTCGATAATATCCTGCTGCACCTTGAGGTTTTCCACCGTGTCGGGCACGGGGTTGAGGTTGGGCATCGAGCATACCGTGGTGTAGCCACCATGTGCTGCTGCCATCGTGCCCGTGGCGATGCGCTCCTTGTAGCCATAGCCGGGTTCGCGTAGGTGCACATGCACATCTACGAATGACGGTGCCACGATAAGTCCTTCAGCCGATATGACCCTGTCATTTGCCGTAGGCTCAATGTTGTTGCTACGCTCAGCGATACGTCCATCGACAATCGCAATATCCCCTCTACCAGCACCTACGATGGTGCCTCCCTTGATTATTAATCTGTCGTAACCCATATATAAAAAAACAGCGACTCAAAGAGCCGCAGTATCAATTAAAAACAGTGATTCCCAAATAGTTAAAACGTCGACAATTACCCGCTGACTGCTTGCCTCGCAGTCTTGCTGTTGGCTGGTTATTCGTCGCTCGCTTCATTGTATCCATAAATTTGTGCAAAGGTAAGTATTTTTTGTAAATCTTGCAATATTTAAGCGTGCTATTTTTACTCTTTGCTCCAATTTTTTTCTTTGCACATCGCTACGATGCTAAAATACTATGTCCATGACCATTTTGCAGAATAATTGTAGTATATTTGCGTGGTATATACATTGTGCTATTGCGATGGAGGGACTTCTTGAATTTGGTTATGTTGGGCTTTTCTTCGGCTCGTTGCTCGCAGCTACGATTTTCCCGTTTAGCTCCGACGTATTGCTCCTCGGCATGCTCATTGCCGGTGGCGACCCTGTTATGACCGTTGTTGTTGCTACGCTCGGCAACTGGACAGGCGGCCTTGTAGGCTACGGCATGGGTTATCTCGGCAAGCTCGAATGGTTGGAGCGCTGGTTTAAGGTTAAGCACGCGACCATCGTCAAACACCGCGCTAAGGCGGAGCGTTGGGGCCCGCTCTTGGCGCTCCTTACGTGGACACCCTTCGTTGGTGACATCTTTGCAATCGTCCTCGGCTTCTACAAGGTGCGTTTCCTCCCCTCGGCACTTTGGATGTTTGTCGGCAAGTGTGGCCGCTATATCTTTTGGGCTATAGGACACTTCTACTTTACTAATTAGTAGTGAGGAGTGAGTAGTGAGGAATTAATAGGTTTTATAGGGTTTTTATAGGGCCTTATAGGTTCTTGTGGGTTCTTATAGGTTTTTGTGGGGCTGGCGATACCCGCGCCCTATGTAACCTACAAGAACCTACGTAACCTATAAGTCCCTATAAGCCCCTACAATAACCTAAGTAACCTATAGGAGTTTTTTTATAGGTTTTTTATTGTACCCCCCCCCAAAAAAAAGTGAGGGGATGACTAAGTTACTGTTTAGTCATCCCCTGCTTTCGTCTATCTGCCGCTCTCGGCAATCTTGTGGGTAATCATCTGATTGAGGTTGTCGGCCTTAAGCATCTCCTCAAGCGTGATGTGCATGCGGTAGCGCCAGTAGTGGCGTGAGTTTGCCGGCACGTTGATGCGCTCATCGTGGGGATTCTCCCTGCGTAGCGCTCCATCCATCGCTACCCAATCCTGCCACGGGAGCACCGTGAGCATCGCGGGTGACTTGAGGTGCATAGCAACAACCTGCTCGGCAATCCATGGCTCGCAGAAGTAGGGTGCCTCGCCCCATGCTCCGAGGACATGATTGTAGAAGCGCTGTGTAACGCCTCTATCCTCCTCCCACCATGCACGCAACGGATTCATGTCGTGCGTGCCTGTCGTGCATATCGAGAGGTAGGGGTAGTCATACGTCGAGCCAAACTCCACGTTCGGGTCCTTAGGCATACGTTGAATCTCGAGCGACAATATCTGCTCGCCCGACATTACCGAGGGTACGCAGTCGGGAATCATGCCGAGGTCCTCGCCACATACGAGCATGCCCGTAGCCTCCGTAAGAGGGGGTAACTTCTTGAGAGCCTCCCACTTCCAAAAGTCGTTATGGCGGCGGTAGAAGAAGTCGTTATAGAGGCGGTTGTAGGCCTCCTTTTGGTCGTCGGCAAGCCAACGGTAGCAGTCGGTAGAGTGTGCCGAGATACGTGGGTGGAACTTGCCCTTCTGCAACTTATCCTCCACGAAGAGCACGTTGTCCGTCTCTGCGACATTACCCACGTGCCAGCCCTCGAAGCGGAAGCCATACGAGGCTATCTCGTCGTAGCTGTAGGGTAGTGCCGGGTTGAAGCGGCCAAGGAGCGCATTTACGGCATCCAACGGAATCTCCCAAATGCGGAAGAAACCGAGGATGTGGTCGATACGGTAGGCATCGAAATACTCTGCCATCTTCACGAAGCGTGCCTTCCACCATGCGTAGCCATCCTCGGCCATCTTTGCCCAGTTGTACGTGGGGAAGCCCCAGTTCTGACCCATTACCGAGAAGTCATCGGGTGGAGCACCCGCCGATGAGTCCATGTTGAAGAGCTCGGGATATACCCACGCATCCACACTCGTGCGCGAAATGCCGATAGGTATATCGCCCTTGAGAACGACACCCTTAGAGTGTGCATAGTCGCGCACCTCGCGCAACTGCTTCGAGAGGTGGTACTGCACGAAGTAGTAGAACGCTACATCGTCGCCATTCTCCTTCTCGTATTTTGTAGCCTTAGCCTTCGTATACTTGGCCATGGCACCCCACTCCGCGAAGTCGGGCGTGCCCTTCTTATCGCGTAGTGCCGAGAATACAGCATAGGGGCGCAACCACTCCTCGTTTGCTGCCATGAAGGCCTTGAACTCCTTAGATGCAAGACACTTCTTACCCTCAGCCTCGAATACGAGGCGTAGGTACTCGGCCTTGGCATTGTTTACGCGCTCGTAGTCAACCATGGGTAGCGTGTTGAGCTCCTTGCCGAGAGCCTCGAAACGAGCCTTGGCCTCCTTATCCTTCAACTCGCCCACAGCGGGAAGGTGGAGGAACTGGGGATGCAGAGCGAAGGTAGAGTTGGCATTGTAGGGGTATGAGTCCTGCCATGTTCCCGTCATCGTAGTGTCGTTGATGGGGAGAATCTGAATGATAGACTGTCCCGTCATCGCAGCCCAGTCGACCATGAGCTTAAGGTCGTAGAACTCGCCCACGCCAAAGCTCTGCTCCGAGCGCAACGAGAATACGGGTATAGCCACACCGGCACCACGCCATGGCGCCATGTCGAACTGAGGACGAAGGCCGTCGATAACCAACGCCTCACCCTCGTTCATCATCTCTGCGTAGTAGTAATTCTCGCCCGACTGCCATGCTACAACGTCGCCCGAGACACTATCTACGATGACAAACTTATATGCAAATGCTGCCTTTGGAGCCTTCACGCGGGCACTCCACACGGGTGCATCGGCATCGTTCATCACAACACCCTTCTTAACATCCCAGTTACCCAAAGCCTTGCCGTCGCCAACGAGAACAACGTGCTGCGATGTGCGCACAACGGCGATGTCGGCACGTATGGTGAGGTAGCCATCGGCTACACCCTGCGCCTTCTTACGCTTAGCACGCGCAAAGACGCCATCGGTGAACATCGACGAGTGGAACGACCTATCTGCGGGCATATCGCCCCAGCGGTCGAGGATACGAAGCGATGTAAGTTTTTTATCGAGCGTGAGGCGATGCTTAGCGCCCCACTCCTTGCGAACTACGTCTGCACCACGGCGCACCTCGTAGCGATATACGAGTTCTGCCTCGGCAGTGAGCTTCAGTTGTGCATCCCAAATGCCGCCACCGACATAATTCATCGCGTAGGCCTTCTCCTTGGATGCGCCAACAACCACGTATAGGTCCTCGCCATACGCAGTCTGATACTCCATTCTTAGGTTTAGTGTCATACTTATATATATTATATGTTAGTTATCTCCGTTAAGTAGCATATCCCTCAGCTCCGCACAACTCGACTCGGGATTGCGGTGGTCGAAGTCGAAGCCTTGCCATCCTAATTCGCGTGCCGTAGCCGTATTCTTCTTGCGGTCGTCAATAAAGAGTGTCTCCGCGGGGTCTAAGGCGTAGCGCTCCGTGAGGCGCACGTATATCTCCTTCTCGGGCTTCACCACATGCTCCACACACGACACCACCTCGCCATCGAAGTATGCGTATACCCCCTTTTCGCGCAGAAACTCTATAAACTCCTTCGACATGTTCGACAGCACGTACAATCTATATCCTGCAGCCTTCAGGTCGGCGATGAGAGCCTTCGTTGCGGGTATCTCCTCCTGCGTAAGTATCGAGCGACGTAGGTTGTTCTCAGCCAGCACCCTGTCGCACTTGTTGTACTCCGCGAGCGATGCTATCACCTCGTCGTAGCTTACTATGCCGCGGTCGTAGTCCTCCCAAAACTTAGGCATCTCGGGGAGCATAATGTATGAGAAGAACTCTATAAATGCGGGCTCGAACTTCCTCGGGTCGCGGGCAAAGACCACCCCGCCAAGGTCAAATACTATGTTTTTCAGTATCTTCATAATTGTACAAATGTAGGCATTTCTGACGAATAATGCAAGCGCGATAACCACTTTTTTGATGAGTGGTAGAAACCTAAAACCGAAAGGTAGAAAGTGTGCTCCGAGTTGATGCATCGGTATTATGTGGGAACATTTTGCAAAAAAAATGTGAAAAAAGTAGCTCGCAATGTCTATTTTTCCAATAAAATGTGTAATTTTGTTGATGATTAAAGCTCGTGTGTAGAGCTCAGCATAGTAACTATTTGAACCTAAAACATATAACTTTAAGTTAAACTATCAATGAAGCGCATTTTGGTTTTGGGTGCCGGAGGTCAGATTGGATCTGAGTTGGTACCGTATCTTCGCTCAATCTATGGTGCATCGAATGTCGTTGCTACCGATGTAAAACACAATGCCGTGTTGGCCGAGGCGGGCCCCTTCGAGGCGTTGGATGCCCTCGATGCCAAGCAGTATGCCGAGCTTGTTAACAAGTACAACATCGACTCTATTTTTAACCTCGTAGCCCTTCTTTCTGCTACAGGCGAGAAGAATCCTCAGTTGGCTATGCGCATCAACATGGGTGCGTTGGAGAACTCGTTGGAGATTGCTCGCGAGAAGAACTGCGCGGTGTTTACCCCCAGCTCTATCGGTGCTTTTGGTGGCGACTTCCCCCGCGACAAGACTCCTCAGGATACTGTCATGCAGCCTAACACCATCTATGGTGTATGTAAGGTTACGGGCGAGCTCCTCTCGAACTACTATCACACACGCTTTGGTGTAGATACGCGCTCGGTGCGCTTCCCCGGTATCATCTCTAACGTGACACTCCCCGGTGGCGGTACTACGGACTACGCTGTGGAGATTTACTACGAGGCAGTCAAGGGTAATAAGTTCGTCTGCAACATCGCTCCCGACGTATATATGGATATGATGTATATGCCCGATGCGTTGCGTGCTACCGTTGAGCTCATGGAGGCAGACCCCGCGAAGCTCAAGCACCGCAACTCGTTCAACATTGCATCTATGAGCTTCACGCCCGAGATTATCCGCGAGGTTGTTGAGCGCCACGTGCCCGGCTTCCAGATGGAGTACAACGTAGACCCCGTTAAGGATCAGATTTCGCGTAGCTGGCCTAACTCGTTGGACGACACCTGCGCTCGCGAGGAGTGGGGTTGGAAGCCCGAGTGGGACTTGGAGTCTATGACCAAGGATATGCTCCGCGCAGTACGTGCTAAGCTCGACATCAAGTAAGTCATACTTATATTTATATATATATTATTCTCGGCTTGTCGCTCGACAGGCCGAGATTTTTTATGTTCCTTATTAACAATGACCTCGCAGAGTGTTGCTCGTTTCGGAAATAATGCTTAATTTTGTAATGCTGTCCGTGAGATAGCAGACATATTGAAAGTGTTTTTCGCACTCCTTCTAAGAAAATACGGAAATCGACTCCACACTTTCTGTTTATATTACCACCGCATAGGGGTTGAGCGGTAGCATATTTGCACAAACGATTCAAAACTATACTACTATGAAGAAGCTATTTACACTTGTCACCATTATCTTGGCGATGGTTGTATCGTCGTGTACCTATGATGATACAGCGGTATGGAACAAACTCGAGAATCACGAGAGCCGTATCTCGGCCCTTGAGGAGCTGTGCCGTGAGATGAATACAAATATCTCGGCATTGCAAAGCCTTGTTGATGCTATGCAGGGTGG
>JAFVWO010000087.1 GCA_017501625.1 Alistipes sp.
CTGACAAGTGTAACTATTGGCAATAGCGTTACTGAGATTGGACAAGAGGCATTCCGTAATTGTAGCTCGCTGACAAGTGTAACTATTCCCGATAGTGTTACTTCGATTGGACGTTCTGCATTCTATAATTGCGACTCGCTGACAAGTGTAACTATTCCCGATAGCGTTACTGAGATTGGACAAGAGGCATTCCGTGATTGCAGCTCGCTGACAAGTGTAACTATTGGCAATGGTGTTACTACGATTGGAGATTCTGCATTCAGTTATTGCATCTCGCTGACAAGCATTACCATTCCCGATAGCGTTACTGAGATTGGAGATAATGCATTCTATAATTGCACCTCGCTGACAAGTGCAACTATTCCCGATAGCGTTACTTCGATTGGAAGTTCTGCATTCTATTATTGCTACTCGCTGGAAAGTGTATATTGCAAGCCGACAACTCCGCCAGCTGGTGGCTATTCTATGTTTAAATCGAATGCTTCAGGACGTAAGATTTATGTTCCAGCAGCATCGGTCGAGGCGTATAAGTCGGCAGCTCGTTGGAGCGACTATGCGTCAGATATAGTTGACTACGTGTTTTAGCCTAACCGCTTAATAAACAGCATCAATGGTGACGCGGGTATATAAAAGTATACCCGCGTTGCTTTTGCTCACTCCGCCCGCACTAACGTCCGCCTCCCTCCCCCCGCTCTTGCGGGTTACAAAAATGTAACCCGCAGTTTTTTGATTGGTTTCGATGTTTTTGTTTGTCCGCGACAATCGCATAGGACCCCATTTCTGTCACCTACAACATTTCGCGGGCAGATTCTTCACTTCGCTCGGAATGACAAACCGCACCACCCTCACCCCCCCCGCTCTTGCGGGTTACAAAAATGTAACCCGCACCTCTCGGAAGCCCATCCCAAAGCCCATCCCGAAGCCCATCCCGAAGCCCATCCCACGCTCGGAATTTGTATATTTCGAATAATATTCGTATCTTTGGAAGTTGCAAAAAGCATTATGTTAAAAAATGTATATAACCTAAAACAGTATGAACAAACTTCTTAAGACTATTGCCCTTGTGGGCGCTCTTATCGGCGGCATCGCTACGGCAGATGCCTGCACGAACTTTATCGTCACACGTGGCGCCTCGACAGACGGCTCTAACATGGTGACATACGCCGCAGACTCACACCAGCTCTACGGCTCGCTCTACTCGCACGTCCCCGGCAAATACACCGAGTGGTTAGATGTGACGGAGTGGGACACAGGTCGCTACCTTGGCAAGATACGCCAAGCGCCCTACACCTATCGCACTCTTGGCAACTCTAACGAGCACTCGCTCTTCATCACAGAGACCACATTTGGTGGCCGTCCCGAGCTTGAGTATGCCAATGGTGGCATCGACTACGGCTCGCTGATTTACATCACGCTACAGCGTGCCAAGACAGCACGCGAGGCTATCGACATCATCGTAGACCTCGCCAACACCTACGGCTACTGCTCATCAGGCGAGTCATTCTCGCTTATTGACACCGAGGAGGCTTGGATTATGGAGCTCATAGGCAAGGGCCCCGAGGATAAGGGTATCGTATGGGTGGCACGTCGTATTCCCGATGGTTATGTGTCGGCACATGCCAATCAGGCACGCATAACAACCTTCCCATGGGACGACCCCGAGAATTGCATCTACGCTCCCGATGTAGCAGAGGTAGCACGTAAGTTCGGTTGGTTCAGTGGTGAGGATAAGGACTTTAGCTTTGCTGATGCATACGCACCGCTCGACTTTGGCGCTATGCGTGGCTGCGAGGCACGTGTATGGAGCTTCTTCCGCATGGTTGCCAACGATATGGATAAGTACGAGGACTACGCCATGGGTCACAACAAGGATAACCGCATGCCCCTATGGGTTATACCTCGCGAGAAGGTATCTCCCAAGATGCTGATGGATGCCATGCGCGACCACTACGAGGGCACGAAGATGGATATGACCACCGACATAGGTGCCGGTGGCGAGGGTTGCCCCTACCGCTGGCGCCCCATGTACTTCGAGGTTGACGGCGTGGAGTACTGCAACGAGCGTGCTACAGCTACGCAGCAGACAGGCTTCTGGCTCGTAGGTCAGGCGCGCCCCAACAAGGTGGGTATCCTCTGGTTCGGCACCGACGATGCTGCCACATCGCCCCTAACGCCTGTATATGTCACCTCTACCGAGGTTCCCAAGTGCTTCCGCGAGGGCAACGGCTCGATGCTCAAGTACTCAGATACGTCGATGTTCTGGATTACTAACCGCGTGGCTCAGTTTGCATACCTCCGCTACAATAGCGTAGGCAAGACTGTTCGCGAGTACGTCGACAAGTGGGAGAACGCGATGATTGAGGAGGTTGAGAAGATGGACATGGCCATAGCCAACGTATCGTACAAGGAGAAGAAGGCTCGCAAATTGGCCACAGCCTTCACCGTTAAATCAGCCGAGAAGGTGTTTAACATGTGGGTAGAGCTCGATAAGTACCTCATGGTTAAGTATATCGACGGCAACATCAAGGGTGAGGACGATAAGGGCTTCATCGACAACGGCAATGGCAAGGATATCCCCGGCAAGATTCTTCAGCCCGGATATTCGGGCAACTGGAAGCGTGCCGTAGCTGCCGACAAGGGCGAAATATTGAGAGTGGTAAAGTAATTGTAACAACAGAGAGATTATGACTGAAAGATATGATATCATAGTTATCGGCTCGGGCCCGGGTGGTTACGTTGCCGCTATTCGCGCTGCACAGTGTGGCAAGCGTGTGGCAATCGTCGAGAAGTCAGATGCCGGTGGCGTATGCCTCAACTGGGGTTGCATCCCCACCAAGGCTCTCGTGCGCTCGGCACAGGTATATGCCGACTGCAAGGCAGCTGCAACATTCGGTGTAAGCATCGAGGGTGAGGTTAAGCCCGATTGGGCAAAGATGGTGGAGCGCGAGCGCATGGTAGCAACGACGATGAACAAAGGTGTTCAGTTCCTCCTCAAGAAGAATAACATCGACGTCATTGCCGGCTTTGGCCGACTGAAGGCATCCGACATGGTTGAGGTTGAGGGTGTAGACTACGAGGCCGACCATATCATCCTCGCCACGGGCGCACGCCCCCGCGTGATGCCCTTCATGCCTATTGACGGCAAGCATATCATCTCGTCGAAGGAGGCTCTCGTGCTTCCCGAGTTACCCGAGAGCATGGTTGTCGTAGGCTCAGGAGCCATAGGCTCGGAGTTCGCCTATATCTATGCCACGATGGGTGTTAAGGTTACTATCGTAGAGTATATGCCGCAGATTATGCCCCTCGAGGACGAGGATACGGCCAAGGCTATGGAGCGTGCCTTCCGCAAGCTGCGCGCCACGGTGATGACCTCGACGACAGTTAAGAGCGTTGCTGTTCGCGAGGATGGCAAGTGCGACGTTCTCATCGAGGGTAAGAAGGGCGAGCAGACACTCGAGGCAGATGTTGTCCTCTCGGCCGTGGGTATCAAGTCTAACATTGAGGATATGGGCCTTGAGGAGCTCGGCATAGAGATTGAGCGCGACAAGATTAAGGTTGATGAGCACTTCAAAACAAGCGTGGATGGCGTATATGCTATTGGCGATATTATCGCTACGCCCGCCCTTGCGCACGTCGCCTCGGCCGAGGCTATACACTGCGTGGAGCATATCTGCGGACTAAACCCCGAGGCTATCGACTACTCTACCATCCCGTCGTGCATCTTCACCTCTCCCGAGGTGGCATCGGTAGGCATGACCGAGGCGCAGGTTAAGGCTGCGGGCATAGAGTATAAGGTAGGTAAGTTCCCATACACCGCATCGGGCAAGGCTACGGCTGCGGGTGAGCGTGACGGCTTCGTTAAGCTTATCTTCGATGCTGAGGAGAAGTTGCTTGGCGCACACTTCGTGGGACACAACGTCACGGAGATGATTGGCGAGCCTACGCTTGCCAAGGTCTTGGGCGTATCGGCACACCGCATTGCCCGCACGATACATGCCCACCCCTCGATGCACGAGGCCGTGATGGAAGCTGCCGAAGATGCTCTTGGCTGCGCCATACACATGTAATTTTGAATTATAAGGCGGACATATACTTCCGCTAACAAAAAGGGGATGACTAAAAAGTAAATTTGTCGTCCCCGTTTTGTTAAGAGGCTGAATAAAAAGATGTAGTTTTAGGCCTGCGAAGCCCGAAAAAGCGCAGTTTACTTGGCGTAAATGAGCATTTTGAGGGCGAGCATAACGACAAAATACACTTTTTATTCAGCCTCTTATCACAACAAATTACAGTTTGTTGAGCTCTATCTCGAAATCCGCCAACACATTCATATAGTTGATAAATGCCTCGTAGGCAGAGTCGTAGGGGTTAAAGTATGAGTGCACATCGCCATCAGAGAACCACTTTGTCGCCATATAGTAGAAGTGGTCAGAGTTCTGCATGAAGTGCCATACATACTCGAAATCCTTATTCTTGACCTTCTTAACCCTCGGTGCAAGAGCGTATAGCTTCTTGAACGCCTCGTTCTGAAGATCGTTGCCGAGCCATGCTGTGACATCGCGCTCCTCATCGGCCCACGACATAGCGTATGGACAGTGAAGGACAGCAACAGGCTGAAGTCTCTTAGACGCCTCGCTCGCCGTAGAGAACTCAACCTCGCCCGTAGCAAGCATAGCTGCGGGGAGCGCCTTCATAAAGTCGAAGATGCCGGTAGATGCCTTCTGGTGCTCACCGAAGGTCTCATAGTCCATGAAGAGGTTTACGACATCGCCCGTCTCCTGTGCCACCCAGCCGGCAAACTTATCGGCCGTGAGCGGCCACTCGGGCCATCCCTCATTCGAGAAGCGGAAGGCTATATCGTCCGAGAGCTTATAGTTGCGCAACAACAGGCGTAGCTTATTGTCCACAGCATCGGCATACAAGAAGTTAGGCGACTTCCAACCGAGGATATGCTTAGCACCCTCGGCAAGCATCGTCTTAAAGCCCATATCCACCACGGCCTTAGCAATATCGTCCGAGTAGATGAGCTCCGTATTACGGAATGCCGTAGGCTTCACGCCAAACTCCTCCTTGAGCATCTGCGTGTGAAGCTTAACCTCCTGCTTGAACTCATCGACCGAGTAGAGCGACGAGAGCGAGTGCGAGTATGTCTCACCAAGGAACTCTACACACCCTGTTGCGGCGAGAGCCTTGAACGACTCCAACACCTCGGGGGCGTAGGCCTTGAACTGCTCAACAGCCGAGCCTGTGATAGAGAAGGTGCAGCGGAACGCTCCCTTATTCTCCTCGATGAGGCTTAGCAACAAGGCATTCATTGGCAAGTAACACTCGCGGGCCACCTTCTGCATGATAGCACGATTGGTGAAGTCGTCGAGGTAGTTGTGGTCGTTGCCCATCTGGAAGAAACGATAGGTCTTCAAGCGCCATGGCTGATGTACCTGAAAATAGAAACAAACAGTCTTCATATATCTATACTTTTATTTATTGCATTTATCGATAGCCTGCTGATATACATCCTTGATCTTCACAGCAGCATTGAACCACTTGAGGTTGTTAACCTCGTCCATACCCTTCTCCGAGAACATCTTTGCCAAGGCTGGATAAGTGATAAGTCCATATATGGCATCGGCCATAGCATCAACATCCCAATAGTTAACCTTCACGGCATAGTCCAACACCTCGGCTACACCACTCTGCTTCGAGATAATCGTGGGCACGTTAGAACGCATAGCCTCCAACGGTGAGATACCAAAGGGCTCCGACACCGACGGCATGACATATACGTCCGAGAGCTGGAACATCTTCTGCACATCGTCACCCTTCAGGAAGCCCGTAAAGTGGAAACGGTCGGCAATGCCAAGCTGCGCAGCACGACGTATACAATGGTTCATCATATCTCCCGAGCCCGCCATGACGAAGCGCACGTTAGGAACACGCGCCAACACCTTGGCTGCCGCCTCGATAAAGTAGTCGGGTCCCTTCTGGAAGGTTATACGACCGAGGAACGTGACAATCTTATCATCCACGCCACGCTCAGGTAGCGGATTGTCGTTCTCGGCAAACTGCACAGCATTGTGTACAGCAACAACCTTCTCAGGCTCGATGTGATATTTGTCAATGACGATGTTGCGCGTTAGGTTAGACACGGCAATGACCATATCGGCAGCCGCCATACCTGCACGCTCAATCTCATATACGCGCGTATCAATATTGTCGCTCGACGAGCGGTCAAACGACGTGGCATGCATGTGTACCACCAACGGTTTACCCGACACTCTCTTTGCGGCAATGCCGGCGAAGTATGTCAGCCAGTCGTGCGCATGGATAACATCGAACTGACCCTCCAGCTGTCGCGCCACCTCGGCAGCAACAACGGCATAGCGAGCAACCTCCTCCATGATGTTGGCTCCATACTTACCCGAGAATGTGTAGCGCTGAGTCCAGCTGTCACCCTTACGCTCCCAAAACTTCTTTCCCGTGCGCTCGTAGCCCTCGCGGTAGGTAGCCCACTCCTCTGGCGAGATGTGGGGGACCATGTTCGAGTCGATATGGATGAACGAAATCTTACGCATAATATCATCTGCACCCTCGATGCTTGAGTCACAATAGCGCGCCTCGATATCGCTGGCGTTGACAACCTTAACGAAGCTCTGATCCTCATCTCCCGAGGCCTTGGGCATCACGAAGATAACCTCCACATCGTTACGAGCCAGACCTTGTGTCATACCATAGCAGGCGGTACCTAGACCACCAGCGATATGGGGCGGGAACTCCCAACCAAACATTAAGACTCTCATAATCTATATCTTTTTTACGTTTTACTTCTTCACACTCTTGCGTACACACTTCTTCTTGGGCTTTGCCTCAACCTCGGCTGCACTCTTGGTCTTACGCTGGGGTCTCTTCTTGGCATAACGCTCGATAAGCTCCGCAATATGGAGTACACCCGCAACAGATGTGGCATGCGACACTGAACCGCGGGGGCCATGTGGAGGATCTCCCTCGAAACGCTCCGAGAGCGAGCCTACGCACTTCGTCTGAAGCTCCTCATCGAAGGCATCGAGGATGTGACGCGCCTCGTCGACGAACTTCTCGCCACTGAGGTCGAAGCACGCCTTAACATATAGCGACAAGGGCCATATCCATGCTGAGCCGTTACGCGAGGCGAGGTCCTGTGAACGCTGGTCCTCGTTGTAGTTCGACTTATAGAGCAGATTGCGGGGCGAGAGAGTACGCAGACCTCGCGGCGTGAGCAGATGCTCACGAATGGTCATAAGGATGCGCACAAGTTTCTCATCATCGACGAGTTTGTAGTCCAAGCCGCAGACAACGGCCATATTGCAACGGATGAATTTGTTTACCTCATCGTAGTTAACATAGTCGGCAACATATCCCTCCTCCTCTAACCAGAATTTCTCGATGAACGACGACTTAATACGCTTCGGGAGCTCCTTCCAGCTCTCGACAAATGCCTTGTCGCCCTCCTTTTTGGCTACTGCCAACGTGTATTCCACGGCATTGTACCACAGAGCCTGAAGCTCAACAGGATAGCCACGGCGTGGTGTGAGAGGTTGTCCATCGACGATTGTTCCCATCCATGTCAAGGGGCGCTCGGCCGATGCCCAAACAAGGCCATTATCGTGCATGCGCACCTCGTCACCAAAACCACGACGATAGGCCTCAAGTATGGCCTTCATCGTAGCGCCATACTTCGCCCACAGCTCCTTACGACCGATGTGACTCTCAAGATGCTGGAGCGTATAGTAGAACCATAGCGGAGCATCAGCCACAGGAGGTGTCACCCCACCATCGAGGATGCCACCCGCCTTAAGGTCCCCCACGACGGTATCGAGGACATCCATACAATCCTCCTTATATCCCTGTGTGAGTGTAAGACCCGGCAGTGCCATGAACGTATCCTCCATGAAGGGACCGAACCATGGGTAGCCGGCAATGACCTCCGTGCGATTCTCGGGACGACGGATAACAAACTGACGTGCCGA
Organism: Alistipes sp.; assembly: GCA_017501625.1. GTDB lineage: Bacteria > Bacteroidota > Bacteroidia > Bacteroidales > Rikenellaceae > Alistipes. The sequence continues at coordinate 8,001 of JAFVWO010000087.1, forward strand.
GTGGCGCAAGCAGCTGAGGAAGTCTATCTTATGTGTGCGGCGCGATAGCGACACCTCGTATGCCGAAGATATAGCCTCGGGAGACTCCATCATCTCGGTTGCTGCCGAGAAGATAACACTCTCACCCTTCTTTATCTTAAACTCGAAATATCCCGTCGTAAGCAGATCCTCATGACCCTCATACCCACGTGCAAGCTCCTTGTGATACTCAAAATTGTAGTACCAATCGGGTGCTGCGACAAACTCCGCATCGGCCTTATCAAGCTGCATGTGCAACCATGGGAAGCCATCGTATAGGCGACACTTAACACCATAGGGGATGGGGTATGCTCTGCCGTCGGCATTCATGTTCGCCTTCGACAGCGCATGCTTATCGCGGAAGGCCAACATAGGACGAAGGCGCAACGTCGTCTCCGAGTGGGCATCCACCAACGTATAGCGAATCATAAGTTGTGTGCGCTTATGAATCCATAGCAACTCCTTCTTTAGAATAACGCCACCTACGCGATATGTTATCGTCGGCGTGGGTGTATACTCAAAGTCGGTGATATACTTGTGACCACGTGGCTCATATACACCATCGAAGCGGTGCAAGGCGAGGTGGAACGACTGGTCGTGCTGCACGATAGTCTCATCGAGCGATGAGAGAAGCACATACGTACGGTCGCTTTGATCGATGGGGGCGACCATCAAACCGTGATACTTACGTGTATTGCAGCACACGATGGTGGTACTCATATAACCGCCACGACGATCCGTAGCAAGCATCTCACGCTCCAACGAGTACTCCAAGTTACCCAATTCACGTTTGTCGAATTTTAGTCCTGACATAATGATACCTATGTTTATTTAGTTTCGTTCCTATATACAACAATCTAACACCGCATAGTGTTGTAAATGAGAACAATACAACACATGAAAGCAGTGCATAGGGGGAATTTACCTACTTTTGGCAAGTAAAATTACAAAAATATTTCGAATCGACAAAATATTTATGCAAATAACGACTCAATTACGGCATCCGAGAGCAGAAATCGCTCCGGCCTGACAGCCAACGACGAAGCTCTCGCCTCGACCACACCTGCGGCTATCCACTCCTTAGCGGCCGACTCTATACGCATGCGCTCCGAAGCACCAAAGCGGCGCTCAACATAGTCGAGGTCGACACCCTCCTTGCGGCGTAGCGATGTCATAACATACTCGTTAAGGTGATCGCGCATAGTAAGAGTCTCCGATTCAAACTGAATATCACCCTCGGCATACTGCTTAACAGACGACGTACACCAACATCGCTTCTCGCCCGTGAAGGAGTGCGCCCCGGGGCCTATGCCGAGATATTCCACGCCCGTCCAATAGGCCGAGTTATGCTGCGCACGACGACCCTGCTTAGCGAAATTCGACACCTCATAGTGCTCGTAACCCGCAGCCTCAAGAGCCTTATGCACAGCCAAATACTCATCCTCGGACTGCTCCTCCGTTACAGGCACATACTCGCCCTTACGCACCATCAGTCCCAACTTTGTTTGCTCCTCGACCGTAAGATGATAGGCCGATATATGCTCCACATCGAGAGCTACGGCCCTCCGCAGTGTCTCTTCGAGCGTATTACCGAAGCCTGCGACACCAAAAATCACATCTATCGAGATGTTGTCGTAGCCCGCAGCACGCAGGCGCTCCACGGCGGCCTCAGCCTCAACGGCCGTATGGCGACGATTCATGAAGGTCAACACCCTATCATCAAAAGATTGTATGCCGAGGCTGAGGCGGTTTACCGACGTCGTCCTTAGTGCTGCAACATACTCGGGAGTAAGGTCATCGGGGTTAGCCTCAAGCGTTATCTCCGACACCTCGGAACAGTCGAACAGTGCGTGAGCATGGTCGATAAATCCTTGGATATCACGTGCCGACAGCAGTGAGGGTGTGCCACCACCAAAGTATATCGACGTAAGGCGAGGTGAGTGTAGCACCGCAGCACGCTCCTGCATCTCGCGGTGCATAACCTCTACAACACGCGGGAGCAATGCCGTGGCTCCCACCTTATAGAAGTCGCAATAGGTGCATATTCTACGACAAAAAGGGATATGGAGATAGAGCGTTGACATTGGATTTATATTTTCTTCACCTACAAAGTTACGAAAAATTTTCATTATATTTGCAAGGCAATATTTCAAACAGTTTTGAATTATGAAGAGTATTCGAGAGTTATACCGCATAGGCACAGGCCCTTCGAGCAGCCACACCATGGCGCCACGCCGTGCTGCCGAGATATTTCAGCATCGCAACCCCGACTGTCACACCTTCCGTGTGACACTTTACGGCAGTCTTGCCGCCACGGGCAAAGGTCACTTAACGGATGTTGCCATCCTCGACACGCTGAAGCCTCACGGCACTGTAGAACTTATCTGGGAGCCCTCAATATTTAAGCCCTTTCACCCCAACGGCATGCGCTTCGAGGCATTAGACAACGGTAATGTCACGGACGACTGGACAGTATACAGCGTAGGTGGCGGTGCCCTTGCCGAGGAGGGCGAGAAACCTGTCGAGAGCGTCGACATATATCCCGACACGAAGCTCATAGATATACTTCATTGGTGTACCGAAAATGGCCGCACCTTTTGGGAGTATGTCGAGATGCACGAGGGCGAAGGTATATGGATATTCCTCTCAAAGATATGGCGCGTTATGCGCGAGGCTGTGGAGCGTGGCATCGAGACCGATGGCGTAATCCCCGGCCCGCTAAACCTGCCACGTCGCGCCATGCGTTACAACGTGCGTGCCTCGGGCTATAGCCAGAGCCTAAAGTCGCGAGGTCTTATCTTCTCATACGCCTTGGCTGTGAGCGAGGAGAATGCCTCGGGTGGACGTATCGTCACAGCCCCAACGTGTGGCTCCTCGGGAGTCATGCCCGCTGTGCTATACCACCTATGGAAGACACGCGAGTTCTCCGAGCAACGCATCTGCCGAGCATTGGCAACAGCCGGCCTCATAGGTAATATCGTCAAGCATAACGCCTCAATATCGGGTGCTGAGGTGGGTTGTCAGGGCGAGGTAGGCGTAGCATGTGCTATGGCCGCAGCCGCTGCAAATCAACTCTTTGGAGGCACACCCGCACAGATAGAGTATGCCGCAGAGATGGGTCTGGAACACCACCTCGGCATGACGTGCGACCCCGTGTGCGGTCTGGTGCAGATACCCTGTATCGAGCGCAACGCCTACGCAGCAGCACGCGCCTTGGATGCCAACCTATACTCGATGTACACCGATGGCCACCACCGCGTATCGTTCGACCGCGTAGTCGAGGTTATGAAGCAGACGGGACACGACCTGCCCTCAATATACAAAGAGACGGGCGAAGGCGGCCTTGCAAAGGATTTTTTATAACAGGGAGGGGAGTGAGACCTGACCCTTAGCACGTGATTAGCACGCGATTAGCACGTGAGCGTCAATACGTTGAACACCGATAATAAGATAGTTGCCTTCACGGGGCATCGTACATATCGTGGGGTTGCCGATAGGCAGCTCCGCGAGGTTGTCACACACCTATACGAACAAGGTGCCCGCACCTTTCGCGTAGGCATGGCCGAGGGTTTCGACCTCCATGCCGCTGAAGTTGTCATCGCCCTGCGAGAGCATCACCCCGACATTACCCTTGAGGCCTACATACCATGGCCCGAATTTTCGCGTCATTTCGAGCCTACGGAGCGTACACGCTACGAACAAATCATGCGCGAAGTGACCATAATACGCTACACAGCATGCAATTACAGCCCTGAGGTTTTCCGTCATCGCAACGACATGCTTGTAGATGGTGCAAACGTGCTCGTGGCATGGTGCCAGCGCAAAAGGAGTGGCACGGGCTACACCGTAAGTCGCGCAAAAAGACTCGGTTGTACGGTCATTAACCTATGCGAAGCCGGTCTTTTCGACACTGCGCAACTCCCCTTTTAGGGCTCTATTTTGCCCCTTTTTACAAATATCATGTCGTCATTTTAGGTATTTATACCACCCTCCGTTTAACTATATTGTCGTAATTTTGCACAGAATTTTTTAAACGAAGATACTATGAAAATTAAACATCTACTACTAATCGTAGCAACGATGGGCTTCGCGCTCTCGGCCGAGGCTCAGACAACAGGTGAAAAGGTTAAAGAGTTCGCAGATAAGCACCTAAAGCTTTCGGGCTATCTTCAGGCGGGCTTCTCTTCAAACGAAAATTCAGACCCTGAGACCTCCTTTTATATACGTCGCGCGCGTGTGAGCCTCTCGGGTAATGCAGCCAAGGAGAAGATAGACTACCGCCTACAGGTAGATTTCGCCGGCACACCGAAGATTTGCGATCTCTATGTACGCTACAAGCCCCTGAATGAGCTTAATCTTCAGTTCGGACAATATAAGCTCCCCTTCTCGCTCGAGAATGAGCTCTATGGCCCCACCAAGTTCGAGTTTATCGAGTACTCATACCTCACAACATACCTTGTTCGCAACAACAAATTTTTTGACGGTATCTCGGCAACGGGTCGCGACATGGGCTTTCAGCTCTATGGCGGCTTCATCGAGCGCGAGGGCTACAATATCATCAACTACAACGTCGGCATATTCAACGGCTCGGGCATAAATGGCATGGATAACAACACCGCCAAGGATTACATCGGCCGTATCATCATCAAGCCTATCAAGGGTCTATCTATCTCGGGTTCGTACATGTATAGCGAGACAAGCTACAAGGGCAACGAGCACATGGTATCTCCCCGCTGGTCTGTGGGTGCCATCTACGATGTACGCCACTGGATTGCACGTGCCGAGTTTGCTCAGGCCAACTTTGGAGGTAACAAGACCAACGCCTTCTATGCCCTCGCAGGCTACCACTTCGAGAAGCCTTGGTCGGTTGTTGCCCGCTACGAGTTCATCAACGACGACCTCAACACGTTGAACGAGGATCGTATCACCATCGGTGGCGTATACAAGCCTTGGAAGTTCTTGCGCCTACAGCTCAACTACTCGTATACGATGAACAAGGTTATCAAGGATAACTACAACGGCATAAACCTCATGGTTTCAGCCATATTCTAAACGAACATCGAAGTTTGAGCAATAAAGTAACAACAAAAAGTGTGTTTATGAAAAAGTTTTTAACAGAGGATTGGGTTGTTACATTCCTAAGCATTCCCCTTCTGATTATTGCGTTCTTTGCCCCGGAACTTGGCGGTGGTCCTAAGATTCCGGATACGCTCACAACACCCGAGGCATGGATGAACATCGGTATGTTCTTTGTCATCGCCCTCGTTCTGCTGTACGTAGGCAACCGCCTACTCAACAGACCATTAAAGGGTCTTTTGGCATCGTTCATCGTCATCTTTGCCATCGCCGTTCTCGCACAGTGGATAGCCAAGCTCCCGACAATCAAGTATTACGGCTTTGAGGCTGTATTCTTCTCGGTGATTTTTGGTCTTATCGTACGCAACGTCTTCCACGTGCCCGATTGGCTTAAGCCCGCCGTGCAGGGTGAGTTTTTCATCAAGATAGGTGTTGTGTGCCTCGGTGCCACGGTGTTGTTCTCTGACGTGATGAAATCGGGTGCCGCAGGTCTTATTCAAGCCGTTTTGGTCGTAGGCATCGTATGGTTCTTTGCATACAACCTCGCCCGCAAATTTAAGGTGGAGCAGGCTACAGCCATGACCCTCGCCAGCGGATGCTCAATATGCGGCGTTTCGGCATGTATCACCGCTGCGGGTGTTGCCGGCACGGATAAGAAGCAGCTATCGTACATCATCTCGTTGGTGCTTATCATCGTCGTGCCGATGATCTACCTTATGCCATGGTTGGCAAGTGTCGTAGTACCTCTGCTTAGCGATGACCCCGCCATTCAAAATGAGATTACGGGTGCTTGGATTGGTGGTACTATCGATACCACATCGGGCGTGGGCGCATCGTCGGAGATGGCCGGTGAGGTGGCACAGAAGACCGCCATCGTCGTTAAGGCTACACAGAATGTGCTCATCGGTGTTGTGGCATTCTTCATCGCCCTCTACCTCTCAGCACGCTCGACCGACGGCAAGCGTTCAAATCGCCCCTCGCTCGGCATCGTTTGGGAGAAATTCCCGAAGTTCATCCTCGGCTTTGTTATAGCCTCAGCCGTGTTTAGCGTACTTCAGGCAGAAGATATGCTCACACTCAACGAGAAGGGCAAGATTATGGAGACATCGTTGGCTAAGACATTCTCGACGTTCTTCTTCTCGCTATCGTTCGTGTGCATCGGTATGGATACACGCCTTAAGGATATTATCTCGAAGGAGAACCGCAATGCTCTCTACGCCTTCCTTGGTGCTCAGACGTTCAACATCATCGTCACGATGCTTATAGCATGGTTGATGTTCGGTATCGTTAAGCCTGCTATCTGGCCCTCAACGCCCAAGGCTGCTGCCACGGAGGAGGTTGTCGAAGCACTCCCCGAACTTAAGGCTACACTTCCTGCCGAGAGAGCAGTGGATGCTCAGGTTGTTATCTTAGAGGAGCCTGTTGTTGCTCCCGAGGTTACCTTCGAGTAGGTAATACGAGGATAGACACAACCACTTAAGAGGCCAAGCGCCCCGAAAGTTTGTAAAAAACTTTTGGGGCGCTTAATTTTGTATATTGCTGTTTCTGAGAGCGTTCTGCAAATAGAATGATTAACCACCGAACTTTCTGCTGCAATTTTAATAAAAAAATAATGTATTTATGCTAAATATATGATAAAAGTTGCTAAATTTGTGGCGACAAAACACAACAATTGTCACATAATTTTAATATAGCAAATAGAAAAGTGTAAATTACATAATATAAACTATAAACATTTGAAAGATGAAAAGAGCAAACATTTACAACGCTCCTGCTGTGGAGTTTATTGAGGTTATAGTAGAGGCCGGTTTTACTGTTTCAGGTGATATAGAGCCCGGACAAGGTGGCGGTCATGTATAGGTCTGTTCAATAATAATTTTTTTAGGAGCTATCATTATGAAGAATATGTTTTGGCTTATGGTGCTCGTCGCAGCACTATCGGCGGGTTGTAGCAACGATCACGACACACCGCCAGAGGTTAGGAGGACAAATATCACAGCCTCGTCGCTTACGATTAACAACTCTCAACCCGGGGGCGCACTCCCCGACTTAGGTGTTGAGATTTCAGGAGCGGACTACACTATCTACGAGTTTGAAGAGGGCGATATGATTCGTGTGGTTTCAGAGCATGGCGTAAATACTATACTTACAGCTTCCAACTCGGGACTTGAAGGCATTACCTTTGTGGGCGATTTTACCCCTGTTGCGAGTGTTGACACCTACTATGCCGTGTATCCTCATACGTTTAGAATAGACCATAGAGGCAGGTTAGAGGTAGACCTACGACAACAAGATGGCACAGCTAAAAATGCAGCTTTATTGGCCGCTGTTGCTAAGAACGTAGAGGGTGACAAAGTACACTTCAACTTCCGTCCCGTAAACGCACTATTGCAAGTGGGTATTAAAGATACACCATCGGTATACGACGAGGTTATTATCAAAACATATGAGGGCGTTCATTCGGAGTTCTATGTACATATGGATGATGATATGCGTATTGAAACGAAGATGTGGTCTATAGAACCTCATCTTAAGATATATTTGGCCGAGGACGAGGATGACAGTTTCTTCCTATCGCTACTTCCAAATAATACCTTCAACGACTTTAAAATGGAAGTAACCTCCACTACCGGAAAGAAGTATGATAAGGAGTTGAACAGGATACGTTTTGAACAAGGCTTCTCATACACAACAACCATGCGTGTGGATTATAACCCCCAAATTAAAGTTTACGACATCACAACATCGTCGCATAGCATTGATTATACTATCAATATATACGACATTATGTACGACGATGTGCGTTGCCTCATTACAGATGACCTACAGAGGGAGTACACCCAAGAAGAGGTATATAGCATGGGAACGCCACTGCAAACCAACACATCTGGCCTAATCGATAAGACGAAATACTATTGCTCATTTACAGATTTGGACCCCGAAACCGAGTACAGAATGTATTTTGCAGCCTACGATGGTAGCGAGTATCTCGCCTTCGAGAAGATCGAGGCAACGACTACAGAGCTAAGGCCCATGGTTACGTGCGGTGTTAACACAAGCTACGACTACTACACATCGGGGTATAGCAGCATCGCCAACAAGATGGTTAACGTGTCATTCGTATTAGGTGAGAATTTCGAGTACGGCATAGATGGCAAATCACGTAGCGTATCGCGCTACTACGATATCGAGGAGGAGCAGATTGAGTCAGCAGGCATCACTCTTAGAAACCATGTCACCTCTAGGGAGCAGACATACACGCTCAACTTCAAGGATGGTGTTATTGGTGCCGGTCAAGAGTACAACTTAGGGTATAAGGATATTGATTGGGCGGAGTATAGCGCCACAGCCTTTGTCGTGCTTAAAGATGGCACCCGCGTAGAGTCTGAACCTACGACACACTACGTTACGGGCTTCCCCTACGACTCAGAGAAGGGCGAGTTCCACGGCTTCTATACCGAGGATGATTGGGACTTGAACAACACCTATTCAGCCCTTCGCTTCCCATGGGAAGACATCTCTAATGGTGTTTCCGATTTGATCAACTCGTTTATCTTCTTCAAAGAACACGATGGCTTAACCATGGAGGGCGGACTACGCTGGGCACAGGTACTATCACCACGATTCTTCATTCCCAGCGACGACCTCTATATCAAGGCATATTGGGATATTAGCTCGCGATGGACAGCTCGCGATGCATGCCTTGCGTTGCTACGCTCTACGGAGAATGGTGGAGATGCCGATGATGAGATTTTCGCGTATGACCCGGGTGATTCTGACCACTACTCGATGACGTCGGAAGCCTTTAAGATGGATCCTAACTATCCATGCTTCCAGATAGAGCTACAGGTAGCCTTCAGAGGCCCATTTGGCCACGTACATCATCTGGTGTTGGAGTATAACTAATCTTTCGGAGTATAAAGCATACACAAGGGGCTGTCCACGTAATTGTTGGACAGCCCCTCGGTTTTGAGGGCGAGCTTAACGCAGAAGTTCGCCTTTATAGCTGCTCTACAATTGTGCTGCAACCATCCTCAAGAAGGTCTAACACCAATTCAAAGCCCTCGTGCCCCTCGTAGTAGGGGTCGGGGATATATGACCAGTCGGGATGGTGGCGCAGGAACTCGCGAAAGCGGTATATCTTTTGGCCGGCAGCACGATTAGGGGCGAGGCGAAAGAGCGCTTCGTAGTTGTTGTCGTCCATGGCGATGATGCGGTCGAAGCGGTCGAAGTCCTCCTCGCGCACCTGACGGGCGCGGTGTGTCATCTCTATGCCACGTGCCGCTGCAGCACGTATCATGCGAGGGTCGGAGCGCTCGCCACTATGTCCTCCATACGTGCCCGCAGAGTCTATAACTACCCTATCGGCTATCCCCTCGCGCTCGACAAGCTTGCGAAGCATAGCCTCCGCCGCGGGCGACCGACATATATTTCCCAAACATACAAAGAGTATTCGTTGCTTCATTGTCGCAGATATTTTTCATGGTATTACGATGGCAAAGATAGGGAAAAAGTTAGGATATTAACAGCCGTTTCATTTAATAATTTCGGGGTTTCGTTTAATACACCGTATTTTATATAGTAAACGCAATATTTTTGCTACCTTTGCCGCGTTGTGCGTAGCACAATACAACATAGGACGAACATACAAATAGACATAACAATGAAACTGAAAGCACTCATCCTTGTTGCCATCGCAACATGCACCCTTACACTCGCTGCTGAGGCTCAGAGCCTTCCGCGCAAGGTGCGCAATGTCGAAGTTCAGGACCTCGATGCCAACAAGTCACGACTTCCGTGGTGGGGCGAGAAGAACCTCCTTATCTTCTACGTCGACCCCGAAGTTCCCAAGCAAAACCACGAATTCATCACCTACATCGAGGAGACCGGCCGCGTACAAGGTCCCAACATCGAGGGTTTCGGCATCGTCAACCTCAAAGATGCCATCTACCCCAACTCGTTGGTGCGTAAGATTGCCGATGCACGTACAGCAAAGAATGGTGCGACGATACTATGCGACCCCGACCACTACATCAGTAGCGCATGGCGCTTGGGCGACTGCGACAACATGTTTGTCATATTGCTCGTAAACAAGGCCGGCGAGCTCGTCTATGTCCATAAGGGCGAAATGTCGGAGCAGGAGCAGCAGCGCTTCCTTGCTGCGGCAGAGCCCCTACGTTAATGGCTTGGACAGAGAGAGATAACATGATATACCGTAGGAGTGTCTTCGTGGCACTCCTACTATTGCTTTTATCTCCTACGGCTATGGCGCAGGAGTTGGAGGAGGCATCCATCGACGGCACAAACATAACATACCGCTACACACCCATCGTCGAGGATGAGCGCACTGCATTGGAGCGTTACTTAGACCCCGACCTCGGTGAGCGCAATGTGCGATTTAACATCATCGGTGGCCCGGGCTACTCAGCAAATACGGGCTGGCGCCTTGCCGCCATGGGTAACCTATACTACCGCCAAAGCAGCACAAGCACAACGCCCGGCATACTCTCAATAGTGGCCACAGCATCGCTCACGGGATACTACAATGTGGCCATACGTGGCACAAACACCCTCGACGACAGCCGACACCGTCTATCCTACGGCATGGGCCTATGCTCCGAGCCCACATACCTCTGGGGACTCGACTACGACACCGCCACGGGCAACGATGCGGGAAGGTACACGGAGTGTGACTATGGTGCATGGTTTAAGTATCGCTACGCCATCACCAACGGCCTATTTCTCAGCGTGGGTGCCGAGTATCAGAATATCGAGGCACGACGCATGGATGCTCGTGCACAGCTACTTACTCGCGCGTTCAACAACCATATATCAACCCTTGCCGTGGGCTTAGGCCTCGGCATAGATACACGCCGGAGTGCCGAAAATAGAACTCGCGGAGTATATGCTGCCGTAGATTTTTACACACGCCCAAAGTTTATAAGCAACGTGGGCTCAAACCTCTGCACGCTAAATATCACCTTCGACTTCTACCAGCCACTATGGCGTGGTGCTACGCTCGCTCTTGACCTCTACGGCGAGTTTCACAACACTGCGACACCATGGCTCCTGCGTGCCAAGCTGGGTGGCGAAAGTCGCATGCGCGGCTACTACCGCGGACGATATAATGGCAATAACCTCGTCGCTACGCAGGTGGAGCTACGCCAACATATCTGGGAGGGTCTTGGCGCTACCATCTGGGGAGGTGCCGGTGAGGTATTTTCCAAGGGCGACAACTTCGCATGGCGCAAGGTGCTACCAACCTACGGCGCCGGCATACGCTGGTCGTTCAACGCCCTTATGGCCGTGCGCTTAGAGATGGCCTTCGGTCGCAATAGCCGCTACTTTATCCTCGGCTTCAACGATGCGTTTTAGATAGCCACGATAATCATTATTTTTTTGCAGAAAAATTTTTCAGCGACAAGAAATGTCGTCGAGATTTGCTACCTTTGTAGATATAAATCCCAACGCGAGCGAAGAGCTAAAAAGGCTTCGCAGTAAGTGTGTTAGACATGCCCAACAACATGTTGTGTCATAATTTAGAATTTTTAATTGAAGAGGTTAGATCGGTAGGCGGCAGTAGTGAATACTCCCGCCTATTTTTATGTAATAGACGAAGACAAGAATAAAACCGAGATATAATTGCGGCTTTTTATTGCATCATAGCAAAAATATTCCTACCTTTGCCGCATTAATCTATACCTTTAGGTATAGAGCCCAAGAAAGGCCCCAAAATAAAGCATAGCAGTAAGGGTTAGCAATATGGGATAGCAACAAGGGATAGCAGCAAGGGATAGCAATAAGGGATAGCAGTAAGGCATAAGATTTATACCAAGATATGAAGATAGCATTAGCTCAGCTCAACTTTACGGTAGGCGACATCAAGGCCAACACCGAGAAAATCATCTCAGCAATCGAGCACTCAAAGAGTGCCGGTGCCGACCTTGTGGTCTTTGCAGAGTTCGCCGTGTCGGGAACACCTGCATACGGACTCCTCACGAAGACCACCTTCCTCACCCTCTGCGAGGAGGCTATTGAGAGTATCGCCACGAAGTGTCGCGGCATAGCAGCAATAGTGGGTACTCCCTACCTTACGGCCGAGGGCCCGATAAGTGCTGCGGCATATATTGATGCCGAGGGTTACATCGAGTACATAGGTAAGCGCTATGTCACCGCACGCCGCGAGATGGGTTACATCGTAGGCTCGTCGATAGGCAGCCATACGATTCACATCAAGGATAAGGTATTCAAGGTTGTCGTGGGTGACGACCTCAGCCATGTAGAGGAGATTGACGAGAACATTGATGCCGTAATATCGGTGAACGCACGTCGCTATGGCAAGGGAATACTCACACGCCGCTTCGACAAGATGAGTCGCTTGGCCTTTGCCGAGGGCACAAACCTCATACTCATAAATCAGGTTGGAGGCTCGGGCGACATCGTCTATGACGGCACATCGGGAGTGCTTAACCGCGATGGTCGCCTTATAAAACTTCTTAAGAGCTTCGACGAGGATATTCAGATTATCGACACCGAGGCCAAGAATGAGCCTTTTGAGGTGCCATTTACCACCTACAACGACCGTACACGCATGATTTACGAGGCTTCGTGCTTGGGTCTTCGTGACTACTTCCTCAAGAATGGCTACACGAAAGCGTGCGTAGGTCTCTCAGGAGGTATCGACTCGGCCGTAGTGGCATGCATAGCAGTAGGAGCCTTAGGCAAGGAGAATGTACGTGTGCTACTCATGCCATCGCCCTTTACGCCTAACGAGAGCGTGGAGGATGCCAAGCAATTAGCCGAAAACCTCGGCGTGGAGTACAGCGTACTGCCCATCATCGAGGCATACAACGCCATGGTAGGCACACTCCAGCCCGTAATCGGAGGTACGGAGTTTGATGCTACGGAAGAGAACATACAAACACGCATCCGCACAACGATGCTTATGGCTCTTCAGAATAAGACAGGATACATGCTTCTGAACTCGTCGAATAAGAGCGAGAATGCTCTTGGCTGGTGTACGCTCTATGGTGATACGGCAGGTACGTTCAGTCCCACGGGCGACCTCTACAAGAGTGAGATTTACGACCTCGCGCGTTATATCAACGCTTCGCAGAACGAGGTTATACCCGATAATATCATCAACAAGGAGCCATCGTCGGAGTTGCGTCCCAACCAGAAGGATAGCGACCAGCTCCCCCACTACGAGGTTATCGATGCCATACTCTTCCGCATGATTGAGAAGAAGCAGCACCGCGAGGATATCATCAACGCAGGCTTCGACTCGGATGTGGTGGAGAAGATACACCGCATGGTCATGCAGAACGAGAAGAAACGCTATCAGTTCCCTCCCGTACTGCGTCTGTCACCCTGCGCCTTCGGCCACGAGTGGTTGATGCCCCTTGTTAATCACTACTGCGAGTAATACGCATGAGCCACACACTCCAACATAGAGGCAAGGTTGACCACATCACCAACGACAAGGTCTTCGTGCGCGTAGAGAAGCAGGGCGCCTGTGCGGGTTGCCATGCCAAGGGTCTATGTGGCGAGAGGGGCGATGAGCGCATTATGGAGGTGACAACACCCTACGCCTCGACATTCGAGGTTGGTGAGAGTGTCGTCGTGGCCCTCGTGAAGAGATCCATGGGGTGGTCATCGGTAGCATGGGGATACATGTTTCCCCTCGTTGTGTTGCTTGGCGTGCTCTTTGGCGCAAAGGCCCTTGGAGCTGACGATGGCCTTGCTGCGGTGACGTCGATAGTGGCTGTAGCGATATATTACGTGGTGCTCTATGCGCTACGAGGCATGTTTGAAAAACGGATACAATTTACAATTATTAAGGAGTCATGAATAGTTTAGTATTAACAGTCCTCACACTCGGTGTGCTTGGCGTTCTCTTGGCTGTCATCTTGTACTTCGTAGCACAGAAGTTCAAGGTCGAGGAGGATCCTCGCATCGACGAGGTGGAGAAGATGTTGCCGGGCGCCAACTGCGGAGGTTGTGGCTTTGCCGGCTGCCGTGCTATGTCTGAGGCATTGGTTACGCGCGACAATATTGGAGCGCTCTTTTGCCCCGTTGCCGGTGGTGAGGTTATGAAGTCTATTGCCGGATACCTTGGCAAGGCTGCTGCAGAGAAGAGCCCCATGGTTGCTACGATGCGCTGTGGTGGCACATGCCAGAAACGTCCCAAGGTAAACCACTACGACGGAGCTCTCAACTGCGCCGTGGTAAACACCTTCTATGTAGGCGAGTCGGGTTGTGCCTTTGGTTGCATAGGCTATGGTGACTGCGTACACGCATGTAAGTTCGGAGCGCTAAGCATCAATGAGGAGACAGGACTTGTGGAAGTAGACCCCGACAAGTGTACAGCATGTGGTGCATGTGTCAAGGCGTGTCCCAAGGGACTCTTCGAGCTACGCAAGAAGTGGCCCAAGAATCGTGCTATATTCGTTGCCTGCCGCTCGAAGAACCGCGGAGCGGTGGTATCGAAGGTATGCAAGGCGGGATGTATCGGTTGTGGCAAGTGTGAGAAGGTGTGCGCCTTTGGTGCCATCACCATCGACAACCACTTGGCATATATCGACCCCGAGAAGTGTAAGCTCTGTCGCAAGTGTGTGAACGAGTGCCCCACGGGTGCCATACACATAGTCAACATGGAGCGTCTGCCGAAGGAGCCCAAGGCTCCCAAAGCCCCCGCCACAGAGGTAAAGAGTGAGGTCAAGGTAGAAACCGCTAATAAGGAGTAATATATTATGAGAACATTTCCCATAGGCGGTATTCATCCGTCGGATAACAAGGAGTGGAGCAAGGATAAGGCTATCGAGGTCCTCGGCCTCCCCGATGAGGTTAAGGTAACAATGATACAGCATATAGGAGCGCCCTCAACACCCATTGTAGCGAAGGGTGACAAGGTGCTCACCGGCCAGCTTATAGGTCAGGCTACGGGCTTCGTGTCGGCAAACATTCACGCCCCCATCTCGGGCACGGTAACATCTGTCGATGCCTACCCTAATGGTCAGGGGCAACGCAGGATAATGGTTGTCATCAAGCGCGAGGGCGACGAGTGGATGGAGGATATAGACCGCACTCCGGAGCTCAAGCGCGAGTGCGAGCTCACGTCTGAGGAGATTATCGCCAAGGTACGCAATGCCGGCATCGTAGGTCTTGGTGGTGCTCAGTTCCCCACGCACGTAAAACTATCGGTACCCGATGGTCAGAAGGCCGAGGTGCTTATCATCAACGGCGTGGAGTGTGAGCCCTACCTCACATCGGACTATCGTAATATGTTGGAGCGCGCGGAGATGCTCCTCACGGGTGTGGAGATATTGATGCGTGCCGTGAAGGTAGAACGTGCCGTCATAGGTGTGGAGAACAACAAACCCGATGCTATAGCACATCTTCGCGATATTATCGCTCGCGATAACTATGCGGGCATCGAGGTTATGCCTCTTAAACTACGCTACCCGCAGGGTGGTGAGAAGCAGCTCATCGCCGCCGTTACAGGCCGTCAGGTGGCACCCCCACCCGCACTTCCTATCTCTGTGGGCGCCGTGGTATGCAACGTATCTACAGCCATTGCCGTATATGAGGCTGTGCAGAAGAATAAGCCCCTCATTGAGCGTGTTGTGACAATCACGGGTAAGGCATTGGGCTCTACGCACAACTTCCTCGCACGCATGGGTACTTGCGTAGGCGACATCATCAACCTCGCCGGAGGTCTTCCCGAGGGCGATGTCAAGTTGCTCAATGGTGGCCCTATGATGGGTCGCTCGGTTGTCGACATCACCGCACCCCTTATCAAGGGATGCTCGGGTATCACCGTACTCTCGGGCGCGGAGGCGGCACGTGGCAAGGAGATGGCCTGCATAAAGTGCGGCAAGTGTGTGGCTGCATGTCCCATGGGCTTGGAGCCCTACCTCTTGTCGAAGCTCGCCAAGTTGCAGAAGTGGGATATGGCCGAGGAGCATAACACTATCGATTGTATCGAGTGTGGCTGCTGCTCGTATACGTGCCCTTCGTATGTGCCGCTGTTGGACTACATACGCATTGGCAAGCAGACGGTCATGACAAACATACGCGCGCGCGCGAATGCGAATAAGAAATAAGTATAACGAAGATAATAGAAGATAATATGGCAACCAGACTTTTTGCAGCACCCTCACCACACCTTCATGGTGGCGAGAATACGCGCCGCATCATGGGCGACGTGGTGCTAGCGCTCTTGCCCGCCTTGGCAGTCTCGACATACGTCTTAGGCTGGAGCGTGCTTACGACGACGGCCATTGCCGTTGCGGGCTGCGTGGCTTTCGAGTACCTTATCTGCCGCTTTTTGCTTAAGCGTGCCTCTACCATTGGTGACCTCTCGGCAGTAGTCACGGGCGTGCTCTTAGCGTTCAACCTTCCTGCCGGCATCCCTTGGTGGATAGTACTTATAGGCTCGCTTGTGGCTATCGGCATCGGTAAGATGACCTTCGGAGGCTTGGGCTGCAACCCCTTCAACCCCGCACTCACGGGTCGTATATTCCTGCTCATCGCCTACCCTGTGCAGATGACCGACTGGACGACAAACGTGCCCGACACGCTCTCAGGCTCAACGATACTCCCCACCATCAAGTACCAGCCCGAGCTTGTCGGTGAGCTCGACTTTATGCAGATGTTCGGAGGTAATATGAATGGTTCGATGGGTGAGATTAGCGCCTTAGCCCTCATTCTTGGCGGCTTGTACCTCTTATGGCGCAGGGTTATATCGTGGCACATACCCGTATCTATCCTCGCCACGATGGCCATCTTCGCAGCCATTGTTGGAGCGGGCTATGGTGGCTCTACAATATACGAGCTTCCGCTGTTCCACATCTTGGCCGGTGGTGCGCTCCTTGGAGCCATCTTCATGGCTACGGACTACTCTACATCGCCCATGACACACAAGGGCATGATAATCTACGGCGTGGGCATCGGTATCATAACCATGGTGATACGTCTGTGGGGAGCCTATCCCGAGGGTATGTCGTTTGCGATATTCATCATGAACGCCGTGACACCGCTCATTAACAAGTATTGCCGACCTAAGCGTTTCGGCTGCTAAATTGTGGAGGAAGAGTATGAAGAGTTCACTAAAAAATATGGTATTGGTGCTTCTGCTTATAAGCACCATCACGGCATTCCTTGTCGCCTTGGTCAACGACCTTACGAAGGATGCCATTGCCGAGAGTAATGCTAAGGCTAAGAATGTTGCTAAGTTTGCAGTACTCGGCACCACGGATAGCGAAGCACGCATTGCGCGCGATACTACCTGCACCATTGGCGACTTCGCCATCACCGTGAGCACCGTGGTACGCAACGACGACCAGACGGTCATCGGCTATGCTGTGGAGGCTCCGAGCATCACCAAGAGTGGCTATGCCGACCGCATAACGCTGATGGTAGGCTTCAAGGAGGAGGGCGAGGATGCTATTATCAACGCCGTGGAGGTTCTCGCACAGAAGGAGACACCGGGTCTTGGTGCTAATATGACAAAGGCGGGCAACAGCCTCGAGCGTAGCATCGTGGCGAAGAACCCCGCGGAGCTCACCTTCGCCGTAACGAAGGAGGGAGGCTCGTTTGATGCCCTCACCGGCTCGACAATATCGTCACGCGCCTATGCTAATGCCGTGGAGACAGCCTACGCGGGCTACCTCTGGGCTACGGGACGACTAAATACCGATGTCGAGGCTGCGGAGAGCATGACAGGCAGCACCGTGCAGAACGATAGTAACCTAATGTAAACAGCAGAAAGGAGAATAGTATGAGTAAGTTACAGATTATTACTAAGGGTATCATCAAGGAAAATCCCACTTTCGTGCTGATATTGGGTATGTGTCCCACGATTGGTGTCACATCGTCAGCGATAAATGGTATGGGTATGGGCGTTGCCACCATGGTTGTGCTCATCATGTCGAATATGGTTATATCGATGATTAAGAATGTCGTGCCCGACAAGGTGCGTATCCCCGCATTTATCGTCGTTATCGCCTCGTTTGTAACCATCATAGAGATGCTTATGCAGGCCTACATGCCCTCGTTATACGCATCGCTCGGTGTCTTCATACCGCTTATTGTGGTAAACTGCATCATCCTTGGTCGCGCCGAGGCTTTCGCCTCGAAAAATAGCGTGTGGGACTCAGCCCTCGATGGCGTGGGCATAGGCTTGGGCTTCACACTCTCGCTCACGGTGATAGGCGCTGTACGTGAGGCTCTTGGCTCGGGTGCTATCTTCGGCTACACGTTTGCCGATGGTGTCATGCCACTGCTGTTCATCCTTGCCCCGGGAGGTTTCTTGGTGCTCGGCTACCTTATGGTTATGTTTAACAATATTGCAAAACGATAGGCTATGAAAATGATGAATATACTTATAGGAGAGAATATATCGGCCGAGGTGCTTGATGGCTTCGCTACGGGTAGCGTTGCGGTGCAGAGCATCACACTTGTGGCCATCATTATCGGTGCCATCTTCGTAAATAACGTCGTATTGTCGCAGTTCCTCGGCATCTGTCCCTTCCTCGGCGTGTCGTCGAAGGTGGAGACATCGCTCGGCATGGGCATGGCCGTCACTTTCGTTATGGCTCTCTCGTCAGTCGTTACGTGGTGCTTGCAGACATACGTTCTCAACCCCTTCGGCATCGGCTATATGCAGACTATCGCCTTCATCCTCGTCATCGCCGCCCTTGTGCAGATGGTTGAGATTGTGCTTAAGAAGGTGTCGCCTGCGTTGTATCAGGCGTTGGGCATCTTCCTGCCGCTTATTACTACCAACTGCGCAGTGCTTGGCGTCGCCATCATCGCGATACAGAAGGACTTCGACCTTCTCACGGGTGTTATCTACTCTGTAGCTACAGCCTTGGGCTTCGCGCTGGCATTGGTGTTGTTTGCCGGCATTCGTGAGCGCTTGGATGTCGAAGATGTACCTCAGGCGATGCGTGGTGTGCCTATTGCGCTTATCACAGCAGGATTGTTGGCAATGGCATTTATGGGATTTGCCAACGTGGTTCCCCTCCCGTAATTTATAAGTCGACAGTGATAGCGGCGCATTAGCGCTCCCAACAATGAAGGGAGTGTCCAACAAGTTTTGGGCACTCCCTTCATTGTTGGAAGTGGTATAAGGCCATCGCACCATAAGCCGTGAGATGGAGCTATCAAAATAAGAAACCCCACGGGATAGTACCGTGGGGTTTTGTTTATGACGGGCTAAAGATGCCCATCAAAATCTAAAATTTTTAGATGATACCCTGCTCAAGCATAGCCTGTGCAACCTTCATGAAGCCGGCAACGTTAGCACCCTTAACGTAGTTGATAGTGCCATCGGGCTGCTGACCGAACTTCACGCAAGCCTCGTGGATAGACTCCATGATGAAGTGAAGCTTCTCGTCAACCTCCTTACCAGACCATGAGAGGTGCATGCAGTTCTGAGTCATCTCAAGACCAGAAGTAGCTACACCACCAGCGTTAACTGCCTTACCGGGAGCGAAGAGGATACCTGCTGCCTGGAATGCGTGGATAGCCTCGGGAGTACAACCCATGTTAGAAACCTCAGCGCAGCACCATGTACCGTTAGCCAAGAGCTCCTTAGCATCAGCCTCGTTCAACTCGTTCTGGAAGGCGCAAGGAAGAGCGATGTCGCACTTTACAGACCAAGCCTTCTTACCTGCAGTGAACTTAGCAGCTGCGGGGAACTTAGTAGCCATATCCTCAACCTTGTTACGGTTTGAAGAACGCATCTCAAGCATGTAGTCGATCATCTCCTTAGTGATACCACCGGGGATCTCGCAAACGCCGTCGGGACCAGAGATAGCAACAACCTTAGCGCCGAGCTCAGTAGCCTTAGTAGCGGCACCCCAAGCTACGTTACCGAAGCCTGAGATAGCAACAGTCTTACCCTTAAGATCCTTACCAGCCTTAGCCAACATGTGCTCAGTGAAGTACAAAGCACCGAAACCTGTAGCCTCGGGACGGAGGATTGAACCACCCCAAGTCATACCCTTACCTGTCAATACGCCAGTGTGGTACTTGCGAGCAAGCTTCTGGTACATACCATTGAGGAAGCCAATCTCACGACCGCCAACACCTACGTCACCTGCGGGAACGTCAGTGTCAACACCGATGTTGTTCCACAACTCCTGCATGAATGCCTGGCAGAAACGCATGATCTCACCGTCAGACTTACCTACGGGGTTGAAGTCAGCACCACCCTTGGCACCACCCATAGGAAGGGTAGTCAAGGCATTCTTGAAAGTCTGCTCGAAACCGAGGAACTTCAACATTGAAGGATTCACAGCGGGGTGGAAACGCAAACCGCCCTTGTAAGGGCCGATAGCTGAGTTGAACTGTACACGGTAGCCGAGGTTAGTCTGAACCTCACCGTTGTCATCTACCCATGTTACACGGAAAGTGAAGATACGATCGGGCTCAACGATACGCTCAACAATCTTTGCCTTCTCGAACTCGGGGTGCTGGTTGTAAACCTCCTCGATTGACTCCAATACCTCCTGAACAGCCTGCAAGTACTCGCTCTCGCC
>JAFVWO010000088.1 GCA_017501625.1 Alistipes sp.
AGGTAAGCTTGCGGCACAGCTCACCAAGGCAGGGCGTAAGGTATATATCGGTGCGGCCGACACATTCCGTGCTGCGGCCATCGACCAGCTTGGTGTATGGGCTGAGCGTGCCGGTGCTACGATGATACGTCAGGAGATGGGCTCCGACCCCGCGTCTGTAGCCTACGATACGCTGCGCTCGGCTGTGGCAAATGGTGCCGATGTGGTGCTCATAGACACGGCAGGACGTCTGCACAACAAGGTGGGTCTTATGAAGGAGCTTACCAAGATACGTAACGTGATGTCGAAGGTCATCCCCGACGCTCCGCATGAGGTTATGCTTGTGTTAGATGGCTCGACGGGACAGAATGCCTTTGAGCAGGCCAAGCAGTTTACCGAGGCTACGCAGGTGACGTCGCTGACGATAACGAAGCTCGATGGCACGGCAAAGGGTGGCGTTGTCATAGGCATAAGCGACCGTTTTCATATCCCTGTGCGATATATAGGCATCGGCGAGGGTATAGACCAGCTAAAGATGTTCGATCGCAAGGAGTTTGTGCGTGCATTGTTCGGTGAATCAAACAAATAGGCGTGTGAAAAAGATAAACATCATAACCCTTGGATGCTCGAAGAATACGGTTGACTCGGAGCATTTGGCAGCGCAACTTGCGGCCATGGGGTATACGATAACCTTCGATAGCGACAAGACGGATGCCGACGTCGTTGTCATCAACACTTGTGGCTTTATAGGTGATGCCAAGCAGGAGTCGATAGACACCATCCTCAGTGCAGCGCAGCTCAAGGAGGCGGGAAAGATTGAGGAACTCTTCGTCGTGGGCTGCCTCTCGCAGCGATATGCCGATGAGCTACGCCCCGAGCTCCCCGAGGTTGACGACTTTTTCGGTGTGAACGACTGGGCGGGTATTGTCGAGCGCCTCGGTGCTAAGTATCGTAAGGAGCAGGAGACCGACCGCGAGCTATCTACACCGTCGCACTACGCCTATCTCAAGATTTCGGAGGGTTGCAACTGGATGTGTGGCTACTGCGCCATCCCTCTCATCCGTGGTCGTCACCACTCGGTGCCCATGGAGGAGCTCGTTGCCGAGGCCGAGAAGTTGGCAGCAAAGGGTGTCAAAGAGCTCATGGTCATAGCTCAGGATACGACATACTACGGTGTGGACCTCTATGGCGAGCGTAAGATAGGCGAACTCTTGGAGCGCCTGTGCCGTATCGAGGGCATTGAGTGGATACGTCTTCACTATGCCTATCCCACGGACTTCCCCGACGAGGTGATAGAGGTCATGGCACGCGAGAAGAAGATATGTCACTACCTCGATATCCCCTTCCAGCACATCTCGGATAACCAACTTACGGCCATGAAGCGCCGCCATACTAAGGCTGAGGCGTTGGCTCTTATCGAGAAGCTTCGCAGTGCTATCCCCGATATAGCACTGCGCACGACACTCCTTGTCGGCTATCCGGGCGAGACGGAGGATGACTTCGCGGAGTTGATGGAGTTTGTTCGTGATGTACGCTTCGACCGCCTCGGTGTCTTCCCGTACTCGGAGGAGGAGGGTACGTACTCTGCTACGCGCCTCAAGGATGATGTCCCGGAGGATGTTAAGCATGACCGTGTGGATCGCATCATGAGCCTTCAGGAGCGCGTGTCGTTGGAGAACAATGCCAAGCGCATAGGTAGTCGTATGCGTGTTATCATCGACCGCAAGGAGGGTGATTACTACATTGGTCGCTCGGAGTACGACTCGCCGGAGGTAGACCAAGAGATTATCATCGATAGCTGTGGCAAGCGCCTCTATCGTGGTCGTTTCTACGATGTGGATATTACCGATTGTGAGGATTACGACCTCTATGCTCGCATAGTGAAGAAGTAGTTTTTTGGCCGAAAATTTTGATATTTATCGAAAAATATATATCTTTGGAGTGTAAAAACAACTGCGTATAGCAGATATTACCGCGACTATGGCCGATAAGGATATAATCAAACGACTGCGCACGGAGGTGGAGCGCCTCATTGAGGATCACCGTCGTATTGCTGGCGAGTGTTGCGAGCTTACGAAGGAGCGCGATGCGTTGTTGGGCGAGAAGCGTCGTTTGGAGGAGCAGGTGCGTAGTCTTGATGCACGCCTTAAGAGTGCCGAGCTTTCGGTTGTTATGCGTGGCTCGGAGGGTAATGTCGAGCGTGCGCGACAGCGTGTCAACAGTTTATTGCGGGAGGTTGACCGTTGCATAGCGGCAATAAAACACGAACAGGAAAATAGTTAGCAGCAATGGCAGAGGGGAAGGTTAAGATAACGATATCGATAGCCGGCAGAAGCTATCCTATGACCATAGATGCGGCTAATGAGGAGCTTTACCGCGTTGCGGCAAAGCGTCTGAACGAGAAGATAACGGAGTACGCGCGTATTCCCAAGTTCGATATTCAGGATCGTTTGGCTATGGCAGCGCTGCGATACTCGATACTTGCCCTCACCACGGAGCAGAGTGCTGCGTTGGGCGATGACGATGTGGAGGAGTTGCGTGCCATAGAGCAGATGATACGTAAATATGTCAAGGCGTAAGCCTTAGGCTCGATATTTGCCACGTGAAGGATGACACCCCTTGGAGTGTGTCATAGGTTCTTTACATATAAAGATCTATCCCGCATAGATTCCTTAAAAGCTTTGCGATCTGTACAATTTTTATTACATTGGGACAACTCTCGAGTAGAGCTACAAAACAAGGCCTCAACCCCTCGGGGTGTGGTGCTTGGTCGCCACCAGTGGACTGTTGCGTGCCTCGGAGCCCCACCTATGACTTATCGAAGGATTCGTCAAACAAATTAAGGAGTCTTTGCGGTTTTTTTTTTGAAACATTTTAAAACTTTTACTAACAACATAAATAACACCAAATTAAGTATGGAATCTATTTGGATAATCGTCGGTGTTGTCGTTGGTGCCATTGTGGGTGGCTGTGCTGCCTACTTTGCTGTCAAGGCACGCGCAAAGGCCATTGTCGCAAAGGCAGAGGCTGACGGCGAAATGATAAAGAAGGAGAAGATGTTGCAGGCTAAGGAGAAGTTCATCCAGCTTAAGAGCGACCACGACCGTCAGGTTAACGAGCGCAACCAGAAGCTTCAGCAGAGCGAGCAGCGTGCCAAGCAGATGGAGGCGGGCCTTCAGCATAAGGAGCGCGAGTTGGATAGAAAGTCTGCCGACTGCGACAAGCGTAAGGAGCAGCTCGATGCTCAGTTGCAGACGGTGGAGAGCCGCAAGGAGGAGCTTGCAGCCATCATCAAGGAGCAGAATGTACGCCTCGAGCAGATTTCGGGCATGAGCTCTGAGGATGCCAAGAATATCCTTATGGAGAATATGAAGAATGAGGCCAAGGCTGATGCTCAGGCCTATATTACGGAGACCATCGAGGAGGCTAAACTCTCGGCTACGAAGGAGGCTAAGCGTATCGTTGTGGCCTCAATTCAGAGGGTTGCGACGGAGACAGCCATCGAGAATGCCGTTACGGTATTCAATATCGAGTCGGATGAGGTTAAGGGTCGTATCATCGGCCGCGAGGGTCGTAATATCCGCGCTTTGGAGGCTGCCACGGGCATAGAGATTATCGTCGACGACACCCCCGAGGCTATCATCCTCTCGGGCTTCGACCCTGTGCGTAGAGAGATTGCACGCTTGGCGTTGCATCAGCTCGTCACCGATGGTCGTATCCACCCCGCACGTATCGAGGAGGTTGTGGCAAAGGTTAAGAAGCAGATCGAGGAGGAGATTGTCGAGGTAGGTAAGCGTACCACCATCGACCTCGGTATTCACGGCCTGCATCCCGAGCTTATACGCCTTATCGGTAAGATGAAGTATCGCTCGTCGTATGGCCAGAACCTCTTGCAGCACGCCCGCGAGACTGCTAACCTCGCCGGCATCATGGCTGCGGAGCTCGGCCTTAACCCCAAGGCAGCACGTCGTGCCGGTCTTTTGCACGATATAGGTAAGGTGCCCGACGACGAGCCCGAATTGCCACACGCAATCATCGGTATGAAGCTCGCGGAGAAGTATAAGGAGAAGCCCGACGTATGTAATGCCATTGGTGCCCACCACGACGAGGTGGAGATGACATCGCTTATCGCACCTATCATTCAGGTGTGCGACGCCATCTCGGGTGCTCGCCCCGGTGCTCGTCGCGAGGTTGTTGAGTCGTACATAAAGCGCCTGAAAGAGATGGAGGGTATAGCACTCTCGTACCCGGGTGTCGTTAAGACCTACGCTATACAGGCGGGTCGTGAGTTGCGCGTGATTGTAGGTGCCGATAAGCTCTCGGATCAGGAGTCGGAGGCATTGTCGCACGACATAGCTAAGAAGATACAGGACGAGATGACTTACCCCGGTCAGGTGAAGATTACCGTCATCCGCGAGACACGCTCGGTATCTTACGCTAAGTAATAACCGCTGTATTACTTACCTTTTTGAGGCTGAATAAAAAGTGTATTTTGTCGTTACGCTCGCCCTCAAAATACTCATTTACGCCAAGTAAACTGCGCTTTTTCGGGCTTCGCATGCCTAAAACTACATCTTTTTATTCAGCCTCTTAACAAAATGGGGATGACAAATTTACTTTTTAGTCATCCCCTTTTTTATTATGTCGGGAGTGATAAAATAGGCTTGTCGTTTGCGTATATCGGGAAAAATGTATATTTTTGTGATTACAAAAGTAATTTTAAGGGAGGTTCCACTATGGACTACGTTAAAGAGTTAGAGAAATATGCTCCGGCACATAGCGAGGCGCAGGTAGCTAAGGAGGTTGCCAAGATTAAGATGGCAGCCAATCGTAATGGCAATGTCGATGTATATAAATTCTGCTATTCGGCTATTGACCTTACTACGTTGTCGTGCAACGATTCGCGCGAGTCGGTGCAGGCCTTTGCACGCAAGGCCGTAGAGTTTTACGATAAGTATCCCCACATCCCCAATGTGGCATCTATATGTGTATATCCACCCTTCGTTGAGACCGTGGGCTTGGAGGTTGATGGCACGCCTATGCGCATCACGAGTGTTGCGGGAGCTTTCCCCGCATCGCAGAGCTTCATCGAGGTTAAGGCTTTGGAGGTGGCTATGGCTATCGAGAATGGCGCTGACGAGATAGATATAGTCCTCACGCCCGGTATGATGATTGCCGGCCATGAGGCCGAGGCTGCCAGTGAGGTCGAGGTTCTCAGGGAGGAGGCTAAGGATGTTGTCCTTAAGGTCATCATCGAGTCGGGAGCGCTCAAGACCCCCGAGCTTATACGCCGTGCATCACTCGTCTCTATGTTCGCAGGTGCCGACTTCGTCAAGACATCCACAGGTAAGATTGATGTTGCTGCCACACCCGAGGCTGCCTTCGTCATGTGTCATGCTATCAAGGATTACTACAACATGACAGGTCGCAAGGTTGGCTTCAAGGCCGCAGGTGGCGTGCGTACACCCGAGGATGCTGCTCTATACTACACCATCGTCGAGGAGGTTTTAGGCCCCGAGTGGCTTACCACCGACCTCTTCCGTATCGGAGCATCATCGGCAGCTAATAATCTTATTTCAGCGATTGAGGATAAGGATATTAAATACTTCTAATTCGTAATTTGTTGTGATAGCGGCGCATTAGCGCCGCTTCAATCAAAGCCATGAATGGAATGTACGCCAAGTACTATCCATCCATGGCTTTTTCATGTCAGCGCCACTACTGCACCACTCTGACAACAAATTTAATTTGTTGTGATAAGGGGCCATTCTCGGCCTCTCAATCATCAGCCCGAATGGGAAATACGCTTAAGTATGTCCCATCCGGGCTGATTTCATGTCGAGACCAAGCCTAACCCCTTCTGACAA
>JAFVWO010000089.1 GCA_017501625.1 Alistipes sp.
GATGTCGGTCGATAGTTTAACTTCGAGCTCTCCACCCTCGGCATCAACAACATACTCCTCATCAACATCAATCGTTCCTCCGTACTCCTTCTGCTTGAAGCTTATGCTCTGCAATACCTTACCATCTGCGCCTTTGAGCTCGACCATTGCGCTGCGCTCGTCGAACGTTTCATTCTTGGCTACGGTAAATGTGAGGGTCTCCTCGCGGATGACGGCGCGGGTATCGGCCACGCTCAGCCACGCCTTAGCCTCGGCAGGAAGCTCAACCGTATATTCAAGGTTTGTCGTTACCTTAACCTCGACCTTGCCACCAACAGCCTCAACAACGTAGTTGCCCTCACCGTCGGTATCAAATACCTTCTCCTCACCTTTCTGCTTGAAGCTTATGCTCTGCAACACCTTACCATCTGCGCCTTTGAACTCGACCGTTGCGCTGCGCTCGTCGAACGTTTCATTCTTGGCTACGGTAAATATCAAGGTCTCCTCGCGCACGGCTCGAGTATCAGCAACACTCAACCACGCCTTAGCCTCGGCGAGAATCTCAACCGTATATTCGAGGTTAGTTGTCACCTTTACCTCGACCTCGCCACCAACAGCCTCAACAACGTAGTTGCCCTCGCCGTCGGTATCAAACACCTTCTCCTTGCCCTTCTGCTTGAAGACGATGCTCTGCAACACCTTGCCATCTGCGCCTTTAAGCTCGACAGTTGCGCTGCGCTCGTCGAACGACGCATTCTCAGCGACGGTGAATGTGAGGGTCTCCTCACGTACGGCGCGAGTATCAGCTACACTTAACCAAGATGACGCATCATCGGGTATAATGACATCATACTCGAGATTAGTGGTTACTTTAACAGAAACTATGCAGCCTTCTGCTTCTACAATATAGTTACCATCACTGTCTATATTAAAAGTACTATTAGCATCCTGTGTTAGGCTGATGATTACTTGGCTATCAACTCCATATGTGATTATGATTTGAGATGTTCGCTCTTCTCCAGTTATATTTTCGTCTACACTAATGGAGATTATTTGATTCTCTTGATTGCCAGAATTAGGGCTGATGTTAATCCAATCTTCGTTCTCGTTAGCTGTCCACGAGCAATTAGAAATAAAACTGAATGTTAGTTCGCCACCTGCATAACCAATAGTAGGATTTAAGTTCGTTCCCTCCGCAAAGGTAAACGATGGGGTAACTGTTTCATTAATACCGCTTTGCTCACACGAAATAAGAGTAAGCATTACGATTAATAGTGTAAATAGCTTTTTCATATTATATGGAATTTAGATTATCGATTTAATGATGTCAACTTCTAAAGGGGCTATATTTACCCATTTGTGATATACATATGAGAATTTCTGTGGAATAAAACAAGTATCCTTATACTTATCCCAAAATAGTTTACTAATATTCTCGATAGTGGGATTAGAACAGTCAAAATATTCCTCAAAATATATGATAGGATTCCCCTGCATATTACAAATATATTTATATCTGCTATTACTATGAAAATCACGCTGTTCATCAGCAGAAGCTAACTTTATTGTTAACTGTTCAATAGAAGAACATGTTCTAATCCAAAACACATGGTTATTATCTTCGATGATATCTTGAAACACATACTGAATATACTCCTGTGATATTGGCTTATCATCACTTTCTCTAATCTTATATGCTTGTATTAAGTATGGTATCGTAATCCCTTCCTGAATAACATCGTTTTCAATTAAGGCCTTAATAAGTCGTTCAACAAAAAGGGTTTTCATGATTATAACCTTATATTACCTACCCGCACCCCAATAGTGATTTGTAAGCAAAAAGAAAGCGTGGTGCTGAAAACTTATTTTAGAATTGCAGGCCTTAGGAAACCTTGGTAAATAAAATAAGCAACAGCCTCACGCCTATCCCGAATACAGGATATGACGCAAGAAGATGTCCGCCTACTCTCTTTACCTTTGTCGAAGTTCCTAAGTTCGCAATTCGAGAATAAACTTACACTTTCCGCGTAATTAGTATGTTACCACAAAGGTAACAAATTTTTTCGCAGATTGTGCTATCGGCAGACATTTTTTTGCTGTTGCTATGTTATAATATTGGTATATTACCCTATTTTCGGGTGCAAAGATGGGGTTATCTTTCTCAAAAATCAATATTGAGATAAAACTTTATTATATCTACCTTGGGGAGGCTATGTTCAACGGCGGGAATGATTCTCGGCGACCCTACGGCCGACATTTTGAAGATTACGATAGGCCGTATCGCGTTGCAGGGCCTCCGTGAGAGGCATACCGTCGGGCGTAGCGGCATATATGGCAGCGAAGCCCGCATGTTCAAGCTCCTCGCACCACGCAACACTGCCACCAACAGCGACACAGCGCACATCATGGCGCCGAGCACTGCGCAGCACGCCCGAGGGAGCCTTGCCCATGACGGTCTGCATATCGACACGCCCCTCGCCCGTAACGACAAGGTCGGCATCCTCGACAAGGGCATCGAAGCCCACGAGGTCGAGGACAAG
This sequence comes from Alistipes sp., assembly GCA_017501625.1. Lineage (GTDB taxonomy): Bacteria > Bacteroidota > Bacteroidia > Bacteroidales > Rikenellaceae > Alistipes. The sequence continues at coordinate 2,520 of JAFVWO010000089.1, forward strand.
GTCGATACCCGACATAGGAGTGATGTCGAGTAGCGCACGGAGGCCAAAGGCCGCGCCTCCCGCAGCGCCCATGCCACGCCCTACGGAGTAGTCCTCGCCCACATGTCGCGCAACGGTAGCGGCAAAGTGGCGCATGGCCCTATCCAAGCGCGCGACATCGCCATCCGTGGCGCCCTTTTGTCGCGCGTAGACCTCGGCAGCACCACGCACACCGCAGAGCGGGTTATCCACATCGACAGCAACAGCGACATCCACGCCAGCAAGCATCGTGGCATCACCGATAATATGTTCTGCATGTTCGAGGATATCTATCGTGGTGGTAAGCTCCTCGCCATCGCCATCCAAAAAGCGGTAGCCCAAGGCGCGGAGAAGTCCCGTGGCACAGTCATTTGTAGCACTGCCGCCAAGGCCGAGGAGTATCCTGCGGCAGCCTCGTTGCACAGCATCCACAACCATAACGCCCGTGCCAAAGGTATCTGCGACAAGAGGGTCGCGCTCCGCCTCTGCAAGCAGCGTGAGGCCACTGGCCGAGGCGAGGGCTATGACTGCCATATCCCCATTAATGGTATATTGTGCCTCGATGGGTCGCCGCAGAGGGTCAAACGTGCTTGTCGTGACACGTAGGCCACCGACACACTCCGACAAGCCCTCGCCTCCATCCGAGATAGGGACGGTGACGATGTCGGCATCCGCACAGACATCACGAAAACCTCGCGCAAAGGCCTCATTTGCCTCGCGAGCACTGAGCGACCCCTTGAACGAGTCGAAGGCTACAACAACACGCATAATTGTTACGATATAAATTTAGCACTCAAAGATACGACTAAAAGAGGAAAAATGCTACCTTTGTAGGGTATAATCGTCATTTATATATGAAGAACATAGCAATTATCGCTGCGGTACTGCTCATCGCAGGGTGTACCGAGAAACAACACGTTGACCCTCGCTACGACGAGGGCGTATCGAAGGAGTTGGCCACATGGCGCAAGGAGACAATAGATGACCTGAGATACAAGATACACTTCGACATCCCCGAAGAACGCGACGAGGATGTGTGCGGCACGGTGGATATAGACTTCATGCTCGACAGGCCCGAGGAGCTGATTATCGACTTCCGCGAGCCGGCAACAAGCATCCACAGCCTAACAGCAAATGGCACTACATGCGCCTACCGCGCAGAGAATGAGCACATCATAGTCCCCGCAACGGCAACAACGGCGGGGCACAACACCATAACGATAGCCTTTCGTGCGGGCAATCAATCGCTAAATCGCAATGACGACTATCTCTACACGCTCCTTGTGCCCGACCGCGCACGCACGCTCTTCCCCCTCTTCGACCAACCCGACATGAAAGCATCATTCGAGTTGAGCCTCACGCTCCCCGAGGCGTGGGTGGCAGTGTCGAACAGTGCCGTGGCCGAAAGCACCACAACAGCAGGACGACAGCATATATCGTTCCTACCGACGGAGCCCCTGAGCAGCTATCTCTTCTCCTTCGTTGCCGGCAAGCTCGACATGGCGACATACAGCGACACGAAGCGCACGATACATGCCTACCATCGCGAGACTGACCCTAAGCGCATAGCTCAGCTCGACGACATATTTCGCGAGGTGGTGGCTTCGCTGGAGTGGTTGGAGGAGTACACGGGCATAGATTACCCCTTCTCGAAGTACGACCTTGTGATGCTCCCCGGATTTCAATATGGTGGCATGGAGCATACGGGCGCTACGCTCTACAATGCGGGGCAGATGTTTCTCGGCAACAACCCCACACTCGATGAGAGGCTGCGACGTACAAAGCTCATAGCTCACGAAACGGCACACATGTGGTTTGGCGACTATGTGACGATGCGTTGGTTTGACGATGTGTGGACGAAGGAGGTATTTGCCAACTACTTTGCCGCACGCATGACAGAGCCTCTATATCCGGATGTAAATCACCGCCTTAACAGGCTTAAGAGCTACACCATAGCATCGCTCTCGGAGGACCGCACCGCAGGAACAACGGCGATACGTCAGGAGCTCGATAACCTACGCAACGCAGGACTCATATATGGCCAGATAATATACAATAAGGCTCCTATCGTCATGGAGATGATGGTCGACATCATGGGCGAGGAGGCCTTTCGTCGGGGTATTCACGACTACCTCACGACATACGCCTACGGCAACGCCACATGGCCCGAACTTATAGCCATACTCGACAGCTACACACCGCACGACCTCGCCACCTTCAGCGAGGTATGGGTACACAGCAAGGGTATGCCTCACATAACCTTCAGGCGAGAGGGCGAGAGGCTATGTGTCACACAACACGACATTTATGGTCGTGGTCTTATATGGCAAGAGAGCTTCGAGTGTCGCGCAATAGGGGCCGATGGCAGTGTTAGCAATATAGATGTACGGCTCGAAAGCGCGGAACAGCACTACGACCTCCCCGAGGGTGTTGTTGCCCTCCTTCCCAACAGCGATGGGCGCGGCTATGGTCTCTTCATCCCCGACGAGGCATCTATGGCATGGATTGTCGACAACCTCGCGACCATAAACGATGACACCACACGCGAGTCGCTTATCATCACCCTCAACGAGTGTTACCACTGGGGGCTCTTGGATGGTAGCACATGGCTGCAACTCCTCATCCGCACTCTCCCCACGGAGCGCAATGCTCTCATAGCCTCGACGATGTGCAACCTCCTCACCTCGCCCATGCTACGTGAGGCAACATCCGAGGATGAGGCCTCGCTGCTCGACATTGCCGAGCATCACGCGCTCCCGTCGTGTCGTCGCCAGCTGCTAACGACGCTAGCACATGCCACAATGTCGCCCGAGGCAACAGAACGCCTTTACCGCATCTGGAGCGAGGGTAACCACCCGCAACTCAACGAGATGGACTACATGACTATGGCTTTAGAGCTCGCCGTGCGCATGCCCGTGGAGCGTGACGGCATAATTGCCACGCAGCGCGAGCGCCTTACTAACCCCGACCGCATACGACAATTTGACTACGTGGCACGCGCGACAATAGCCGATAGTGCTGCGTTAGATGCCCTCTTTGCCGAGCTCTGCGAGCCCGAGAATCGTCGCACGGAGCCGTGGGCAGCATCCGCCCTTGCGCTCATCAACCACCCGCTACGTGCCGCGCAGAGTGTGAAATATATACGCACGGGGTTGGAGGAGCTGCGCGAGGTGCAACGCACGGGCGACATCTTCTTCCCACGCAACTGGGCAGGAGCATTGCTCGGTGGACACAAGGGCACAGAGGCTCATGCCGAGGTGGAGCGTTTTCTCGACGACAACGCCGACTACCCCACACTCCTACGCAACAAGATACTCCAAGCTGCGGAGATGATGCCTACGACACAATATTAATTACTGAAGAGTAATTGATATTCGAAAAAAAATACTACCTTTGTAGCCGTAAATTTTGCCGCCACGGTTGGCGGCCATAAACACACGATATTATGAATAATACTTTGGTTGTTGTCGGCGCACAGTGGGGCGACGAGGGTAAGGGTAAGATTACCGACTTCTATGCCGGTAATGCCGATGTCGTAGTTCGTCACCAAGGTGGTAACAATGCCGGTCATACCATCGTCTTCGACGGCAAGAAGTTTGCTCTTCAGTCAATACCTTCGGGCGTATTTAACCCCCACATTATAAACGTCATGGCCAACGGCATGGTCATTAACCCCGTATCACTCATCGAGGAGTTGGAGCGCCTGCATAGTGCCGGCATCACCGATTATAAGCTCTTTATCTCGGATCGTGCGGCATGTGTCATGCCCTACCACTCGATGCTCGACGGTGCATACGAGGAGCTCAAGGGTGGCCGCAAGATTGGCACAACGAAGAAGGGCATAGGCCCGGCATATACCGACAAGTATAGTCGCGTAGGCATACGTATCGGTGACCTTCTGAACAAGGAGTACTTTGCCGAGCGCCTAAGAGATGCATTGGCACAGAAGAACATCGAGTTGAAGGCCCTCGGCATGGAGCCTTGCGACTTCGATACCATATACAATCAGTATGTAGCTCTTGGCGAGCGCCTGAAGCCCATGATATGCGACACGTCGGTGTTGCTCAACAACCTTATCGAAGAGGGTAAGAAGGTCTTGTTCGAGGGTGCTCAGGGTGTTATGCTCTGCATCGACCACGGCACATACCCCTTTGTTACATCGTCAAGCCCCACGGCTGCAAGCGTGCCTGTGAATACGGGTATCGCTCCGCGCTACGTAAACAACGTAATGGGCGTAGCCAAGGCATACACCACACGTGTGGGTGAGGGTCCCTTCCCCACGGAGCTCTTCGACGAGCGTGCCGACTACATACGCGAGCGTGGTCACGAGTATGGCACGGTGACGGGACGTCCCCGCAGAGTGGGTTGGTTAGATACCGTAGTACTCAACCATGTGCGCCGCATAAGTGGTCTTAACTACCTATCGCTGATGCTCTTCGACGTACTCACAGGTGTCGACAAGATTCGCATCTGCACAGGCTATAAGCTCGACGGCAAGGCCATAAACTACGTTCCTTCGACCATCGCAGAGCTTGAGCGCGTGGAGGCCGAGTACATCGAGATGGATGGCTGGACGGAGGATATCACTGCCATAAGGAGCTACGACGAGCTTCCCGCCAATGCCAAAGCATACATCGCAAAGCTTGAGGAGCTTACACGCACCGAGGTTGCCGTAGTATCGGTAGGCCCCGACCGCGAACAGACGATAATACGCAAGGCTATATTTTAGTGTTGCAATCTTAGTATAATGACAAGGGGCTGACTAAAAAGTAATTTAGTCAGCCCCTGATACTCAAGAGAGTGAGGACTCCTTACTTTTGACGATTCACAATATGCTCCATGACGATGACTGCGATAACACCCATTGCAAAGCCATTGCCAACAAGAGGCTCGATGACCTCGGGGACAATACCGCGGGGCATAAGCTGGAAGAGCATGGCCACCATAAGCGGGAGGCCTACGGTGAGTCCCTCGGCAAACGACTGCACCGAGCGCGTAGAGTGAAGCATCTCGAAGCTCGCAGCAAGCTGCGTGCCCATCAAAAAGAGGAGGATAACACCTATAACGGGATTGGGAATGTTCGTAAGCACCCATATAACATCGGGTGACAGGGCGCACACCACCAACAGCAGCGTAGCGGGGATGAGAGCGTAGCGCGAGGCGCAGCCCGTAGAGGCTATGACACCCGGGCTCATGGAGAAGTTCACAGGCCCAAGGACTCCCATACTTCCGGCAACGACATTCATCACACCCGTGAGGCGCACACCACGCTTAAGGCGCGAATCCATATTATCGGTCTTAAGCATCGAGCCCAACGACTCGATAGAGCCTATATCGTTGATAAGCAGCGCCACGAAGCATATAACAAAGGCTACAACCAAGCCCCAATCGAAGCTAAACGACGTGAGGAAGAGCCCTCTGACAGAGGCACTACTATCGACACTCTCAGGCACGGCAAAGAAGAGGTAGTAGACGATGCTGCCAAAGACCAACGCTATAGGTATAACAAGGCTCTTAGCCACACCACGGAGCGTGCGATTAAGGACAACCATCAGGGGGCATGCCACAAGTGTGAAGAGAAGGCCAAACAGGTGCTCATCGGCCGTAGCGCCCGCAGGAAAGACCAAGCCCTTAATCACAGGAGTCAGCGTGAAGGCTATAAGCATGAGTATCACCACCACGATGCGCGGGGTGAAGAGGCGCTGCACATAACGCATAGCGCCACCAATGGTAAGAAGCGTAACGAGAAGGCCTCCGAGAGCGATAGACGAGTACACAGCATCGCTATCGGCACCGGCACCGAGTGAAGAGATAACACCCACAAGAAGTACGGCCGCAGGGCCTACGACCAAGGGCATGCGGTGTCCTACGACAACCTGCAACAACCCCGTAACGCCCATAACAGCAAACAACTTCTGGGCGTAGAAGAGTTTTTGTTCGGGTGTGCCCGTAGCGACAAAGACACTCGTGGCCACAACAGCCACGCCGAGGATAAACCACTGCACGGCATATAGCATCATCTGCCCCAAGGGCAACTTATCATCGATAGTGTATTTAAGTTTCATCATTCCCAACTTTTAGCATTAGCACTATCGTATGGCACGCTCCGTAGCCGCAGGTCTATCCGTAGTGATGTAGTCCGCACCACGTCCCAAGGCCCACAGGGCATCCTCATCGCTATTCACCATCCAGATGCCAACCTTCATGCCGAGTTTATGCGCCTCATCGACCCATCGGGGAAGGCGCTTGAATACATCGATAGAGTAGCCTATGGCCGTATATCCCAACCCCTTGGCATATTCGGGTGTGAGGTTACCTCCAAGGTATATTACCTCCGAGCCTGAGGGTACGAGGCGTACAAGCTCGCTACAGAGATATTGACGCATAGAGAGGTATGATACACGCTCCTGAAGCTTATGCATCTTAACGGCCGACGTGACCTTGCGTGCCACTTCGCTCTCAATTTGCGGTGTGGCATGGCTCTTAATATCGATAAACACCCTCAACGTAGGACTTTCAGCTACAACCGCGAGGAACTCGTCGAGCGTAGGTACAACCTCGCCATTAGCCAAGCGCTTGGAGCGCAACGTAACGAAGTCCGTGCGCTGAACATTGAGCCTATCGGGGTCGTCACGCTTACCGAGCCACGGGCCACTGACAACTATAAGCGTACCATCCGAGGTCATATTGACATCGCACGTCACAGCATAGGCGCCAGCATCCTGAGCCGCCCTGAGCGCTGCGATAGAGTTCTCCTCGCAGCCATCACCCGCATGGTAACCACGATGGGCCACTATCTCCTGTGCCATAACATCGCACATAACGACAGTAGCAAACAACAAAAAAATCAGTCTCTTCATATATCGTACAAAATATTAATACTCAACCTTATCGCTCTTATCCTCCCACTTACGGAACGCCGCCATCGCCTCGTTGCGCATGAAGTGCTCACAGTGTATCGAGCGGCGGTCGTAGTCCAAACGCAGCTGGTCATAGATAAATGAGTCGTCGAAGTCTATGGCAGCAGCATCGCGCTTGGTATTGGCATAGCATATACGCTCTATGCCCGCCCAATAAAGGGCACTAAGACACATCGGGCATGGCTCGCATGAGCTATACACCGTACACCCTGTAAGGTCAAACGTAGAGAGCTCGCGACAAGCGTTGCGTATAGCCATAACCTCGGCATGTGCCGTGGGGTCGTTGTTCGGAACGACACGGTTAGCGCCACGCGCCACCACCCTGCCATCGCGGACAATAACAGCTCCAAAGGGGCCTCCGCCACTATCTATATTCTCTATCGAGAGGTCGATGGCCATCTGCATGAAACGGCGGTCATCTGCCGTAATATCGCTCCTCTCGGGTAATCCGTTCTGTTTATCAATCATACTCATAATACTTCTACTCTAACAAAAACCGCGCAATTATAGGCAAAAAAAGCAGAGACCAAGACTCTGCTTAAAAGATTGCTCACAGCCTTAATAAACTATTCACCACGCTTCTGGCGCGTATTCTCACTATTAGGCTGTTTTGCGAACTTACCTGTAATGAAAACAGTAACAACGCCTATAATAGTCGTACCAAATATTGTGAGGCCAACTGCAACAAAGCCTAAGACCGTCAATGTAACGCCTGCAACAATTAGAAACAGTGTCAACATAAAAGCGAACATCTGTGAGCGCATATTAGCTTTAGCCGCCTCAGCTATGTTCTTAGCATTCTGTTCTAACATAGCCCTCTCAACCGCCATACGATGCTGTTGTTCCTGCTCAGCCATCTGCAATATACGCTCGGGGGCATCTGATATAAGGTCCTTGTATTCACGTAAAATATCAGGATGTGGCATAGGACCAGAGAATGACTCCTGCGATACAGCAATCATACCCGCCACAAGGTTACCAACCTGCTCAACCTTCTGCTCATTAGATAGTTGTTGAGAGTTTATAACAGGCTCTATCACCCTCTCTAACTTCTGAGGGATATCCTTATCCATAGTTTGCTCCTCATGTGCTTTTAACGTATCTCCCATGGCTTGATATCAAATTTTAAGGTTGGGTACTTTATGAGCGATGTAGGTCGCGGAAGTTTGTTAATAGATGCAAAGTCAACAACAGATTTGTTCATATCTTCACTAATCTTACTCCACGCAGTACTTACTGACGAGATATGTCGGCTTGCATCGCATACCTCTTCAATCATCGAGTTGATAGGATAGTAGGTTCCTGTAAGATTAAAAAGGCTTCCTATACCGTCAAAAACATCCATTCGAGGGATGATGGGATTGATTATCTCCTCTCCTAACAACCTATGTTTATACTTATACGGTTTCATACGCCCCTATCCATTAACATTATAAGTTTTTACAAAGATACTACTTTTTCTTTATAATAACGCTATCGGCAAGAAAAAATCGCATCAGCAATCGTTCCAAAGTAGCCTGTGCGGTGCATCTTTTCAAAAAAATTCAATCGCTACTCACCATGCTTGAATATATTGAGCGAGGCATCATACACGGGGCTATCGACCGCAAGGCGATAGAGAATAGAGTGGAAGACATGGTAGTGTCCCACGGTTGTCATATCCTCGCGCACCTCGGCATCGTCCGATGTCCATACGATAAAGGGGATGTCGACCTGCTCACGCGGAGCCATATCCAGAGGCATGCCGTGCATATAGAGGTTATCCTCGCCAAGTGACTCGCCATGATCCGAAACATATATCATCGTCGCGCGGACACCCTCACACGCCCTAAGAGCCTCGATGACGGTGTGTACAAGGTAGTCCGTGTAGAGTATCGTATTATCGTAGGCATTAACAAGCTCCGCTCTATCAGCCTTAGAGACCTCTACGCTATTACATGCCGGCACAAAACGTCGAAACTCCTTAGGATAACGCTTATCGTACTCCGGACCATGGCTCGTACTCGTATGCAAGACGATAAGTTGCTTTGCGCACGCTGCCTCCTCGATAATATCGCTCAATCCACACAAAAGTATCTCGTCATAGTCACCCTTAGCCTCAGGGTATGTCGTCACAAGGTCTTTAACGCCCTCGTAGCGTGCCACATTATGCAGTGTGGGCTCTCCCCAGTTTGATGTGCGCCACACTACATCGACACCTGCACGGGCGAGATAGTCGGGCAACGCCTCGTAATACTCCTTAACAGGCTTATGGCTGAGGATGGCCTTAACACCCTCGGTGGTATATGTTGCCGAGGCACGCGCCTTGAGCGCCATAACGCTATCGGCCGCAAGCAGCGGATTTGTATCACGGCCATAGCCATAGAGCGAGAAGTTGGCACTACGTGCCGACTCGCCGATGACAAGCACGACGACATCGCGCTCCGTATTCGTAACAGTAGCATCCGGTAGCAGTATAGGCTTGCGGTTAAGCATACACACGTAGTTATACTGGCGTATGCTATTAACGATATACGACCACGGCAACACAAGGCTTCCTATGGTCGTAGCATGGCGGTCAATCCACAGCACGCTATTCATATTCGCAGCCCCTACGCCCACGATGGCCACAAGCGAGGCCACAACGCTAAACGCAAAACGTCGCAGTGTGCCATAGTCCACCTTACGAAGAAGGATATATAGCGCCGGAAGCACTCCCAAGAGCAGGAAGTAGAGCGTGGCATCGAGGCCTATATATGCCGAGGCCTCGCTATAGCGCGTATTGAAGACGTTACCCATCATCTGTCGCGTGAGTAGCACCTCGTAGGTATTGATGAAGTATAGCGACATGGCATTACCTATCATGAGGATGGCCATAAGCACCCTACCCACCATACGTCCAAGGTAGAGAAGCAGGGTTGTAACGAGGAAGTTGACGACGATAAGCAAGAGGACAAAGCTCGCAATGATAAGCCACGAGGCATCACCTTCGACGACAGCACGCATAAGCGGGGCGTGGAAGACGATGGTCGTAAAGAGGCTCACAACAAGGCTAAACCACGTAATATTCATTCGTCGCGATAGGCGCTCACGCATGCTACGCCACATATCTCGTACTACTCTCTTTTCCATCTGATAACAAATCTAAAATATAGCCATACAACCCCCACCACCAACAGCACAACAGCGAGATTGTATAGTATTGTGTACACTATGTTTATGCTATGCTTCGCACTACACCCGGGCATATCGGCCACCGCGGCATCGTAGCGAGCAAAGGGGTTTGACATGATTACAACACCATCAGGCATAAAGGCCGCGTAGCGTGCATAGCTATTCTCCGCTGCAAATCTATAGCTGAGGCTATCTACACCCTTAGCCGCGGCAAGCACACGGCTCTCGTTGCCATATACCACGATGCTATCAGCCCTACTCGTGAGGGCGATATATGTAGTATCGCCACGAAGACCTATATCGCGTACTGCGGGCAGCTCCCTGTCGTGCGCATACTTAACCGACCAATCGCCAGCGCTGATGTCGGGAATACACATCGAGTAGAAACAACCCGTGCGCAACGTGTGCATGATGTTCGCGATATCTATTTCGGGCATCGACCAGAAGCTGCATCGCACGGCCATCTTCGTCGTCCTATCGGGGAAGTGGAGGTCGTCGTTGAAGAGTCCATAGCAGTAGTGTCCAGCGCTGAGAGCCCAATCCCAAAACTCATTCGTTATTAGATGGTTATAGCTTGTAAGCTCGATAATATGGTAGCCACGAAGCACCTCGAGGCGCTCCTCGGTGAGTATGGGCGTACGTGCCGGATGGTTTAGCTGCACTACGACACCATCCTCACACAGCATATCTATCTGCCACTGCAACTGCGACGTCATAAACGGCAATATGGCATCAAAGTGGTTTACATTCTCGCTACCGATAACCAGCTTATGGTAGTTACGCAGGTTGTAGCCATGCTCATATATGTCGGGGCCTATGTCCTCGGGATGGGGTGTTATCTCGTTATGATTCGAGAGGCCCACGTAGTCGTAGCCGAAGGGCTCGTAGCGCCTCAACACCTCCTCGGGCCAATACTCGCACTCGTTAAGGATGCCCTCGACACGTGTATGCGTGTGCAGGTTGACCCTGCGCCATGATGACGTAGTGTCGAGCTCACTGTAGGGATTGTAAATATCGGGGCCACGGAAGGGCTGGGGTGGCGCGAAGTCGTATATGGGGCTAAGGCTTGTGACAAGCAATAGTAGCGCGACAAAGAGTAATATCGTCGCTACCACGCCACACGTAATTCGTCGTACCTTAGTCATAATCTTCATATACACGCTACAAATATACGAATAAAATCCTTAATCGTGTTATCAACGAATAATTTAATGGGTTCGCAGGTTACTGAGGTTATGTTGGTCATGTGCTAATGCCACACCCCGCGTTGCAATTACTAATTCGCGCACTAAGGGATTTGCACCATAATTGCTAAGCATAGCATAGTTAACCAAAAAAACAGATGTTATATGCAGACAAATGGTAAAAGCAACACTTTCAGACTGAGTGTCATGACACTTGCCGTGATGAATATTACGGCAGTTGTTAGTCTTCGTGGCTTAGCCACGGAGGCTGTCTATGGGCCCGCCTCGGCCTTCTACTATCTCTTTGCTGCCGTGGTGTTCCTCATCCCCACAGCCATGATTGCCGCCGAGCTTGCGGCTATGTTTAGCAACAAACAGGGAGGTGTCTTTCGCTGGGTAGGTGAGGCCTTCGGTGCGCGTATGGGCTTCTTGGCTATATGGCTGCAATGGATACAATCGACCATCTGGTACCCCACGGTACTCACCTTTGGCGCTGTGAGCATAGCCTTTATCGGCAGCAACCCCGCGGCCGATGCTTCGCTGGCATCGAATCGTCTATTTACGCTTGTTGTGGTATTGGCCATATACTGGATTGCGACAATCATAGCTCTCAAGGGTCTCAGCTGGGTAGGTAAGATTAGCAAGTGGGGAGGTATCATCGGCACAATCATCCCCGCAGCACTCCTCATCATCCTTGCCGCAGTCTACCTCCTCAAGGGCGGACACAACAACCTCAACATGCACCAGAGCTTCTTCCCCGACCTCACACACTTGGATAACATAGTATTGGCATCAAGCATCTTCCTCTTCTATGCCGGCATGGAGATGATGGGTATTCACGTCGTGGAGGTAGACAACCCCAAGCGCAACTACCCGCGCGCCATCATCATTGGCTCGTTAGCTACGGTTCTCATCTTCATCCTCGGCACATTCTCCTTGGGCATCGTCGTGCCCGCAAAGGATATAAGCCTCACGCAGACACTCCTCATCGGCTTCGACCGCTACTTCAGCTTCCTCGGCGTGCCATGGCTCGGCTCCGTCGTGGCCATAGCCCTCGTCTTCGGTGTCTTGGCCTGCGTGCTCACATGGGTGTCGGGTCCTTCGAAGGGTATCTTTGCCGTAGGTCGCGCCGGATATCTCCCCCCATTCTTCCAGAAGCAAAACGAGGCGGGCGTGCAGCGCAACATACTCCTCGTTCAGGGTGTCATCGTCACGCTCCTCGGCCTGCTCTTTGTCGTCATGCCCTCGGTGCAGTCGTTCTACCAGATACTCTCGCAGCTCACCGTACTCCTATATTTAATAATGTATATGCTCATGTTTGCCGCAGCCATAACGCTACGCTACAAGCTCGCCGATGCAGAGCGACCCTTCCGCCTTGGCAAGCGTGGCAATGCTCTAATGTGGCTTCTCGGTGGCGTCGGCTTCCTCGGCTCGTTGCTCGCCTTCGTGCTCAGCTTCATCCCGCCCTCACAGATAGCCATAGGCAGCACCACGGTATGGTTCACCGTGCTCATCGTCGGTGCGATAATATTTGTGGGCATACCCTTTGTCATCTACGCCATGCGTAAGCCGTCGTGGAAGGCCAAAGATGCTAACTTTGAGCCGTTCAACTGGGAGAAACAGTAAATAATCCCCGCGGGCAGGTAAGCCGAGGTTGTTTTGTGCCTACAACAGCTCGACACCTGCCCGCAATGATTAAACAGAATTAAATAGCAAAATAATTTGCACATTAGGTAAATTATACCTACCTTTGTACTAAAGGGTTGAAATGATACTCTATGTCTAACTATTAAATTTAACGATTATGAAGAAATTATTCGTGTTGATGGCTGCTTGCGCCATGTTCGCAGCATGCAGCAGCCCCGCATCTAAGGCTGTAGATTACATGGAGGAGTGCCTTGAGGCTACTAAGGCGGGCGACTACGAGAAGGCAGAGAAGCTCACTAAGGAGTTCACCGAGTGGGAGAAGACTCTCACCGACGAGGAGAAGAAAGAGGCTCAGGAGGCTATCGAGAAGTGGGCAGAGGAGAATGCTGACAAGTTCTAATCGGCATTACCTTCTAAAGAACAGGGGATGACTAAAAGCAATTAGTCATCCCCATGTTATATGTCTATCTACCTTCACAAAGATAATCAGCCATATAGCGAGCTCACCTATTTGTACACGACTATAGCCCTATTAGTCACACGCAGCGCCAACGCTCCATCGTACCAATCGACAATGCCCGCGAGGGTGACAACGCCCTCGGGAAGAGTATATGAGGCGTAGTTGCAGTCGCCCGCAGTGACAACACGCAACGTATCGTGGCCGTCGCTAAAGTGGCGCACCGTGGTAATCCTATCACCAGTGAGCGTATCTACCTCCGTCCACGCCACACCTCGCTCCACAGCACACAACGAGTCTATACGCACATATCTAAGCATATCCTCCTCCGTAATGTCGGCAATAAGGCAACGTCGGGGCTCGACATGGTGCATCGATGTGCTATCCACCGATACGTGGTTATATATCTCTGCCTCGGGGATGCGTGCAACGTAGCTATCCTCCTCAGAGCGCACGCCCAGCGACACCCTATTACCAATACGTCCGAGGCTAAGCCCCGAGCAGCGTACCGCGACAGTAGAGAATAGCGGCACGAGGGTGTATACATAGCGAGAGTCCACCTCGACAACAACGCCACCCGTATCATCGGCAACGACAAACGACTTTGTCACCTCACCAAAGATATCATTCGCGACGACATTGCCACGTATCACGTAGTCATGGCCTATATCGACAACTGTAGCGGTAGCCATGGAGCGTAGGTAGGCTATCGACACCTCCGTGCTACGTTCCATCTCACGCTCACCGTCGCACGCCCATAGCAGCACGACACTAACGAACAACACAATCATCCGCATAGCGCATCTTAAGTTGATAACACTCCCTGCCACCATCGTACTTACCCCACTGCAAGATGCCCGTGATAGCTACATTACCGCACGGCACGGCTGCATCTGCAAACGCAGCATAGTCGCGCGTATAGAGGGCAACGCTATCGCCACGCTCATCCTTGAAGAGCGTATACCCCGCCCAGCGAGCATCGGCAAGCGTAGCGCCATCCTCCGCTGCCGACGAGGCAGCGACAAGGTGCAGCGACTCCACACGCACGAGGCGACCACACATGCTCTTATCTATGTTAGCGATGGTAACAACCGTAGGCTCTATCGGTACGACATCCGTGCTTCGCACAACGACCCTATCCAACGCCTCCTTGGAGGCCAAGTAATCCACGGCATATCCACCAGTACCTCTGCGCCCCACCTGCAACACTCCATAGCCATAGTCGGCATAGCAGCCATCGAGGCACAGCGCCACCTTAAGCCCTACGGGGTAGTCTGCCTCGAGCCTCGGCATGCCCACCATGACCTCCACGGCAGAAGCATCGCCCTCGACAATGAGCGTGCGGTAGAAATTTTCGTCCACATCTGACGATACAACGCGCCCTTCGACAACGTAGTTACCATCGAGAATGACACCCCCACTACCCACAACATCATGCAGACGTGCTATGGTCGTCGTAGGCGTAGGCCTAGAGGGCGTAATACGAGGCTTGTCGGCACTATTATAGCAGCCGACAAGCAACATAACGGATAGTATGGCGACAAATCTACTCATTCTTAACCTCCACGCGCGACTCTACCCATGAGTCCTTAAGACCGAGGAAGTAGAGGATGCCGTCAAGACCAACGGTAGATATGGACTGTCGTGCCGTAGCACGCACCTTAGGCTTGGCATGGAAGGCGATACCGAGGCCTGCGATGTTCAACATCGGGAGGTCGTTGGCACCATCACCCACAGCTACAGATTGCTGTATGTCGATATTCTCGAACTGACATAGTAGTCGCAACAACTCGGCCTTGCGCGTACCGTCGACAATCTCGCCCGTATAGCGCCCCGTGAGTTTGCCGTTCTCCACCTCTAACTCGTTGGCATATACATAGTCGAAGCCAAAGCGACGCTTCAGGTAGTTACCAAAGTAGGTGAAACCACCCGAGAGTATTGCTGTCTTATAGCCCACACGCTTCAATATCGTCATCATACGGTCTACACCCTCGGTGATGGGCAGATTTACGGCAATATCCTCCATGACGCTGACATCTAAGCCCTTGAGTAGCGCCACACGCTCCTTAAAGCTCTCGCAGAAGTCTATCTCGCCACGCATGGCACGCTCCGTAATCTCGCGCACCTCCTTGCCTACGCCCGCCCTGTCGGCCAGCTCGTCGATAACCTCCGTCGTGATAAGCGTAGAGTCCATATCGAAGCATATCAGACGACGTGAGCGACGGAAGATGCCATCCTTCTGGAACGATATATCTACATCGCCCTTATTGGCAATCTTCATCAACTCGTTCTGTAGGTGCCCCTTGTCCGAGAGGGTACCACGCACCGAAAACTCGATGCTCGTCTTCGGCGCACGCTCATCCTCATCCAAGGGCATACGACCCGTCAAGCGGTTTATGTCGTCGATGTTCAGCCCCTCCTCGGAGATTATGTGCGTGACCTGCGATATATGCTCGGCCGTAATCTTACGCCCCACGAGCGTGAGGATGTAACGATTCTTACCCTGCCCCGTAACCCAACGACTATACTCCTCCTCGTCGATAGGCGTGAAACGTATTGCGATGTTCATCTCCGAGGCTTTGAACAGTAGCTCCTTCATAATCTGCCCCGAGCGCTCGGGTGTAGTCATAAAGAGGATGCCGAGCGTGAGCGACTGGTGAATGTTCGACTGTCCAATGTCGAGGATGAAGGCATCGTGACTCGCCAAGATGCCCGTGAGCGAGGACGTTAGCCCGGGCTTATCCTCACCCGATATGTTTATCTGTATGATCTCAATCTTCTTGCTTTCCATACGCTCAAATAGAATTAATCATTTACTAACCACAAAAGTAATAAATTTTACAAAAAATATTTATCTTTGTAGCGTTAAAATTTTAAGACAATAATATTTTATCGTTGTAACATCTAACGAATACTATTAAAAATTATGGAGTTGAAGGATATTTTGGCAATCTCTGGCCAGCCCGGTTTGTATAAGTATGTAGCACAGTCGATGCGTGGTGTTATCGTTGAGTCGCTCCTCGACGGCAAGCGCATGAACGCCTCGGCAACATCGCGCGTGAGTGCCCTAACCGAGATTTCTATGTTCACCGAGGGCGAGGATATTGCCCTTGCAGATGTATTCACCAACATTTGGAACTACACAGAGGGTAAGGAGGCTATCTCGCACAAGGAGTCTGCCGACAAAATCGAGGCAGAGTTTGCTAAGGTGCTCCCCGAGTACGACCGCGAGCGTGTACATGTTTCGGATATGAAGAAGTGCTTTGCGTGGTACAACATCCTCGTGAAGGCCGGCTTCACGGAGTTCAAGCTACCCAATAACGAGGCTGAGGAGTAAAGTACTCTGCTAAAAATATGAATTGACCCCAAAAGTTTTTTGTCCAAACTTTTGGGGTCAATTCATATCAGGGGCTGACTAAGTTACTTTTAGTCAGCCTCCCTATTATCTATAGGCACAATTTACTGCTCATTGGCATACTCATTACAACGATATAGCATGGTTTTAGTATAATTCACCCCAGCAATTCTCCAATTTACATTTTTCGCCACGCATAACTACCTCGCCACTCTCAGCATCGACCGTCTCGAAGTAAAATTCCGCGTCGATAATCTCGGCGTTATCCATAAGGAATGCCGAGCCGCTATATGACTCATAGTGCGTAAACTTTATCCAGCCCGATGTTGATACGTAGATAATTGGTTCATAAGGATTATCCCTCTGCATATCAAATATATATAGCTCTATATAACTGTCGCTCAAGATATATCCATCCTCCATCGCTCCCTTGTAGTCACCAAAATAGTAACACTTGTTAAGCTCGAAGGGGACACCCTCCGTAGGCCTTAGGTATATGCTGGTGTTACTCCTTATATTGTCGTCGAGCGATGCCCATCGACAATCGAGCACAAAGCTAAACGACCCATCGGGCTCGTACCTCAGCTCAAACCAATCGTTTGGTGTAGGATCCATCGAGGTCTTAGTATCTTGACTATCACCGTAGAACCTGCGCGCGTGTAGTTCCGGCTCGGCGGTGGTGATATATAGTTCGAAGGGGTGGATGTTGCGCTTCTCTTCTCGCTCATCAATCTTGTCATTGAGGTCCGTTAGAGGTCTCTCAACGAATAGTTCCATCACGAGTCGCTCGCACGATGCAAGCGAAACAAAAGCCGCCGCCGCAACAAGATATATAATACAACGTCTCATAGCTTTAATGTTTTGTAAAGGTTCTATTTAGTGATGGTTGCAACGAGCGACCCCTCGGCATTTGGCTCGCCATTAAGCCATACCTTCTGGTGGCATACGACATATTCGCCCTTGTTGTGTGCCGTGAAGTAGTAGCTTATCTCCACCACGTCCGAGCTGCCATCACCCCAAAATATACGAAAATGCTGTCGCTCGCCCTCTTCGTTGTGGTGTATATACCAATACTCAAGGCATGGAGTGTCAATATCATCCACCTTAGCAGTGCCAAGATAGAGGCCCGGGTTGTCGGCATTGGCCACCTCACCCGTTGTCGTAATATCTATAGGCTCGGCATGATTCACCGAGAGTGTAATCTCCGTATTTAGTATGTTCCCGGCCCAATTCTCATCAAGCAGGTTGTTGCCCTCGCCATCTTTGACAACGAAATATATTGGCGTAGGGTCGGTGTCAACCATCACATCCCACTCGTCATCGCCAGCCGTCCTATCACACGCAGCAAAAATAAGTGGTAGCGCGAATAACAGATAATATAGATGCTCTGTTCTCATAGTACGTATAATTTTAGTTGGTATTATTTCGTGCTTTCGTTTATGCAAAGGTATGAAGCAAAACGACTATTCCCCAAATTTCGCGGGCAAAAGTTTTTCAGCGCACGACCCAAATCAACACTGATTATCAACAAGTTAGCCATCGTTAAAAATCTAATTTTTCAACCATCTGATATTCAGGTAGTTGGACATTGACCATATTACACATGGCTATATCATTGATTAACAATTCGTTACACTTGTCAACATCCTTTATCGCAAAAATCTCCCTCCCCTATCTTCAAGAAGGACGATATAATTTTTTTGCAAAGAAACTTGGTTTATTTTATAAACTTGTTTATATTTGCACAAACAAAATGAGTTACAAACTAAATAATAAGGAGAGTTATGGATAATAAAAGTCGTGAGTTACCGGCTGCAAGGCGACTACAACATCGCGCAGCGCACTTAGCACTAACATGTGCAATAATGTTAGGCATAGATTACTTCAGCTCCCACGGGCTAAGCTGGAGTTTATGGGCTGTGGGAGGTTTGTGCATAGTATTCCTCTACGACCTCGTAGATTATATATTTATCGAGCGATACAAAAGCAACGAGTAGGTATGAGCACAGGCAACGATAGACTTGACGAGCACCGCAGTATAGAGATAATATCGCGGATGATTGCAGACACCTCGGCACACATCGACAGCGAGAGTGGCAAATATTTTCTACTGTGGGGTTACACCACCCTCATAGTGTCGCTACTGGAGTATGTTGCACAGGTATGTCACCTACCCATACCACTATGTCTATGGGCATGGTTTCTTATTCCCGCGGTGGGTGGCATAGGTACGCTCATTCTCAACCGTCGCGCTCTGCCATTACGCCCCAAGTCGTACCTAGATCGCAGCGTAAATGCCGTATGGGTTGTCTTCGGCCTCTCATTCGGAATGGCTCTCATCGCTGCGATGGTATACGGTGCGAGCATACTATACCTTACAGCGATGCTCATGGGTATGGGCACAGTAATTACGGGCAAGATATGCCGACATAGGGTGCTCACCGTAGCGGGTAAGGCAGGCGTGATTCTCTCGCTACTAATCCCCGCGTGGCATCTGCTCCTTCGTAGGCACAGCGCAACGATACAAGAGTGCGATTTCGAGCCTATAGAGGCGATACTTTACGCAGATATTCTTATCTTTGCGCTGATATTTCTTGTTATGATGGTGATACCGGGGCACATACTCTACAACCGCTCAAAACGACTGAAGGATGCTTAAGCCGCTCGACCCGCTGTTACACTCCGAGCTACGCTTGGCAATAATCTCGATACTCATAGGTGTCGAGGAGGCCGACTTTGTCTACATACGTACCGAGACCGGCGCCACGGCAGGCAACCTCAGCGTGCAGCTTGACAAGCTCCAAAAGGCGGGATATATCGACGTGGAGAAGGGTTTTAGGGGTAAGATGCCACGCACCGTATGCCGCATAACCGACACCGGGCGTAAGGCCTTTGCCGAATATGTCGACACGCTCAGAACCTACCTCAAGGTGTGACGCTAACGCAGTTTGTGTTTATGGAAGTGTGGCGTTACCGACACCACGAAGAATATTAGCGCCAAGAGCACGAGGACGGCACCGAAGATATAACAATACGAGTAGCCATACTCGGCAATATAACCGCCGAGGAGCATACCGCCACCTATGCCCACATCCCAACCAGTGAGGTAGGTGGCGTTTGCCGTTGCACGGCGCGAGTTGGGCGCGAGGTTTATGAATAGCGTGTTGTAGGCGGGGAACATGGTGCCATAGCCGTAGCCGAAGAGGAAGGCCGTAGCAAAGTAGACGACGTATGCCAACGTAACACTATGCTCGCCGGCCGCAGCCAACAATGCCTCGCCAAGAGCACCGAGGAAGGCGATACATATACCTAAGCGTATTGTCTCGGTGATATATCCGCGATCCACCTGCTTGCCCGAGTGTAGGCGCGAGGCTATAAGTCCACCTGCCATGACGGTGAAGAATAGCCCTGCATTGTGCGTTATGCCTACCGACTTGGCATATAGTGCCATGTAGCTTGTCGTCATGCCATAGGGTATGGCAAGAAGCATAAAGGCTATGCAGGCGCGAATACCCTCCTTCATAAAGAAGCGGTCAGCCGAGAGCTTAAACTCAACCTTCTCCTTAATCTCTCGCTTCGGTGCGCGTACCAGAGCACCGAGGATTAAGCCGATGCTTCCCGTAACGAGCGATGTGAGGAAGAGCAACGTATAGTTCCCTGACGAGATTATGAAGAGTCCCGCCATAGGGCCAAAGGCCATGGCGAGGTTATTCGTAACGCCATAGTATCCGAGGCCCTCGCCACGACGCGATGAGGGCATGACATCAATCACGAGGGTATTTCCTGCCGTTGTGAGCATGCCGAATGAGAAGCCGTGAAATATGCGCAGGAGTATAAACAACGCGAGGGTCTGCGTGATGAAGAAGTAACCGAGGAACGATGCCACGAAGATGGCGTATGAGATGATATACACGCTCTTACGCGGCAGCGTGTCGGCAACAAACCCCGCCATGGGTCTTACGCTGAGCACCGCAACGACATAGCACGAGAGCACCACGCCAACCATCGCCTGACCTATGCCGAAGGTATCTTTGAGATATAGTGGCAACGTAGGCACAAGGATGAAGAACGAGAACGACATCATAAATGCCGCAATGCATACGAAGATATAGTCGCGCGTGAATAATCTATCTTTAACCTCAGTGTTCATGGTCTATTAATTACCCATAAGGTCGTAAATACAACACAAAATTAGTAAAAAAACGCTCTCAGTGTTACGCCTCATGCAATAATTATTCTAAAGGCGTAGCGTAGAGCGTAGTATTATGTCGCAAAGAGTGTTGCTCGTTAAGATAAAAATGCTTAATTTTGTAGTGCTCTTAGAGAGTAACAGACATATTTTGATGAAAGTGTATTAGCTTTTATCC
>JAFVWO010000090.1 GCA_017501625.1 Alistipes sp.
ATGGCTTCCAGACAAATGTGGGTGTCATCGTCCTCGCTGCGACAAACAGGGTGGACATCCTCGACAAGGCACTCATGCGTGCGGGGCGCTTCGACCGTCAGATAGAGGTGGGCCTCCCGGATGCCAAGGAGCGCAAGGCTATCTTCGACGTTCACCTTCGCAAGTTGAAGCTCGACGACAAGCTCGATAGGGAGTTCTTGGCAAGGCAGACCCCGGGATTTGCGGGTGCCGACATCGCCAACGTATGTAACGAGGCGGCGCTTATCGCTGCGCGTAACAACCATAAGGTTGTCGAGCAGAGCGACTTCCTCGCAGCCATCGACCGCATCGTCGGGGGCTTGGAGCGCAGAAATATGCCTATGACGCCTGCCGAGCGTAGGGCTACGGCGATACACGAGATGGGCCATGCCACGGTTATGTGGCGCCTGAAGAACTGCGACCCCGTGTTGAAGATAACGATTATCCCTCGTGGCCGCTCGTTAGGTGCCACGTGGTACCTCCCCGAGGAGAGAGTCAACCACAACGTCGAGCACTTCGTGCATAAGATGGCGGGGTTGGTGGCAGGACGTGTTGCCGAGCAACAACTTATGGGTGTCACCTCTACGGGAGCCATCAACGACCTTGAGCGCACGACAAAGATGGCCTACGCCATGGTTGCCTACTACGGCATGAGCCCGAAGGTTGGAAACATCAGCTTCTACGACGCTACGGGGCAGCGCGACATGTTCACTAAACCCTTCTCGGAGCGCACGGCAGAGGTTATCGACGAGGAGGTGCGCCGCCTTGTGGATGAGGCTGTGGCTCTTGCTCGCGACATCGTTGTGAGGGAGAGAGCGAATATCGAGCGCCTTGCAGAGGTGCTCCTTGAGAAGGAGACAATCTTCACGGAGGATATCGAGGAGGTGCTTGGCAAGAGCGCCCAACAGATAGAGAAGGAGGCAGCGATGAGTGCCACTGCGGTGGATGCCACGGATGGGGCTAAGGCCGACGAGGAGAGCACCTCGGAGGTGACATACGTCGTTGAGCCTGCTGCGGAAAACGAAAAAACGGAGTAAAAAGATGAGTGATAAGCTGAAGAATTTTATTGTGCGCACGCTTAGTGGTGCTGTGCTCCTTGCTATTGTTCTCGGAGCCTCTACCTGCTTCGATGCCTATTGGGTGTTGCTCTTTGTGATAACGACCATCGGCATGTGGGAGTTTTATCGTATTGCCGAGGCTGTTGAGTGCCGCCCGCGTAAGGCTTTGGGCTTGGCCTCGGGCCTCATGCTCTTTGGTGCCACGCTGCTATGTGTCATGGAGGCTACGGGCATGGCGGATGTAGGTGTTGCTGCCATCGCGGGCACCGCACTATTTATTCTTCTATGCTTCGCCATCTTTGCTGTGGAGCTCTTTGGCGTTACGGAGCACCCGCTGCGCAATGTTGCGAGCACGATGCTCGGTGTGGTATATGTGGCTGTGCCTATGGCTATTATGACCTTCATCCCGCTGCTCCTGTCGGGTGGCGTGTGGGCGCCATGGTACTTCCTCTTCTACCTCTTCATTGTGTGGGGCAACGATGTCTTTGCCTACCTCGTGGGTATCACCCTCGGTCGTCACCGCTTGTGTGAGCGCATCTCGCCCAAGAAGTCGTGGGAGGGCTTCTTCGGAGGTATTGCCGGGGCTTTGGGTGTTGGTGCTGTTGCAGCATGGGTCCTCGACGATAGCTATGCTCTGTGGTTGGGCCTTGCTGCTGTTGTCGCTGTCACGTCTGTTGTTGGCGACCTTGTGGAGTCGATGTTTAAGCGCGAGGCGGGCATCAAGGATTCGGGCAATATCCTCCCCGGTCATGGCGGCATGCTCGACAGGTTCGATGCCCTCATCTACTCCGCGCCCTTTGCTCTTGTCTACCTCGTCATCATGGAGCTTGTGAATATGTTATAACCTAAACAACTATACCTATGAAGATTAACAAAGAGGGTTATGTTATAATCGGCACTACGGGCCTTATATGCCTGGCTATATGGTTGATTGTCTACTTCTTCATCGAGACTGAAGGGGCATGGGACTGGTTTATGGCAGGCTTCCTCGTTGTGTTTTGGTTCTTCGTTGCCGCCTTCTTCCGAGAACCTCGCCGCGTGCAGATTCACGACGACGAACTCATCTTCTCGCCGTGCGATGGACGTGTTGTTGTCACGGAGGTTGTGCACGAGAAGGAGCATGTGGACTGCGAGATGATGCAAATATCTATCTTCATGTCCGTCACCAACGTACACATGAATTGGCTGCCTGTTGGTGGCGTTGTGGAGTATACCAAGCACCACCATGGACGTTTTCTCGTTGCGTGGCATCCCAAGTCGTCTACGGAGAACGAGAGGGCTACGACGGTTATACGCCTTAAGAGTGGCGCACGTGTGCTCATGCGCCAGATTGCCGGCTTCGTTGCCCGTCGCATCGTCACCTACGTCAAGCCGGGTGATAACGTGGACCAGAATAGCGTTTTGGGCTTCATCAAGTTCGGCTCGCGTGTCGATGTGCTCATACCTAAGGACTCGGAGCTCTTTGTGGAGATTGGTGACCCTGTCATAGGCTCGCAGACACCTATTGCGCGCCTTAAGCGTAGAGATTAGTGTTCGTAAGATGACCGTTGAGAAGATTATAAAGAGTGTGGCTACGCTTGCTGTCGTTGCCGCCGTGCTGTTTGCCATAGGCTACCTGTGGAAGGTGGTCTTGTATATCCTTATTGCTGCGGTGTTGGCTATCGTTGGCCGCCCTCTTGTCAAGCGCCTGCTGGGTATCTCCGTTTCGGGGCGCCACATGTCGCGCTCGGCCGCTGCGGCGCTCACGCTCGTCGCGATGTGGATACTCTTTGGGCTCCTGTGCTGGCTCTTCATCCCGTTGCTCTTCGGTAAGCTCAACGAGCTTGCTGCTGTGGAGTGGGAGGGTGTCGGTGCGGTGCTGGAGGATGCACTTGTCGACGTGGAGCAGATGCTGGAGAGCATCTTCTCTGTCGAGATTACGGATATAGGCCTTACGTTCAAGAGCTTCGTGTTGAAGTTCGTCGACGTGGACTATGTTAAGACCTTTGCCAACGTAGCCTCGATAATCACCTCTGCGGCTATCGCCTTCTTCTCCATCTCGTTCATCACGTTCTACTTCCTCAGGGAGGATGGCCTTTTCTACCGCCTTGTTGCGCTCTTCTTCCCCGACCGCTATCGCAACAACGTATATAACGCTCTGCACTCCATCACGGCGCTCCTGTCGCGCTATTTCGGTGGCCTCATGGTCGAGAGCATGCTCCTTATGACCATCATCGCTGTTGTCATGCTGCTCTTCGGCATGGCTGTGGGTGATGCCCTCCTCGTGGGCCTTATCATCGGTGTTATGAACCTCATACCGTATGCCGGCCCCTGTATAGGGTGTGTTGCTGCGGTGTGCATGGGTGTGCTGTCGCCCATTGATGGCAATGTGGCATATACGGCCGTTGTCATCGTCGCTACGATTGTCGTCGTTAAGCTCATCGACGACTTCGTCATCCAACCCTCGCTCTACTCGGAGCGTGTTCAGGCGCACCCCTTGGAGGTCTTTCTCGTCATCCTCATCGCGGGTTACGTGGGCGGTATATGGGGCATGCTCTTGGCCATACCTCTATATACAGTCCTTAGGGTCTTTGCTCGCGAGTTCTTCTCGGAGTATAGCCTTGTTCGCAAACTTACAAGTCAGATGACAAAGTGATGCCTATGATAGATATCGAAGCAGAGGTTATCCATGGCCGTAAGATAGGCCGCGCGTTGGGCTTTCCTACGGCAAATATGATGCTTGATGGTCATGCGGATGTCGAGCGTGGTGTCTATCGCTCGGAGGTGACGATTGATGGTCGGAAGTATCGTGCCATGTCGAATGTAGGCATACGCCCCTCGGTGGGGGGCAAGGAACTTCTTCTCGAAACCCATGTCATAGGCTTCAGGGGCGACCTTTATGGTCGTATTCTGCGTGTCACGCTCCTTGAGAAGATACGCGAGGAGCGCCGCTTCTCCTCTATCGGCGACCTTAAGGAGCAGCTCGTTAAAGATTATATCACCTGTGGCCAATAGCGAAACCTTCGTGCGAAGTCTATTCACCCCATCGTGGATGTTCGACCTCCATGCCGAGCATCTCCGTGGCGCGTGTTGATATGCTAAGACATAGAGCCTCGATATTCGCGGGGCGGAAGTAGAATGAGGGCGATGCGGGGATGATTATAGCCCCCGCCTCGGTGAGCGTTGTCATGTTACGCAGGTGTATGAGCGAGTAGGGAGCTTCGCGCACGACCATGACGAGGCGACGGCGCTCCTTGAGCATCACATCGGCAGCGCGCTCCAAGAGCGTGCGCGATATGCCTGCGGCAATGCGCCCTACCGTACCCATGGATGCGGGCACGATAATCATGGCATCCCAACGTGCCGAGCCACTTGCTGCCGACGACCACATGTCGTCATTCTCGAAACGTGTGATGCGTACATCGTCGGGGAGGTGCTCGCCCTCGGCCGTGATGACATCCTCGGCATGGTCGCTAAGGATAAGACCTATGCGCTCCACACCGTTAGCATCTAAGAGTAGTTGCAACACCTGACGGGCATATATTGCACCGCTGGCCCCTGTTATGGCGACAAGTATCCTCATGTTATAGCTCCAATATTTTACACGTTAAACCCCTCTCGCGTGCTATGCGTAGCAGTGCCGGCAGTACGTAGCTCGTATTGCGGAACGACTTTGCGCTGTCGTGCAGCGATATTATGTCCCCTCCGCGCAGACCTTTTATTGTACCTCGCAGGCACTTCTTTGGCGATAGTTTGCGATTGTAGTCGCGCGAGAGTACGTTCCACATTACCACACGATAGCGTTGTGCTGCCTGTCGCAGCTGTGCGCGTGTTATCTGTGCGTAGGGTGGGCGGAATAGCTCGGAGTGAACCATGTCGCCCGCGAGGTCTACATCCTCGATATAACGCTCCAGCGACATGCGCCACCCCTTTTGGTGGGAGTAGGTATGGTTTCCTACCTTATGTCCGCGGTCGAGTATCATCTGGTAAAGGTCGGGGTATAGCTCCACGTTCTTGCCGAGGACGAAGAATGTAGCCTTGGCGTTGTAGCGGTCGAGAGTTTGGAGTATCCACTCTGTCACACCGGGTGTGGGCCCATCGTCGAAGGTGAGGTATATGCCCTCGGGGTCGTCGATGCTCCATATCACGCTGGGAAACATCCAGCGTAGAAACGTGCCTGGGTTTATTCTCATTCTCGTGCTACGTTTTGTTTCAGCTCACAAAAGTAACTTTTTTTTCGTAAAAAGAAAAATATCACTACCTTTGTAGGTATGTAGCCCGATGTTTGTGCGCATGGGGCATAGTGTGATACTTAACCATTTGCGACTATGAAACGTATAATCTACACATTTATTGCTGCGGCTGTGGCGCTTATCGCTGCGGGCTGCACCGTCAAGAGCGATATGCCCACGAAGAACACCGCTGGCGAGAACTACGATGTCGTAGTCATTTGTGACGATGAGGCGTGGCGTGGCGACTTGTCGTATGCCGTCTGCGACCTCTTGGAGTCTCCCACTCCGGGACTCACGCGCCCGCAGGGCCTCTTCAACATCGTTAAGCAGGTGGCACCCGATAGAGCCTCGAACATAGATAGGATGTATGGCAACCTCCTTGTCGTTAACGTCAATGCGGCCGTCACAGCGCCCTCGTTTAGCGTCGAGAGGAACGTATATGCACGTCCGCAGAGTGTTGTCGTCGTCACCGCACCCTCTGTCGCCTCAGCCGTGGCGTTTGTCACCTCGGCAGCTGATGCCATACGCAATGCGTTGGAGGAGGGTGAGCGTAAGAAGAGCAATAGCTACTATGCTGCCCGCCCTGCCGAGGAGCTTATGGCGGACTTTAAGTCTACGACGGGCTTCGAGATGCTTATACCTCAGGGCTTCTTTAAGGCTACGACGGCCGACAAGAGCCTCACGTGGTATCTCCGCGACTACCCGAATAAGGCGCAGTATATCTTCGTCTACGAGTCTACGTATACCGATGCTGAGGATATGACACCACGGTGGCTGATGATGTCGCTCGACAATAAGCTCTCGTCTATTACGAGCAAGGGAGCTGTTGGCTCCTATCTCGGTGTCAATGAGGAGGCCCCCGTCTATAGCACCACCGTGGAGCGTGCCGGCCGTGAGTGGGTCGAGCTACGCGGATGGTGGGAGGTGAACAACGACTTTATGGGAGGCCCCTTCGTCAGCTTCTCGTCGGTGGATGCCTCGAGGGAGAAGATTCTCACCATCATGTTTGCCCTCTACGCCCCCGAAGACCCGCAGCGTAACCTGCTCCGCGAGATTGAGCACCTGTTTTATACGCTTAAGTAGGGAGATTAGGGAGCTTAGGGAGTTTAGGGAGTTTAGGGAGTTTAGGGAGTTTAGGGAAATGCCTGATAGCGCTCTCCTTAAACTCCTTAAACTCCTTAAATTCCTTAAATTCCCTACAAACTCCTCACTATCTATCAAAGGCTTGAGCCTTGAGTGCTATGCCCTCGCCATCGGGAGTTACGAGTATCACGCCGCTCTCGGGGCGTGTTATGTGACCTATGACATCGACAAGGCCTAAGCGCATCACCGCCTCCTGCTTATCCAAGGGCACGGTGAAGAGTAGCTCGTGGTCCTCGCCGCCATTGAGCGCAGCAATCACAGGGTCTATGTGCATCTCCTCGGCAAGCTCCGTCGTCTGACGTGCTATGGGTATGCGCTCGAGATATATTCGTGCGCCACACTCCGATGCGCGACATATCTGTCGCAGGTCTGAGGCGAGTCCATCCGAGAGGTCTATCATCGTCGTAGGACGTATTCCCTCCTCGCGTAGTGCCTCGAGGACATTTGTGCGTGCGCGGGGCTTGAGGTAGCGCTCCAAGAGGTACTCGTGCCCCTCAAACTTAGGCTCGGGGTTCTCCACATCCTTCAATACGCGCTTCTCGCGCTCCAAGAGGTGTAGTCCCATGTATGCAGCTCCGAGGTTCGATGTTATACATATAAGGTCGTGCTCCTTTGCGCCACTGCGGTATACCACCTCCTCCTTTTTTGCGCGACCTGTTGCCGATACTGTTATCACGAGGCCGTTTATCGATGCTGTGGTGTCGCCACCCACGAGGTCTATGCCGAGCTCGTTGCATGCATGCTCCATACCCTCGTATAGCTCGTCGAGAGCCTCCACCGATATCTTTGCCGAGACGCCGAGGGCAACGACGACATGCTCGGGTTGTGCGTTCATTGCGAGGATGTCGTTCACGCCACGGACGATGGCCTTATATCCGAGGTGCTTTAGCGGGAAGTAGCTAAGGTCGAAGTCTATGCCTTCGGTGAGCATGTCGGTGGTAAGGAGCAACACCTCATCGCCGAGGTCTATGACGGCAGCATCATCACCCGCACCTTTCAGTGTCGTGCTCTTACGCTTTCCGAGGCGTGCTGTGAGGCGGTCGATAAGACCAAATTCGCCGAGCGAGGCTATCTCTGTGGTCTGTTTACTCTTCATAATAGGGTAATAAATAAATTTTTTGCAAAAGTACCTTTTTGATTGGAAAGTTGCAAAAAAAAATATACCTTTGCCTCAAATTTTTTTCAACGACACGTAACATAAAACTTAAATTAAATGTTAAACATAATACTTTTTGGAGCCCCGGGATGTGGTAAGGGAACGCAGGCAGCACGCCTTGCCGAGCACTACGACCTCTACCATATATCTACGGGTGAGGTTATTAGGTCGGAGATAAAGCGTGGCACGGAGCTTGGCAAGAGCATGGAGGCCTATATATCGCGTGGTGAGCTTGCTCCCGACTCGATTGTAGTTAAGATGGTGAGCGACTATATGCGCACACATGCGGACAAGGGTTGCATTTTTGACGGTTTCCCTCGCACCACGGCTCAGGCCGAGATTTTCGATGCTATGCTTGCCGAGATGGACTCTAAGGTCGACATTATGGTATACATGGACGTCCCCGAGGATGAGCTTGTACGTCGCATACTGTTGCGTGGCAAGGATTCAGGTCGTGCCGATGATGCCTCGGAGGATGTTATACGCAACCGCATCGAGGTTTATCGTGCACAGACAGCCATTGTTGCCGACCACTACGAGAAGCAGCATAAGTATGCCGGCATCAATGGTCTTGGTACTATGGATGAGGTATTCCAGCGCCTGTGTGAGGTCATAGATGCCAAGAAGTAGTCATTTGTGATACAAAGGTTGACACACGGGCGTTGCCGATACAATATTTCGGTTGCGCCCGTGTTTGTATATATAGTATGAAAGGTAGAGTATTAAGAATTGTTGCTGTCGTTGTCATGCTCCTTGGTGTGACAACTACCGAGTCTGTGGCGCGTGCATACCGCATTGGTGATGTGCCCAACGTACAACTTAGGGACCGCACACGTTTCGTGTCGAACCCCGATGGCATCCTCTCGCACGATGCTGTTGCTGTTCTCGACTCGTTGTGCTACTCGCTCAAGGCGCGCGGTATTGCTGAGGTCGCCATCGTAGCTGTTCGCGACATTGAGCCTCGCGACCCCTTCTCTTTTGGCGAGCGCCTCTTCGAGCGCTGGGGTGTTGGCGACGATGAGCTGGACAATGGCCTTGGCGTGCTTTTGGTTGAGGATATGCACGAGATACGCTTCTTCACGGGCTACGGCATCGAGGGTGTACTCCCCGATGCGCTATGTGTGAGGATTCAGCAGGATTATATGTTGTCCTACTTCCGCGATGGCGACTATTCTGCCGGCATGGTCGCAGGTATGCGTGCCGTGGATAAGCTCTTCACCGATGGCGAGCTCCCTGTTGCGGAGGCTGATGACGATGGCGCAATGTTGGCACTTCTCCTTGCCCTCTGCTTCATATTGTTCCCTATCCTCCTATTGCTCGTCCATGAGTATAAGAAGACGAAGTGTCCGAGCTGCGGCAAGCATAAGCTGCGTGTTGTGGAGCGCACGATGACCTCTGCTGTTATCGTCGAGAAGCTTGTCTGCGACAACTGTCACTCGGAGCATACGCGCACTACGCAGCGCAACGACCATCAGGGCCCCCGTCGTGGTGGTGGCCTCTGGATATTCCCCATGGGCGGTGGCGGCTTTGGTGGCGGTGGCGGCTCGTTTGGTGGCGGCTTCGGCGGTGGCTCGTTTGGCGGTGGTGGCGGCGGCTCACGCTGGTAATGAAATGTCTAACAATAAAAATAGTGTAAAAGTATGAAAAACAAGAAGATGTGGATTATTGTCGGCATTATTGCCGTCATCGTTGTATGGGCCATAAGTGCCTATAATGGACTTGTGTCGAAGGAGACCACCGTTGAGGAGGCGTGGGCGAATGTCGAGACCGTCTACCAACGTCGTAGCGACCTCATTCCCAACCTTGTAAATACGGTTAAGGGCTATGCTTCGCATGAGGCGGAGACGCTCGAGGCTGTTACGGCAGCACGTAGCGCAGCAACCTCTATCACTGTAGACCCCTCTACGGCTACACCCGAGGAGATGGAGCAGTGGATGGCTGCGCAGGACGAGGTAGGCAGGGCTCTTGGTCGCCTCATTGCTATCTCGGAGAGCTACCCCGACCTTAAGGCAAGCACCAACTTCCGCGACCTTCAGGCTCAGCTCGAGGGTACGGAGAACCGCATCTCTACCGAGCGTAGAAAGTATAACGAGGCTGTTAAGAAGTATAACGTGAAGATTCGTCGCTTCCCGACAAACCTTATCGCTTCGATGTTCGGCTTCGAGCGTAAGGCTATGTTCGAGGCTTCGGAGGGTGCTGAGACTGCTCCTGTAGTTGAGTTCTAAGCCTATTCACTATCTTGGGTATGAGGGGTTGACTAAGTTACTTTTTAGTTAACCCCTATTTTTTTATCTCTTTTATTCGGTTAGTTGTCATATTTCACTTTTTTTTGTATATTTGCGGAAAACTATGCATGTGTGAAACTGATGAGTGATATGAGAGTGACTTTATATCGTGTGTTTAGTGTTGTGATGATGGCTGTGGCTATGGTTGTTGCGGCCCCTACGGCGTTTGCTCAGGTCAACGAGCCTGATGCTGATAGTGCGCAGCAACCTGTCAAGGAGTGGGTTAAGCTCACCCCCGAGGAGTACATATACATGTGGCGCGAGACGGCTGTAGACAATATGGAGGTCTACGGCATCCCCGCGAGCATCACCATGGGTCAGGCCTTCCTCGAGTCGGGCTTCGGCAATGGTTACTTGGCGCGTGTGGCCAACAACCACTTCTGCATAAAGTGTAAGGGGTCGTGGACGGGGAAGACCATCACGCATAACGACGACCGCCCCGATGATTGCTTCCGTGTCTACGATACGGCCGAGGAGTCTTTTGCCGACCATGCCGACTTCCTATGTAGTGGCAGCCGCTACGACTTCCTCTTTGCCTACGCTACGGACGACTATAAGAGCTGGGCTAAGGGCCTTAAGAAGGCGGGCTATGCTACAGCCCCGGATTATGCCGAGCGACTTATCGGTGTTATCGAGCGCTACCACCTCTACCTCTTGGACCGCAAGGATGGCTTGAAGCTCTATGACGACTACCTTGCCAATGAGCTCAGCCTCGACCTCGCATCGTTGCAGCCGAGTGCTCCTTCCTCGCAGCCTGTAGAGAGTGTCGTGACCACAGATAAGGTTATCCCTGAGATGCCGCGCGATGTCACCACCGCCTATGCCGAGAGGGGTATCGACCCGAACAACTTCCGCGTGTCGATAAACTCGCACTTTGGCTATAATGTCTTCCGCACCAACGGAGCGCACTATATCATCACCAAGAAGGGTGATACCTACGAGCGTATTGGCGAGCTCTTCGAGGTGTCGCCCGCGACATTGCGTAAGTTCAACGACGTGGAGGGGCGCACGCAGCCTGAGGATGGCGATGTGCTCTACATCGAGCGTAAGGCGGCACGTTGGAATGGCGAGGGCATGTTCCACACGGTGGTCGAGGGCGAGAATTTGCACCTCATATCGCAGATTTATGGCATACGCCTCACGCAGTTGTCGCGCCTGAATAAGATACGTCCTACGACACCTCTCGTGGATGGACAAACACTACGCCTACGATAATTAATTAGAGGTGGGCTCTTTACATTAGGTCGCGTTGATTATTATGTCAATGGCTGCCGAAAGAGAGGCTGCCGAGAACGAATAACATACCTAAACACAATATGAGTACGTTAAGAGAGAAGATTTTGGAGGCTATCGTTCGTAAGTCTACGCTCAAGCAGCAGATTTTCGACAATACCTTTACTACGTTCAACGAGCTTAAGGAGACACTCTTCGAGATGGCCTCGGAGATTGACGATGAACTCGATGGCAAGCTCGACCGCCGTGTGCGCATAGAGTATCGCGACCGTGGTAAGTTCGAGGCTCAGTTGCAGGTTGCAAGCGACATCCTCCTCTTTCAGATGCATACCGATGTCTTCGAGTTCGACTCGAACCACATCATCTGGCAAAACAGCTACATTCAGCAGAATAGGGAGAACTCATATATGGGTGTTATCAACATCTATAACTTCCTCTCCGACTCGCTGAAATATAACCGTAATGCCGACGAGGGATACCTTATAGGTCGTATCTTCATCAACCGCGAGAAGTGCTTTTGGGTTGAGGGTAAGCGCCAGACCATCGTGCGCCCCATGGCCTTTGGCACAAGGAAGATAGACCGCGAGGCTCTCATCGCCATCATCGAGACAGCCATACACTATGCCCTTAACTTCGACCTTCTCATGCCGCCCTACGAGGAGAACATCCGTGTCACCGTGGATCAGTTCAACTCCAAGCTCGACAACTCGAAGTTCACGACGGGTAAGAGGCTTAGTTATGACTTCTCTATCGACGACATCTAAACGCTCTCTTGTTGGTTAGTTTGGCGTCTGGCTTGTGAGAAAAATGCTCATTTACTTCGAGTAAACTCCGCTTTTTCTCCCTGCGACCAGCCTCAAACTACCTCAACAATCCAGCATTTAGACTCACTGAGGGTCTTGTTGGTTAGTTTGGCGTCTGGCTTGTGATTTAGAGAGTTTAGGGAGATTAGGGAGATTAGGGAGATTGGGGAATAACAGGCCATAGGTGGCTGATTGGTTTGACGAGTATAACTTAAAACTTTACGATAATGAAAAAACTATTAACAACCGTAGCTCTCCTTGCTGTGACGATGACGGCCATGGCACAGGTTAGCTATCTTGAGATGGTCGAGGCGCGTACTGCCCCGACGGCATATATCTCGCCTGCATCGCTCACGCCTGTAGCGGGCACACACCAGTATATGGAGCTCGATGGCAAGAATGTCGTCATGTACGACTACGCCAAGCCCGGGGATGGTGAGGTGGTATTCACGGGTCGTGGCGTTATCATGTCTTTCGACCGCTCGCCCGACGGCACGATGACGCTCTACGAGATTTGGGATGGTGGCGCCTCGCCGCGCAAGGAGATATATCGTCACTCGTTCACCTCGGACTACTACATCGCCTGTCCCGATGGCTCGACGATAAAGATTGACGATGTGCGCGACATATCGTTCTCGCCCGACTCTAAATTCCTTGCCATGGGCTACGAGAACGACATCTTCGTCTACGACCTCACGACAAACGAGATATACAACATCACCAACGATGGTAAGTGGAATCATATCATCAACGGTACTACCGACTGGGTATACGAGGAGGAGTATGGCTTCACCAAGGCCTATGCTTTCTCGCCCGATGGCCGCGAGATTGCCTATCTCAAGTTTGACGAGAGCCGCGTTAAGGAGTTCGAGATGATGCGCTACGATGCCAACCTCTACAACGAAGCATACCGCTTCAAGTACCCCAAGGCTGGCGAGGAGAACTCTATAGTCACGATGCACGTCTACAACCTCTACACCAAGGAGACACGTCAGATACCTCTTGGCGAGGATGCCGACCAGTACATCCCCCGCATAGACTACACCCCTGCGGGAAATTTGTATTTCTACCGTGTTAACCGCCTGCAGAACCACTTCGAGGTTGTCATGATTGAGGCTGACGGCACGGAGCGCGTGATATACGAGGAGAGAGATGAGCGTTATGTCGAGCGTCCCAACAATGCGACCATCACCTTCATCGACGAGGACCGCTTCATCGTGCGCGAGGAGACAACGGCGGGGTGGTTCCACCTCTACCTGCACTCTGTGGCTAATGGCCGCATCAATGCTATCACCGAGGGTGAGTGGGAGGTGACACAGCTCGTTGGCCTCTCGGAGAATAAGAAGACGTTGTACTATATGTCTACCGAGCAGTCGCCCATGGAGCGCCACCTATACTCTATAGGTCTCGATGGCAATAAGAAGACGTGTCTGCTATCTAAGCCCGGCTATTGGAGGGTATATCCATCGGGTGATATGAAGTATTTTGCTGCTGAGCACTCGGCTACGGACTGCTATCCTACGGCTGCCGTATACGATGCTAAGGGCAGGGAGGTGCGCTCGTTGATGCTCGGCAAGGTTACGGACCAGAAGCCCGCATATCAGCGCAACTACTACACATTTACCACCGAGCGTGGCGATGAGCTCTCGTATTTCCTTATCTATCCCAAGGATTATAACCCTGCGAAGCAGTATCCCGTATTTATCACACAGTATTCGGGTCCCGGCTCGCAGCAGATAGAGAATCGCTACACTACGGACTGGGAGGAGACCCTTGCACGCAATGGTTATATCGTGGCATGCTGCGATGCTCGTGGCACGGGCTTCCGTGGTGAGGATTTCAAGAAGGTGACATACGCCAACCTCGGCTATGCAGAGGTGCAGGATCAGATATCGTTTGCCCGTCATCTTGGCAAGCAGTCGTTTGTGGATGCTTCGCGCATAGGTATCTATGGCTGGTCGTATGGTGGATTTATGGCCTTGGGTTGTGCTCTCAAGGGCGATGGTCTCTTTAAGATGGCTATCGCTGTGGCTCCCGTGACATCGTGGCGCTACTACGACTCTATCTATACGGAGATATACAACGGCCTGCCACAGGATAATCCCGCGGGCTATGACGATAACTCGCCCATCAACTTTGCGGACCGCCTGTCGAACAACACACGTCTGTTGATTATCCATGGCACAGCCGACGATAACGTACACTTCCAGAATACGATGGAGATGTGTCGCGCCCTGAATCGTGCCGGCAAGCAGTACGATATGATGGTCTACCCCGACCAAAATCACTCGATGCGTCCCAACGACATGGTTAACATTCGTCAGAAGATGGTTGACTATACGCTCGAAAACCTCTAATCGTTATATATAGTAGAAGGAGTGGGGTAGCACCCGCTCCTTCTTAATCCTAATATTGAGTATGAAGAGAATTATTTCTGTTTGCATCGTCGTGCTACTTATGACTACCGTCGATGTTGCGGCCCAGCGCACGGTGAGGGCTCTGGAGCTGGAGCTGAGTGTCGGTCTTGCCACGGCAGCTAAGGATATGCCCCTCTATGGCAAGTCGCGCCAAGGTGTCGATGCCGCCATCGAGCTGCGCTACAATTTCGCTGCGGCACCTGTGGATTTGGGCCTTAACGTGTCGCTCTGCTCGATGTATCGTGGCACGAGCATGGCAAATGTTACATATAGTTACAAGTTTATCAGCGAAAACCTGCTCGTCACCACCGACTATAACTTCTTTCAGGGGCGTATGGTGTCGCCCTTTGTTGGTTTCGGCATGGGCGTTGCGTGGAGCGAAGTAAATGCCGATAACACGCCCCATGGTGCGCACTTCGCCTTCATGCCGCGTGTGGGTGTCGAGTTGTCGCGACATATTCGTGTGACGGTGGCATACAAGATATTCGAGAAGGCCAACAATCACCTCGCTATAAGCCTCGGCTACGCCTTTGGTGGCGGCCGCAAGTAGAGTGCCACGCCGTTGGCGCTCACTACGACAAATAGCTAAACAGCGATAAAAGTTTTGTCGGTTTAGAATAAATTCTTATCTTTGCGCGGTTGTATCTGTCGCAACGACTTGGATTAGAATATATAAATTAACTAAATAAAAATATTACGTATGACTATTACAGCATCAGACATTAAGATTGGCATGTGCGTGGAGATGGATGGCAAGACCTTCATCGTTGTAGACTTCCAGCACTGCAAGCCCGGTAAGGGTCCCGCTTTTGTGCGTTCAAAGCTCAAGAACCTTGAGAATGGCAACGTACTTGATAAGACATTCTCGTCAGTATCTCAGAAGATTGAGCAGGTACGTGTTGAGCGCCGTCCCTACCAGTTCACCTATGAGGACGACCTCGGTGCGCACTTCATGCACACGGAGACCTTCGAGGAGATTAACATCGACAAGAACCTTATCAACAATGCCGACCTCATGGCCGATGGTCAGATTGTGGAGGTTATGTTCCACACAGAGAAGGAGACAGTGCTCTCAGCCGAGCTTCCTCCCATCGTAGATATGGAGGTTACCTACACTGAGCCCGGTGTGCGTGGCGATACCGCCTCTACCAACTCTTTGAAGGCTGCTACCGTGAACACAGGTGCAACTATCAAGGTGCCTCTCTTCATCAACACAGGTGATAAGATTCGTGTTGATACTCGCACACGTGAGTACTACGAGCGCATCAAGTAATTTTCGATTATAAGGTAGCATCTGCGACCTCTCAATCATTGCCCCGAATGGGAAATACGTCAGTGTATGTCCCATCCGAGGCAATTTCTTAATCGAGGCCACATCTATGACCTTCTAATCAGAAATTAGCCGGTTGTGATTGTGGGTCACCTGCGACCTCTCAATCATTGCCGCGAATAGACTAACCCATAAACAACGATATAATGAATTTTGAATGGCTTAAGACTGTCGTCATGGGTAGCGGTGACCCCGCGCATCCGTCGATAGCACACACTGTCTTTGTCCTTGCCGCCGTGATAGCCTCGGGTATTGCGCTTAGTCGTATAAAGATTAAGGGTATATCTTTCGGCATGACGTGGATACTCTTCACGGGTATAGCCTTTGGTCACTTCCTCGAGCCGGGTACTATACACCACGACACGCTCCACTTCATCAAGGAGTTCGGACTTATACTCTTTGTCTTCTTCATCGGCTTGCAGGTGGGCCCCGGCTTCTTCTCGTCGCTTAAGAGCGGTGGACTGAAGCTCATAGGCCTCGCTACTCTTGTTATACTCCTCGGTGTGGCGACGACATACGTCATACACCTCCTTACGGGCGAGCCTCTACCTACGATGGTGGGTGTACTCTCGGGTGCTGTGACCAATACTCCGGGTCTTGGTGCTGCACAACAGGCCTACACCGACTCGGGTCTTGCCGACCCCGACATTGCGGACTCTATATCGTTGGGCTATGCCGTGGCATACCCCCTCGGTGTCGTGGGTATCATCCTCACGGTCATCATCATGCGCTACGTTCTCCGTGTCGACTTTAAGAAGGAGGACGAGGGTCTTGCAGCCATGAGCGATGTCACCAACCTCCCGCAGCGTTTCTCTGTGGAGTTTACCAACGAGATGCTTGAGGGTAAGACTATAGCCATAGCTCACATGCTCATCAACCGCCAGTTCGTCGTGTCGCGCATCATGCACCCCTCGGGCGAGATTGTCATGGCCGATGGTAACTCCAAGCTCGCCATGGGTGACCGCCTGCGTATCATCTGCACGGAGGAGGATAGTGAGGCTATCCTCGCCTTCTTTGGTAAGCCTGTGGAGATGACGGCTGACGACTGGGGCGCTACGGCGATGCAGTCTACGCCCCTTGTGTCGCGCCGCACCCTCATCACGCGCGAGGAGATTAACGGTAAGAAGTTCTCGGATTTGCGCCTCCGCACACGCTACGGCATCAACATTACCCGCGTACATCGTGCCGGTGTCGACCTTATCCCCTATCAGGGTATGGAGCTTCAGGTGGGCGATAAGGTTATGGTTGTGGGTCCCGAGGCAGCTGTTGCTCAGGCCGAGAAGGTGCTGGGTAACTCGCTCAAGAAGCTCGACCACCCCAACCTGCTCCCCGTATTCATAGGCATCGCCCTCGGTGTTGTGCTCGGCTCTATGCCTCTTATGAATATTCCCCAGCCCGTTAAGCTCGGCCTTGCCGGTGGCCCCCTTATCATCGCCATCCTTCTCGGTCGCTATGGCCCGCACTTCCACCTCGTGACATATACGACGATGAGTGCCAACCTTATGCTCCGCGAGATAGGCCTTGCAATGTTCCTTGCAGCTGTGGGTATAGGCGCTGGTGACGGCTTCATCGATGCTATCGTCAATGGTGGCTATAAGTGGATAGGCTATGGTGTCATCATCACAGTACTTCCGCTTGTCGTCGTGTCACTCCTTGCACGTCTTAAGTTCAAGCTCAACTACTACACCCTCATGGGTCTTATGGCGGGCTCTATGACTGACCCTCCGGCCCTCGGCTTCGCGAGTGCCTCATCAGGTAACGATATGCCTGCTGTAAGCTATGCTACGGTCTATCCCGTTGTTATGTTCCTACGAGTATTAACTGCGCAATTATTAATGCTCGCCGCCCTTTAGCGTGATAGTGGCGCTACTGTGGCGCTTCAATCAAAGCCATGAATGGAATGTACGTTCAAGTACTATCCATCCATGGCTTTTTCATGTCATCGCCACATTAGCACCACTCTGACGCTAAAGAGATTACTGTCCCGAGGGTATTCTTTTGGGATGTTCCAAGCCTAACCCCTTCTGACAAGAAATTAGGGTGTGCTAATTGGATGCTTGTGAATTAGGGAGGTTAGAGAATTTAGAGAATTTAAGGAGCGTAGTGATAAATGATGATAGTGCTCTCCCTAAACTCCCTAATCTCCCTAATCTCCCTAAGCTCCCTAATCTCCCTAATCTCCCCATCATACCCCCCCCCTCCAAAAAAAATCTTCGAAAATCCTTGCATAATTAAAAAATAATGTCGTATCTTTGTGATATCAAAATAATATCATTTAACGATGATGTTTTTTGACTAAATGAGATGTTTAACTTAAGACCATGTAGCTATGAAGACGACAAGTAGATTTTGGAGATGGCTCACGGGGGGCTATTCGTTTGGTAAATTGCGCGTATGGCCGTGGAAGGCGGAGTTTTGGCGCTTACGCACACCTCAAAAGAGGGCAGACATGGAGTTATAGTCGCGAAAAATAAGTATAACGCATAAATCACTATTATCATGAAAAATTACACCTATTCGGGCTGGAAACTAAACGGTTTCATCGCCCTCGTATTAAATCTCATGTTCGTTGCCGCCTTGGTGCTCTGCATCGTGTGGCAGGCGAACTCTGCCGAGGCTAATGCACTTGCAATCGTAGGTATTGTGGTCTCTGCGCTCACGATGTTGATAATGCTTGGCGGCTACATCATGCTTGAGCCTAACGAGTCGCGCGTATTGCTCTTCTTTGGCAACTATCGTGGTACGTTCTACGACACGGGCTTTTGGTGGATAAACCCCTTCATGACGGCAAAGAAGCTGTCGTTGCGTGCCCGCAACCTCAACGTCGACCCCATTAAGGTTAACGACAAGGCCGGTAACCCGATACTCATTGGCTTGGTTGTGGTGTGGAAGATTAACCGCGATGGCGCATATAAGGCTGTATTCGAGATTGATGCTCCCTTGGAGGTGGGTGCCATGGGCTCGACGACACGTATGAATACCCTCGAAAACTTCGTTGCCGTGCAGAGCGACTCGGCGCTACGTCAGGTTGCGGGCATGTATGCCTACGACGAGAACTCGAACAGCTCATCCGAGGAGGTAACGCTCCGCTCGGGTGGCGACGAGATTAACGAGAGGCTTACCGACGAGCTCAACGAGCGCCTCTCGATGGCCGGCATAGAGGTTGTCGAGGCGAGGTTGAACTATCTCGCGTATGCTCCCGAGATTGCTGCGGCGATGCTTCGTCGTCAGCAGGCAGATGCCATCATCTCGGCACGCGAGAAGATTGTCGAGGGTGCTGTGTCGATGGTTAAGATAGCCCTCGAGCGCCTATATACGGAGGATGTCGTAGAGTTCGACGAGGAACGCAAGGCGGCGATGGTGAGCAACCTGCTTGTTGTGCTCTGTGCCGATGAGGCGGCACAGCCCGTGGTCAACACCGGTACGTTACACAACTAAACCTGCGCCTACCCCCTATGGCAAAGGATACAACGACACGCAACTTTGTGCTTCGCGTTGATGGCGAGACGATGGATGCCCTCGAGAAGTGGGCTGCCGACGAGTTTCGCTCGGTGAATGGACAGTTGCAATGGATTATTGCCGAGGCCTTGCGCCGTAGTGGGCGCAAGCCTCGTGCAAAACGTAATAAAACTAAGGAGGAGGGTAGCAATGAAGAATAGGTACAGCTTTTGGCGTTTTCGCTACGACCCATTCGAGTCGAAGGCGATGCGTCGTCTAAGAAACAGAGGTGGGGGCAATAAGATAAACCTTGGCGATGTTTTTGCAACCGTGGCTTTTATCTTAATGTTGAAGATAGACCTTCTCACCGATTATTTGCCCTATGCCGAGTGGCTACAGCCTGTCGTGGCTATACTCTTACTTGCTGTGGGCCTATATTTGAGCTTTCGTCGCCTTGCTCCGCGCACGTGCTGGTGGCGTGCAACGTGGGTCACGGGTATGTGGGCTATGGCGATGACGCTGTTACCCTTCCTGCTCTACTGGCTTGAGGAGTTTTCCGACATCACGATGGCGTACAAGACCGCGGCATCGTCGCTTCTTATTTGGCTTGCCTTTGTAGGATGCTTGCTACGCTACAGATATATACGTCGTCGCTCACGTGCGGAGATAGCTCTTATGAGGATGAGAAGAAAGAGAGCTATGAGGATAATGTAAAAAAATAAGTGCATCAAACGATGCACTTATTTTTTTGTTACTTGTTACTCTATGAGCGATATGCTTCGCTGTATAAAGTCGGTGAGGTTCTTGCCCTTGAGCATGCCGTTCGAGAGCAGTGCGAGGTCGATAATCTGGCGCACCTTGCGGTTCTCGCGGCCTATCTCCTCGAGGCGTGTGTCACGCTCCTCGCGAAGCTCCACCACGCGCTTCGATAGTGTCTCACGCATGTCGCGCTCCTCGGGTGTGAGCTCCTCAGCCTTCTTATCCTTCACCGTCTCCTCGAAGCGGCTCTCCTCCTGCTCTGCGGCGGTAATCTTCTTACCTATGGTGCGCAGCTTGTCGCCATACTCTCTCTCCACCTCACCGAGGATGTCGAGGACGATGGGGTGGTTGCCGTTGACGGTGATGTTGAACGAGTCGGGCATCTCGCTGTAGAAGCGGCTCATCTCGCCACCACTCGTTGCTGCCATATCCTTCATGCGGCGCATAAACTCATTCTGTGTGATGACCACAGGTGCAGCATCCTTCGACATCGCCTCGAACGATACGTGGTAGTGTATCTTCTCGTCGTTGGGCATCTGGCTCTCGAACACCGGGCGCATAATCTGCTGCTGTTCCGAGCTTAGCGACATAGCCTCGCGCTCCTCCTTGCGTATGAGGTTTTCGACAACGTCGCTATCTACGCGCACGAAGCGTATCTTCTCGTTCTTCGACTCGAAGTATTGTATATAGTGGCTGTCGAGCTGGCCGTTCATCTCGAGGATGTCGTAACCCTTGGCCTTTGCCGCCTCGACAAAGGCATTCTTACCCTCCACGTCATCGACATAGAGTGCTATGGTGAAGCCATCCTTGTCGGTCTGCAAAT
Source organism: Alistipes sp. (assembly GCA_017501625.1). GTDB lineage: Bacteria > Bacteroidota > Bacteroidia > Bacteroidales > Rikenellaceae > Alistipes. Next base: position 20,675 of record JAFVWO010000090.1, read on the forward strand.
CCTTGATTTTCGAGATATACTCCTCCGAGGTGTAATACTTACCCTCGATGCTCTTCCATAGCATAAAGCCTGCGGCCTTCTCTGCGAACTTCTCGTCCGTGAGCATGCCGTATTGGATGAATATCTTGAGGTCATCCCACTTACCCTCGTAGTCGGGGCGCATGGTGTTGAAGAGCTCCTGCAGACGGTCGGCAACCTTGCGTGTTATGTATCCCGAAATCTTCTTCACGTTGGAGTCGCTCTGTAGGTAGCTGCGTGACACGTTTAGCGGAATGTCGGGCGAGTCGATGACGCCGTGCAGCAGTGTAAGATACTCGGGTACTATGCCCGTAACCTCGTCAGTGACAAATACTTGGTTTGAGTATAGCTGTATGCGGTTCTTCTGTATCTCGAAGTTGTTGCGTATCTTCGGGAAGTAGAGTATGCCCGTGAGGTTGAAGGGGTAGTCGATATTCAGATGTATGTAGAACAACGGCTCCTCGCTTGCGGGGAAGAGGTCGGCATAGAAGGCCTTGTACTCCTCGGCGGTGATGTCGGTGGGCTTGCGTGTCCATAGGGGCGTGGTGTCGTTGATGATGTTATCCTCGTCCGTGTCGACATACTTGCCATCCTTCCACTCCTGCTTCTTGCCAAAGGCTATGGCTATGGGTAGGAAGTGACAGTACTTGCGCAATAACTTTGCTATCTCGGCACGCTGGGCATACTCGGCGCAGTCGTCCGAGAGGTGTAGTACGATGCGTGTTCCGCGGTCGAGCTTCTCGTCGAGCTCCTCCATCTCGAACTCGGGCGAGCCGTTGCAACTCCAGTGTACGCTCTTCATGTCGCTGCGGTACGACTGCGAGAATATCTCCACCTTGTCTGCCACCATGAACGATGAGTAGAAGCCGAGGCCGAAGTGACCTATGATGGCCTGATCCTTATACTTTGCCATGAACTCCTCGGCACCCGAGAAGGCTATCTGGTTGATGTAGCGGTCTACCTCCTCCATTGACATGCCTATGCCACGGTCGGTGATGGTGAGAATCTTCTTCTCCTCGTCTACGCTTATGCGTATCGTAGTGTCGCCCAATTCGCCCTCGGCCTCGCCCTTCGACGAGAGGGTCTTCAATTTTTGTGTGGCATCCACGGCATTAGATACGAGCTCGCGAAGGAATATCTCGTGATCCGAATAAAGGAACTTCTTGATTACGGGGAAGATGTTTTCTGTCGTCACCCCAATTTTTCCGTTTTTCATACTCTACGTCTTATTTTAGTTTACTTTAACATTTGCTACTTGTCGTGTGGCACATTTCGATTGCCTCTCTCGGCTACGACAAACCGCGTGCCACGCCCATGTGTATGACATTTTGTCAGTCGCCATGGCTACGTGTGGCAGTCCGAGGTTGTCATTGTGCATATTTTTTGTTATTCCCGAAAAAATACCTATATTTGCAAGCTATTTTAATGATAAGGAATATAAAGCTGTCATCACGAGATGAAGAATATACGTAACTTTTGCATCATAGCACACATCGACCACGGTAAGAGTACGCTTGCCGACCGTCTGCTTGAGAAGACCAACACGCTGAATCAGCGCGAGATGCAGGCGCAGGTGCTCGACGATATGGATCTTGAGCGCGAGAAGGGTATCACCATCAAGAGCCACGCCATACAGATGGAGTATAAGGCGCGTAATGGTGAGAACTATACGCTCAACCTTATCGACACCCCGGGACATGTCGATTTCTCGTATGAGGTGTCGCGTGCTATCGCTTCGTGCGAGGGTGCGTTGCTCGTGGTGGATGCCACACAGGGTATTCAGGCGCAGACAATATCGAACCTATACCTCGCCCTTGGTCAGGACCTCGAGATTATCCCCGTGCTCAATAAGATAGACTGCGAGTCGGCGATGATTGACGAGGTTAAGGACCAGATTATCGACCTTATAGGCTGCAAGGAGGAGGAGATATTGCTCGCCTCGGGAAAGACGGGTCAGGGCGTCGAGGAAGTCTTGGAGGCTATTGTCGAGCGCATACCAGCACCCAAGGGCGACGATAATGCTCCCCTGCAGGCGCTTATCTTCGACTCTGTGTTCAACCCCTTCCGCGGTGTTATCGCCTACTTCCGTGTATTCAACGGTACGATACGCAAGGGCGACCATGTCAAATTCTTCAATACCGGTAGCGAGTACGATGCCGACGAGATTGGTGTGTTGAAGCTTAAGATGGTTGAGCGTGGCGAGATTAAGGCGGGAGATGTGGGCTATATATGCTCGGGCATCAAAAACTCTACGGATGTGAAGGTGGGTGATACCATCACTGCCGTTGCTAACCCCTGTACGGAGGCTATCGCCGGCTTTGAGGATGTTAAGCCTATGGTCTTTGCGGGAGTATACCCCGTTGAGGCCGACCAATACGAAGATTTGCGTGCCTCGCTGGAGAAACTTAAGCTCAACGATGCCTCGCTCACCTTCGAGCCCGAGAGCTCTCTTGCCCTCGGCTTTGGCTTCCGCTGTGGCTTCCTCGGACTCCTCCACATGGAGATTATTCAGGAGCGACTATACCGCGAGTTCGACATGGATGTCATTACCACCGTGCCTAACGTGTCGTACCATATAACGACGACTCAGGGCGAGGAGCTTGAGGTGCATAACCCCTCGGGATTGCCCGAGATTACCAAGGTGGCAAAGATTGAGGAGCCCTATATCCTCGCGCAGATAATCACCAAGGCCGACTTCCTCGGCAATGTGTTGAAGTTGTGTATCGACAAGCGTGGCGTTATGAAGAATCAGACCTTCATCACGCAGGATCGCGTGGAGGTAAACTTCGAGATGCCCCTGTCGGAGATTGTCTTCGACTTCTACGATAAGCTTAAGAGCATATCTAAGGGCTACGCCTCATTCGACTACCACCGCACGGGTTATCAGCCGAGTAAGCTCGCGAAGCTCGATATTCTCCTTAATGGTGAGGCTGTCGATGCTCTCTCGTCGCTCATATATGCCGACCATGCCTACGACTTCGGTCGTAAGATGTGCGAGAAGCTTAAGGAGCTTATCCCTCGCCAGCAGTTCGACATAGCGATACAGGCGGCCATCGGAGCCAAGATTATCGCTCGCGAGACCGTCAAGGCTGTGCGTAAGGATGTTACAGCCAAGTGTTATGGTGGTGATATATCGCGTAAGCGTAAGCTTTTGGAGAAGCAGAAGGCGGGTAAGAAGCGTATGCGACAGATAGGCTCTGTTCAGGTGCCCCAGTCGGCATTTTTGGCCGTCCTCAAGATGGACTAAAATTTGCCGAGCGTTGTATCTGAAGCCTTCTCGCAACAAATAGAGTTCTTTGATAAAGTGAAGTAATGAGTTAGTTGTATTGGTGTGCGAAATAACACTGATAATCTACCAATTACTCATCACTAATTAATTTACATTGCGGTAGTAGCTCAGTCGGTAGAGCATCGGCTTCCCAAGCCGAGGGTCGCGGGTTCGAGCCCCGTCTACCGCTCTGCTTGCTGAGAGGTAGACGAGGCTCTCAGCAGCGACCTCTCAATCGTTGCTCCGAATGGGAAATACGCCAAGTACCCCCCATACGTGTCAATTTCGACTTGGCACCACAGCTAATACACTTTGACAACAAGTTACTGTCGATTGTTTTCAAGACCTTACAACTCAACACCGAAATAAACCTATAACTATGAAAAAACTTATTCTCTCTATTGCTCTTGTTGTGGCGGCGATAATGCCTCTCTCGGCACAGGGTTATGTGCCTACCGAGGAGAATATACGGTCGCGCGAGGAGTTTGCCGATGATCGCTTTGGTATTTTCATCCACTGGGGCATCTACAGTATGTTTGCGCAGGGCGAGTGGTACTTGCAGAATGCAGGCCTCAACCGCGACGAGTATGCCAAGGCTGCCGATGCCTTCTACCCCCATCGTTTCGATGCCAAGGAGTGGGTGGCAGCGATAAAGGCCTCGGGTGCTCGTTACCTATGCTTCACCACACGTCATCACGACAGCTTCTCGATGTGGGATACCGACGAGTCGGAGTATAACATCGTGGATGCCACGCCCTATGGCCGCGATGTTCTCAAGGAGATTGCCAAGGAGTGTCGCAAGCAGGATATTAAGCTGCATCTATACTATTCGCATGCCGACTGGTCGCGTGATGAGTATCCTCGTGGCCGTACCGCCAAGGGTGTCACCGGTCGTGACTCTACGCGCATAAATTGGCCTGAGTACTACGACTTTATGAATCGCCAGATTACCGAGCTTCTCACCGACTACGGCCCTGTGCGAGCTATATGGTTCGACGGATGGTGGGATCATGATGAGGACCCTACGCCCTTCGACTGGCAACTCGACGAGCAGTATGCCCTCGTACACAAGCTTCAGCCCTCGTGCCTTGTTGCCAACAACCACCATCAGGTGCCTTTCGAGGGTGAGGATATACAGATTTTCGAGCGTGACCTCCCGGGAGAGAATACGCACGGATTGTCGGGTCAGGCTATCAGCCGTCTACCTCTCGAGACATGCCAGACGATGAACGGCATGTGGGGATATAAGGTCATTGACCAGAATTATAAGAGCGTGGAAACGCTTGTGCGTTATCTCGTTAGCGCTGCGGGTAAGGGCGCTAATCTCCTTCTGAACGTAGGCCCACAGCCCAATGGTGAGCTTCCGGCTGCGGCTGTGGAGAGGATGAAGGCCATGGGTGAGTGGCTTGAGGCCAATGGCGAGACCATTTATGGCACCGAGGCGGGCGATGTTGCTCAACAGGAGTGGGGTTGCACGACACGCAAGGGCGATAGGCTCTTTGTCCATATCTTCGAGCTGGAGAACGACACGTTGACCCTTCCGTTGGAGTGCGAAGTGGTTGATGCTAAGAGCTTTGCCGATGGACAGAGTATTTCGTTTGAGACTACCGATGAGGGTGTTGTGCTTCATGTAGGTGCGGTGACTGACACCATCAATTACATTGTCGAGCTACGCACGAGGTAGGCTTGCTGCCTCGAAAAGCTAAAATTATCGCAATCTGCATTTGTGGATTGCGATTTTTTTTATATCTTTGCGCGATTAACGCGCGATTACACTTTAAGTGTAGCGCTAAGATTGAAGGAACAACAAACAAATAATAACAAATACTTTTAACAAATGCAGAGTAAAGGAATCATTAAGGGTCTGGCACTTCTTTTAGGTCTTGCCAGCATCTTCCAGCTCTCGTTCACCTTCGTTACGCGCAGTATCGAGGCCGAGGCTGAGAACGAGGAGAATCCCCAAGCTTATCTGAATGAGAAATGGGATGAGAAGGTTTACCTTGGCTACACCTATGGTGAGTGCAAGGAGAAGGAGTTGAACTTGGGTCTTGACCTTAAGGGCGGTATGAACGTCATGCTTGAGATTAAGGCTGAGGACGTTATCCGCACAAATGCCTTCAATAAGGTTGAGGTTCGTGCTAATGTGTTGCTCACCGAGAGCATCGATGCCGCTTTGAAGAAGGCTTCGAAGATGGAGTCTACGGGCGAGGTTGTCGATGCCTATGTAGCAGCCATGTCTGCCGAGGACCTCATGGCAATCTACGGCACGGACGATGCAGCGGCTATTGCTCGCGAGCTTAAGGCCAGCATCGACGACTCGGTGTCTAAGATGAACGAGGTGTTGGTTACACGTATCGACCTTCTTGGTGTCGTTCAGCCCAACATTCAGCCCATCACGGGTACTAACCGTATCATGGTCGAGCTCCCCGGTGTTAAGGAGCCCGAGCGTGTGAGCAAGCTTCTTGCTTCTACCGCGAACCTTGAGTTTTGGGAGGTATGCGAGGGTAGCGACGTGAACGCTATCCAGCAGGCGCTCTTTGTAGATGCTGATGCTATTGTTCGTGAGCACCTTTTGGCTGAGGGCGCTGATGAGTCGAAGGTTAGCTATACTCCCCTTAGCGAGTTGCTCACGGTTGAGTATCCCGCTATCGACAACGAGGGTAAGACTACCACCTTTGGTGTTAGCGCTCCCCTTGTAGCGGCTGCCGATAAGAGCAATATCATGCTCATCAACGAGTACCTTAACATCGACGGTGTTGATGCACTTATCCCCTCTGATGTGAAGCTCGCTTGGTCGAACAAGAGTTCGTTGGATAGCTCGCAGGGTACCTTCCTTCTCTACGCCTTGAAGGGTAAGAATGGTGCTATGATGCCTGTGTTGGATGGCTCGGGTATCACCTCTGCACGTGCTCAGGGTGGTCAGTATGGTGGCTTTGAGGTGTCGATGACCATGGACTCGAAGACAGCTATCGAGTGGGGTAACATCACAGGTGCCAACGTCGGTAAGTCTATCGCTATCGTTCTTGATAGCTATGTTTACTCGGCACCCCGTGCGAACGAACGTATCGATGGTGGTCAGTCGTCAATCTCGGGTAACTTCTCGGCTCAGGAGGCTGAGGATCTTGCAAGCGTGCTTAGCTCGGGTAAGTCACCTGCACCTGCAACAATCATCTACTCGGAGGTTGTAGGTCCGTCGCTTGGTGAGAAGTCAATTGCTGCGGGTCTTATTTCGTTTGCTTTGGCTTTCGTGCTCGTACTCCTCTATATGGCGTTCTTCTACAAGACGGCAGGTTGGATGGCTAATGTGGCGCTAATCTTCAACGTCTTCCTGTTGATGGGTGTCCTCGTGTCGTTTGGTGCAGTGTTGACACTCCCCGGTATTGCGGGTATCGTTCTTACGATGGGTATGGCTGTGGATGCCAACGTCATCATCTTCGAGCGTGTTAAGGAGGAGTTGCGTGGTGGTAAGGGCATCATGCTTGCTATCAAGGATGGTTTCTCGAATGCCTACTCAGCGATTATCGATGGTAACCTTACGACTATCATCACCGGTGTTGTTCTCTTCTTCTTCGGTACAGGTCCTGTTAAGGGCTTCGCTACGACCCTCGTACTTGGTATCATCACATCGCTCTTCTGCTCGATATTCATCACTCGCGTACTTATCGAGTCGCGCGTAGCACGTCGTGGTACTATCGCGTTCTCACGTCGCATCACCGAGAACTTCTTGCAGAATGTTAAGTTTAGCTTCATCGCTAAGCGCAAGGTGTCGTACATCCTCTCTGGTACGCTTGTCATCGCCTCGATTATCTCGCTTTGCACTCTCGGTCTTAACCAAGGTGTTGAGTTTACGGGTGGTCGCTCGTATGTCGTTAAGTTCAACGAGACGATAGATGTAGAGAAGGTACGTCAGAGCCTTGAGGCAGAGTTCGAGGCTGTAGCCGATGCTGCAAACTCGTCAATCGAGGTTAAGCAGTTTGGTGATGAGAATCAGGTGCGTATCGTCACTCAGTATCAGCCTACAGGCCTTGAGGGTGAGGAGGCTAATGATGCTGTTGACCGTCTGTTGTTCGCCGCTCTTGATGAGTTCTTCACTATCGAGGGCTTCGGCTTCGACGAGTTCCGCACAGCAGGTGACGGCATCGCTCAGTGGGGTATTGCCTCTTCGGAGCAGGTTAACGAGTCTATCTCGTCGGAGATGACCGTGAACTCTATCATTGCAGTTATTATCTCGCTTGTGGCTATCGGTATCTATATCGCTATCCGTTTCCGTCGTTGGCAGTGGGCTATGGGTGCAACCGTTGCTTTGGTACACAACGCCATCCTCGTTATCGGTATCTTCTCGATGCTCTACGCCATCATGCCTTTCAACTTGGAGGTTAATCAGGCGTTTATCGCAGCGATTCTTACCATCATCGGTTACTCTATCAACGATACGGTGGTTATCTTCGACCGTATCCGTGAGTATATCGGCCTCTATCCCAAGCGCGATATTAAGACAAACATCGACGGTGCTATTTGTGCTACCTTGTCGCGTACTATCAATACGTCGGGTACTACGTTGGTGACGCTCTTGGCTATCTTCATCTTCGGTGGTGAGACCATCCGTGGTTTCGTCTTCGCGTTGATTCTTGGTGTTATCATCGGTACCTACTCTTCAGTCTTCGTGGCTACGCCTATTGCTTACGATCTTCAGCGTAAGAAGGCGGCTAAGGCTGAGTAGTGTCGAAAACGACATATTAGTAAAAAATAGGTCGCAATCTCTTTGAGGTTGCGGCTTATTTTTTTAACTTTGCGCAAGTTAATGCATAAAACCCATGAATAGGATAAAGAGTTTTTTCAGTTGGTTGCGTGGGGCAATATCGCCAGCCTATGTTATGATGCTTGTAGCCGCCTTTATATTGTGGTATATCACTAAGTTGGGCGAGACGTACACTACGGACCATGAGGTTGCTGTTGTTGTCGATGGTGATGAGTTCGAGGTCGACTGTACGATACGTGGCAAGGGTACAAATCTCATCAACTATACCTTCTCGTCGCGCCGTAGCAGTTTCACGATACCCTCTTCGGAGCTTACCTTCGATAAGGCTGTTGTCGATGACGAGGGCGTTATGCATAAGCATGTAAGTACGCTGTCGTTGCAGCAGGCTCTTGCTGCTCGTATGAGCGACATTGAGGTTGTCTCTGTTGGTGCTGTTCCGGCTCTTGTGAGCAAGGAGAAGTAGACTACTTATATAAATATATGTACAAGGTAGGCATTACAGGTGGTATAGGGTCGGGCAAGAGCCGTGTGTGTTCTATGCTCGAGGGCTTTGGTGTTGCCGTCTACGATGCCGATAGTCGCGCTAAGGGGCTTATGAATAGTAGTCCTACGCTGCGCGAGGCTCTTGTTAGGCGCTTTGGTGCGGAGGTCTATACCGATGAAGGTATTAATAGGGCGTACCTTGCCGAGCGTGTCTTCTCCGATGGCGAGGAGCTTATGGCGCTTAACGCTATTGTTCATCCTGCGGTTATGGATGATTTCGACCGCTGGGCTGCGGAGCAGGAGGGTGACTACGTGGTCTTGGAGTCGGCCATACTCTTCGAGGCGCACTTGGAGGGTAGGGTAGATACGACCATTGCTGTCATGGCTCCCGAGTCGCTGCGCTTGGAGCGTGCCATGAAGCGTGATGGCGCTACACGTGAGCAGATAGAGAGTCGTATGCGTAATCAGATGTCTGACAAGGAGCGTATCGACAGGTCGAAATATGCCATTGTAAATATCGATATTGAAGAGCTCGCAGAGGATGTCGAGCAACTACATCGCCGATTGAGTTATGATGCTAAAACCCACCGCCGTTAATCTCGGTGATAGCCATGTCATGGCTATCATCAACCTCACGCCCGACTCGTTCTATGGTGCGAGCCGTCATCTTACGACCGTTGAGGCTCGAAGCACGGTGGAGAGGGCTGTAGGGGAGGGTGCTACGATTGTCGATATCGGAGGTTACTCTTCGCGCCCGGGTGCTTGCGATGTAGATGTCGAGGAGGAGTGGCGCCGCGTGTATATGGGTCTTGAGGCTGTTCGCGAGGCCGATTGTGCTGTTGCGGTGTCGATAGATACCTTTCGTGCGGAGATTGTGCGCCGAGCATACGCCGAGTTCGGAGAGTTCGTAGTAAACGATATTTCGGCAGGCGAGGCTGATGATATGATGGTCGCTACGGTGGCACAACTACAGCTCCCCTATGTCGCTATGCACATGCGCGGGACTCCTAAGACCATGCAGTCGATGACGGACTACGACGAAGGTGTTGTTTCGGCCGTCTGCAACTACTTCAAATGCCGTGTTGAGGAGCTTATACATGCGGGCATATCCCCACAAAACATCATTCTCGACCCCGGTTTTGGCTTCGCTAAGAGCGTAGAGCAGAACTTTGAGCTCATGCAAGGCTTGGATGCTATTCGTGAGTTGGGATACCCTCTGCTTATTGGTGTTTCGCGCAAGTCGATGATATATAAACCTTTGGGTGTGACACCTGAGGATGCACTCCCCGGCTCTTTGGCCTTGGCGTGGGAGGTGTTGCGTGGTGGTAGCGCCATACTGCGTGTTCACGATGTCGCTGCCACGCGCCAGATTGTGGAACTAAGTAAACATTATTACAGATAACAATGATTGAGGTACGCGATATAGTTAAGCGCTTTGGCGAGTTGGAGGTGCTGCATGGCGTGACTATGACGGTGGAGAAGGGCGAGATTGTCACTATTGTTGGTGCCAGCGGCGCGGGAAAGAGCACTCTCTTGCAGATTATAGGCTCGCTCCTTGAGCCTGATGCGGGTGATGTGCTTGTCGATGGTGTTTCGCTCGGCACGATGGGGGATGATGCTCTCTCGACGTTTCGTAACCAGCACATAGGCTTTATTTTTCAGTCCTACCACCTCTTGGGCGAGTTTTCGGCCTTGGAGAATGTCATGATGCCCATGCTTATTGCCGGTGTCGGTCGTAAGGAGGCTGAGCAGCGTGGTCGCGAGCTCCTTGCGATGGTCGAGATGTCGCATCGTGTGGAGCATAAGCCCTCGACACTCTCGGGAGGTGAGCAACAGCGTGTGGCCATTGCGCGTGCCTTGGCAAATAACCCTACGGTAGTATTGGCGGATGAACCTACGGGTAACCTCGATAGTGTCACGCGCGAGGAGATACAGCAGCTCTTCTTCACGCTGCGCGAGCGTACAGGCCAGACCTTTATCATCGTAACCCACGATGAGGCTTTGGCCGCTATGTCGGATCGTAAGATACAGATGTCGGATGGCAACATTATATTGTGATATGCGTCGGGATGAGCTTAAGGAGCTCCTTGAGCGCCTGCACGATGAGTTCAACAACGAGGCCTTTATCGAGGCCGACCCCATAAGCGTGCCTCACTCGTTCACGTCGCGTGGCGATGTGGAGATTGCGGGCTTTATGGCAGCAACAATCGCGTGGGGCAACCGTCGCGCTATTGTTAAGAGTGCCCATCGTATGATGCGATATATGGATAATGCACCCGAGGATTTCGTTATGAATGCATCGGAGGCGGAGCTTGAAACCCTTGCAACGTATGTCCATCGCACGTTCAATGGTCGTGATTTTCAGGATTTTGTCCGCGCACTACGCCATATATTTACTACGTGGGGCTCTCTCGGCAACTATTTCGAGCAGGGCTATGCCAAGTATCGTGACCTGCGTCCTGTGCTTGCCGACTTCCGTCGTGATTTTCACTCTGTAGCCCACGATGTACACTCGGAGAAGCACCTCTCCTCGATAGCCAAGGGTGCAGCATGCAAGCGCCTGTGTATGTATCTCAGATGGATGGTACGTCGCGATGAACATGGCGTTGACTTCGGCTTGTGGGATAAGATACCTATGTCGGCATTGTATATGCCCTTGGATGTACATACTGGACGTATGGGGCGCAGCCTCGGATTGTTGCAGCGTAAGCAGAGTGACTGGAAGGCTGTCGAGGAGCTCACCGCCTCGTTGCGCCACTTCTCTGAGGATGACCCTGTGCGCTACGATTATGCGCTCTTTGGCGTGGGCATCTCGGGAATGTTCGACTAATAACGATTGTCGTGTTTCGATTTAAGCAGTTTGAGATTGATGATAGCCTCTCGGCTATGAAGATAGGCACCGATGGTGTGCTCATAGGTGCATGGGCACGTGTCGAGGGGTGTCGCTCTATTTTGGATGTAGGCACAGGTACGGGACTCATAGCCCTAATGACGGCTGAACGTAATGCCGAGGCTTGTGTCACGGCAATAGACATAGATGCACGTGCTGCGAAGGAGGCAGAGGGTAATGTTCTGCGCTCGCCGTGGCATGAGCGCATCGCGGTACTTCATGCCGATGTGCGCAGTTTCGCCCCCGAGCGTAAGTTCGACCATATAATATCCAACCCGCCATATTTCAATGATGCCCTTCGCTCTCCGGATGCGGTGCGCAGTATAGCACGCCATACCGACACGCTTGGATACGAGGAGCTTCTATCTGCTGCTGAACGTATGCTTGTGGCGGGAGGCAGACTTAGCGTTGTGCTACCTACGGATGGTGCTAAGTTGTTTCGTCGCGTAGCCTTTGGGCGTCTATGGCTCTCTCGACAGATGGATGTCGTCACACGCGAGGGTGAGGAGCCAAAACGCACGCTTATGGAGTTTGTGCTTACCGACGAGCCGCTCATGCCTCGTTGCGATAGCCTTACGATACACCTTCGGGATGGAAGCTATAGTGCAGAGTATCGAAAACTCACTGCGGAGTTCTACCTCGCATTTTGAGATTTAGGAAATAATAAGTATATTTGTGGCATAAGCCTAATAACTTTAGATTATGAGAAAAATATCGTTTATCATCGCTGCGTTGCTTGTAGCAATACTGTCTGTTGATGCTACAGCGCAGCAGGTTGCGAAGAAACGCATCGGTGTATATAGGGAGGATGGCAACGTGGTTGTCGCGGAGGCCACTACGACGCTTGTTGTGGATGTTACTGTCGAGACGGAGAGGTTTACTGCCGGTGTTTATGCCCGCTATGCGCAGAAACTCTTAGGTAAGCGCGCATCGTTTGTCGATAGGGAGCAGTCGCGTATCGTTGGTGCTAATGTCGCTGTGCTCGGTGATGATGCCGCTCATGCCACCGATGCGGTATCAGCGTACTGTGGCGCGGAGGAGTACGTCGCCCCCTTGCAGATAGACCGTCTATCCTCTGTTGAGCATGCTCAGGATGTTGCTGCGGAGGATGCTGCCGAGCAGATTTTTGCCCTGCGCCGTGCACGTATTGACCTTGTCACGTGCGAGCTTGGCGAGGGTGTCTATGGTGGCGGCTTGGAGAGTGCGCTGAGGGAGATTGACCGCTTGGAGCGTCAGTATTTGGAGCTCTTCTATGGTAAGAGTGTGACAACGTGCCATACCGAGAGAGTTGTTGTCCCCGTGGATGCTGATGCTATGACCTACGTCATACAGCGCTTCAGTGCCGAGCGTGGCTTGGTGGGTAAGAGCAATCTCGATGGCGAGATTGTCATGGTGGCTATCGCTCCCATGGCGTGTGACTACCCCGCAGGCGACCCTAAGGGCGTTATCGCCTATCGCTATGCCAATAATGCGGAGGTGTCGGTGATGCTTGGTCAGGATGTGTTGACACGTCGCATACTCCCCATATACGAGTATGGCAAGACGGTAATGTACGCTAACCCGAAATAGTAGCTTTACGATGGATAACACGCAGAAGATGATAGCGTTGCTTGGCCGTCTGCGCAAGCAGATGAATGGCGCTGTTGCCGAGACTATGGCTACGGACGGTCAATCTTATGGCCTTAACTATGGCGTGAGCATCGCTACGATACGCGAGATTGTTGCCGAGGAGCCTAAGGATTACGACTTTGCCAAGTATCTCTATCGCCAGCAGGTGCGCGAGTTGAAGCTTGCAGCATGCCATATTGCCGAGCCTAAGAGTGTCGATGTCCACGAGTTTCCCTTCTGGTCGCGTGGCATAGCAAATGCCGAGCTTGCCGAGGAGCTTGCCTTTGCTCTTCTGTCGAAGATATACGACATCAACTCGCTTATGGGCGTGTGGTCTACCGAGAGTAACGAGATGATAGCCTACGCAGCGCTCATGGCCGCCTCGCGTAACGAGCGCACAACGATGGAGGTAGCATTTATAGCCTCGGAGAAGGCCGTTAGGGCTAACCCCGACTCGCGATATATAGCCAATGGTGTTGTGGCGCTTATCTGCTATGTCGCCTCGCGTGATAAATCTGTTAAGGTGGGGGTGCCAACACTTCTCGAAAGCATGCCCGACTGCCGCGCAAAGAGTATCATTGCCGAGGAACTCGACTGGCGTATGGATTATTTGTGATAAGGGGTCGATTGCGTCCCCTAACAAAAAATGCCACCAATGGGATGTACGCCAAAGTACTACCCATCGGTGGCATTTTTGCCGAGTGTAGCACTCGGCACCCTTCTGACTAATAATCCGGCAGCCTTTACATATTACTCACTCCTCACTACTCATTACTCATTGATTCTTAGTACATCTTCAGCCTTTCGCGGTGTATGGCCTCGACGATATGGCTGAAGGTCGCTATGCCGCTCTCGCGCCATAGCACCTCGCTACGGTGGAAGAGTATGAGCGTGGGCACGGCGACAATGTTATATCGCCTGACGAGAGGTATGCTCGATATTGCCGAGGTGTCGACACGCACGAGCGTGACGATGTCGCTCATGGCTAAGGCTATGCGGTCGAGTGTGGGGTCCAAGGCGCGGCACGCACCGCACCACGTAGCGTAAAAGTCGATGAGCGTAAGTCGCTCTGAGGCTACGATATTGTCGAAGTCGGTCGTTTTCATAAGGTATACATAGGTATATATATAAGTAATACTCTCACCACAAGCTGCATGATGAGAGTATCAAAATCTATACCTTAACGTGTGCCGTACTAAAAGAGTGCCTTCGGCAGCTGCTCGATGCTCGATATATATACCACCTCGATGCCCTTGGGAGCCTTTATACCCTTTTGTGCAAAACCCGACACGACGATGCGCTTGAAGCCAAGACGCTTAGCCTCCATTATGCGTTGTTCGGTGCGTGGGGCGGGGCGCACCTCGCCCGAGAGCCCTATCTCACCTGCGCAGCATACGCCCTCCATCAGCGGGCGGTCGTAGTACGACGATATTATTGCTGCTATTATTGCTAAGTCCATGCCCGTATCGGCAATCTTGAAGCCTCCGGCGAAGTTGAGGAATACATCCTTCTGAAACATCTTCATGCCGACCCTCTTTTCCAGCACCGCAAGCAACATGTTTAGTCGTCGCTGGTCGAAGCCCGTGGCTGAGCGCTGCGGTGTGCCGTAGGCCGCGCCACTGACGAGCGCCTGCACCTCGATAAGATAGGGGCGTAGGCCATCGACGGCAGCGCCTATCGAGCACCCTGCAAGAGGCTCATCGTAGTGCGTGATAAGTATCTCCGAGGGGTTGTCCACCTCTCTGAGGCCCGAGTCGCGCATCTCGAAGACTCCAATCTCGAAGGTGGCGCCAAAACGATTCTTTATGCCGCGGAGTATGCGGTACGTATGGTTGCCGTCGCCCTCGAACTGAAGCACTACATCGACAATATGTTCCAATATCTTGGGTCCTGCGATGGAGCCATCCTTCGTGATGTGGCCGATGATGAAGATAGCTATGCCTGTGCTCTTAGCCACCTTTAGGAGTGTTGCTGCGCACTCCCTCACCTGTGTGACACTTCCCGGTGACGACTCTACGAGGTCGGTATATATGGTCTGTATCGAGTCGATGATTACAATGTCGGGGCGTTGCTCCTCGATTTGCGACACGATATTCTCGAGGAGTGTCTCGGTGAAGACGGTACACTCTTCGTTGTGTATGCCTATGCGTGTTGCACGCATCTTAATCTGTTCGGCAGACTCCTCGCCCGAGACGTAGAGTGTCGTAAGACCATTTGCGGTGAGTGCAAGTTGTAGCGATAGCGTAGATTTGCCTATGCCGGGCTCGCCACCAAGGAGTATGAGCGAGCCGGGGACTATGCCGCCACCAAGTACGCGGTCGAGCTCGCTGTTTCCCGTGGCTATGCGTCGCGTGACCTCCGACGTTATCTCCTGAACCTTGCGCGGCTCGGCCTTGGGCACTGAGGCTACGCGCGAGGCTATCGACGACGACTCCTTCTGTACGATATGCTCCGTGATGGTGTTCCACTCGCCACAGGCGGGACAGCGCCCCATCCATTTTGCCGTCTCGTTGCCACACGAGGAGCAGAAATATGCGCGTTTAACCTTTGCCATTGTCGTTTAGCTGAATAGTCGTACAATGTCGCTGCCGTTGGCATATATCATAAGAAGTAGCAATAGACCGAGGCCTATGTATTGCAATACTTCGAGAAACTTGTCGCTCGGCTTGCGACGTGTTATCATCTCCCAGAGCGTGATGAGGGCATGTCCGCCATCGAGACCCGGGATGGGCAGTAGGTTCATGATGGCGAGCACTACCGATATGAAGGCTGTGAGCGACCAGAAGCTCAGCCAGCTCCACTCCTCGGGGAAGATGCTGCCTATGGCGATGAAGCCGCCAATCTCCTTATAACCCTTCGTGTCGGGGTTGACAATCATCTTAAGCTGCTCCCAGTACGATGCCACCTTTGCCCACGTATACTCGGCACCTGCGGGTAGCGACTCCCAGAAGCCATAGGTGCGTGTGCGTGGCTGTATGAGGTTTGTCTGTATGCCTATCTGAGCATCGCTGTTCAGGGGTACGTTTAGTCGCAACGTGTCTACACCGCCACGTACAACGTCGATGCGGGCCTCGCTGTCGCCTAAGCCTTGAAGCAACTCGCGACCATGCATAAAGTCCTGAACGGGGGTGTCGTTTATGGCTATAACTCTATCGCCAGCTGTGATGCCTGCTTCGCGGGCACTCTCGGCCTTAACCTCGTCAACGATGAAGGGTACGTTTATCTGACAGAAGTCCGCTATGCTGCCATCCTCGCGCATGGCAACCAACTCCTCGAGGTTGATGACGATGTTGTGCTGTTCGTTGCCACGCTGAACTGTCACCTCGCGGTTGCCGTCGGTGATGATGAGGCGCTCGCGTATCTCGTTGATGTTTACTATCTCGTTGCCGTCGATAGCCACGATTTTGTCGCCATCCTCGAAGCCAAGAGCCTCGGCACGCTCGTTAAACGTGTATCCGTGCTTGATGTCATCGTTGTGGTAGTAGCTCTCGCCCCACGTGTATAGTATGGCCGAGTAGATGACAATAGCAAGGAGGATATTCATCGCAATGCCGGCGAGCATGACGATGAGCCTCTGCCATGCGGGCTTCGTGCGAAACTCCCAAGGCTGTGGCTCCTGCTTCATCTGCTCCGTGTTCATCGACTCGTCAATCATTCCTGCCAACGACACGTAACCACCCATCGGCAGCCAGCCGATGCCATACTCCGTGTCGCCTATCTTGCGCTTGTATAGCGTGAACCACGGGTTGAAGAATAGGTAGAACTTCTCGACACGTATGCCGAACATGCGTGCCGTGATGTAGTGTCCAAACTCGTGGATGAGGACCAATAACGATAGCGATGCAAAGAATTGTACAACTTGAAGAAGTATTCCGCTCATAGTCTTATTTTCTGTTTTATAAGTGTTTATCTCTTGTTTTAGCTTCTCTGTGTGAGGTATCTCTCGGCCAGCATACGCGCCTCGTTGTTTGCGAGGTCGTAGTCTGCGAGTGTGGGGTGTGGCGTGAACGAGGCGTTGTCCATGGCGTAACGTATGGCTCCGACAATGTCCAAGTATCCGCACTTGTGGTGGAGGAATGATGCCACAGCCACCTCATTTGCGCCATTCATTGTGCATGCCGCCGTGCCTCCGCGATGAAGACACTCGTAGGCAATGTCCAGCGCGGGGTACTTCTCTCTGTCGGGGGCAGCAAAGGTGAGCGTGGGGTAGTCGAGTATCGAGAAGTGCTCCATGGCCTCCGCTGCACGCTCGGGGTATAACAGTGCGTAGCTTATCGGCGTGTGCATGTCGGCATTGCCGAGCTGCGCCTTGACCGAGCCGTCGGTGAACTCCACCATGGAGTGTACGATAGATTGCGGGTGTATTACAACCTTTATGCGCTCAGGCTCGATGTCGAAGAGCCAGCGTGCCTCGATAACCTCGAAGCCCTTGTTTACGAGCGTTGCCGAGTCTATCGTTATCTTGGCACCCATCGACCACTGAGGATGTTTCAGCGCCATTTCGGGTGTCACGCTTACAAGCTCACTGCGCTCCATGTCGCGCAGCGCACCACCGCTGCATGTGATTATAAGGTTGCGTATGCTACTACGCTGCTCGCCCTCCAAGCACTGCATTATTGCCGAGTGCTCCGAGTCTATGGGCATTATATCCACACCCTTACGTCGTGCCTCGGACATGATTATGTCGCCAGCCACGACTAACGTCTCCTTGTTTGCCAACGCTATGCGCTTGCCACTCTCTATGGCCAATGCTGTGGGGTGTAGTCCGGCGTAACCTACGAGGGCGTTGACGACAGTATCGCTGCGATAGCTGCGTGCCACGTGGTTTATAGCCTCGCTGCCGGCCATAACCTCTATCTTTGTATCCTTGAGTGCCTCTTTGAGCTCTGCATAGTGGCTCTCGTCGCCAATGACGACACTCTCGGCACCAAACTCGCGTGCCTGTGTCGCAAGCTCGCGCCAGCGGCTATGTGCCACAAGTGACGATATCCTAAATCGCTCGGGGTGGCGACGCACGATGTCGAGTGTCTGCACGCCTATGGAGCCTGTTGAGCCAAGTATTGTTAATTTCTCGATAGCCATAATCTTTAAGTTTAGAAGAGTATGTAACGCTCAGGGTCTACGGCCGTGCCATCGCGCCAAAGTTCAAAGCCGAGCTCGCTGCTCTTGGCACCATCCTTCGTAGCACTGAGACGGCCTACGACGGCACCACTCTGCACCATCTGACCCTTGCGCACGAGTACTTCACCGAGGTGCTTGTATACCGAGAGGTATCCTCCCGTATGCTGTATCGTCACACTCTTAGTACCATCTGCCATCTCCTCTGTCGCTACGACCGTGCCGTTCTCTATGGCCGAAACGCTCACCTCGTCGTCCAACGACATGATTGCCACGTCGTAGCTCGACTCCGGAGCATCGAAGTTGCGTGTTATCGTTCCGCGCATTGGGGCGCTGAACATCGCAGCCTCGGTTTGCAGAGGCTTAGTATTTGAGAGCGAGTATTCGCCTGTTGTGCTCTCCAACGCTGCACGCAGCAGCGAGTCGGCACGTGTGGGTAGTATGCGCGACTTATCGTAACGTATGGTGTCGGTCATCACCGTAGAGTGTAGTGCCGGTGTGCTACCCCCCATGACGGTGGCCACAGCCTCGTTGTAGGCCAGCAGCTCCTCCATGTTGTGCTCCATAAGGTCTATGCGCATGATGCTCTCCACAAGAGCCTCATTCGTGCGCTCAGCCTTCGTGCGGTAGCCGGGGAGTATGTCGAGAACCGAGGTGTAGGCCATAAGCAGCAGTAACACTACGAAGAGTATGAGTAGTAGTGCTGTCACAGCCCCGCACATGCCTATAGGCGAGATGTTCACCTTCCAGTGCAGCTCGTCGGTGGCGCGGTCGCGCATCGAAAGCTGTCGCTTATCTGTCATATACTCCCAAAATCTTCGTAACATATCCTGAAAAATTTACGTTCTACATTGCTCGTTACTCATTTTAATGAGTATAACCCGACAAAGATAACGAAAATGGCGGGATACTTGGTATTTTAATATAACTTTTTTACCTTTGTGCTACGAATTAAGCAATATTTAAGATAATACTACTATGGTAAAACCTACACTTTTGGTCTTAGCTGCGGGTATGGGCTCGCGCTATGGCTCGCTCAAGCAGATGGATGGCGTAGGCCCTAATGGCGAGGCTATCATCGACTATTCGGTATATGATGCTATACGTGCCGGCTTCGGTAAGGTGGTATTCGTCATTCGTCACTCTTTCGAGGCAGACTTCAAGGAGGTATTTAACGCCGAGCGCTTTGGTGGCAAGATAGCTGTGGAGTATGTATTTCAGGAGCTCGACTACCTTCCCGAGGGCTATGCTCTTCCCGAGGGTCGCCAGAAGCCGTGGGGCACAAACCACGCTGTTATGATGGCTGCGAAGGTCATCAACGAGCCATTTGCCGTCATCAATGCCGACGACTTCTATGGCCGCGAGGCTTATGCTACTATCAGTGAGTACCTTCAGACTCTTGAGGGCGCTGAGGGTCGCTATTGCATGGTTGGCTATCAGGTGAATAAGACCCTTTCGGAGAACGGAACGGTGTCGCGCGGTGTATGTACCGTAGACGAGGAGGGCAACCTTCGTGGCATGGTCGAGCGCACACAGATAGAGCGCGTGAATGGCACTATCGTCTTCCATGACGGTGGCGCCGATGAGCCTCTTAAGGAGGATACTCCGGTATCTATGAATCTCTTTGGCTTCACCCCCGACTATTTCCGTCACTCGGAGGAGTATTTCAAGGAGTTTTTGTCAGAGAATATCGACAACCTCAAGTCGGAGTTCTACATCCCCAAGATGGTGAATAAGCTCATCAACGATGGCACTGCCACGATGCGTGTTCTTAAGACTACAAGCGATTGGTTTGGTGTGACATACAAGGAGGATAAGCCACTGCTTATGGCAAAGCTCGAGGAGCTTATTGAGCGTGGTCTGTATCCGCGCAACCTCTGGTAATTTGTTGTGATAAGGGGTCGATTGCGGCCCCTAACAAAAAATGCCACCAATGGGACGTACCTCAAGTACTACCCATCGGTGGGATTTTTGCCGAGTGTTGCACTCGGCACCCTTCTGACAACAAATTTCTTGTGATAAGAGACCAAGCCTAACCCCTTCTGACAAGAAAATGGGTTTGCAACGAAGGAGGTTGTGAATTAGGGAGATTAGAGAATTTAGTGAAATTAAGGAGCTTAGTGAAATTAAGGAGCTTAGTGATAAATGATGATAGCGCCTCCCTAAACTCCTTAAATTCCCTAAACTCACTATAATAGCGCGCACTCCCTAATCTATCTACAAGCTGGCCATTCTACTCTCGATTTGCCACTCTAAGTCGTAAATCTTATCGTAGTTTTCGTCAATCTTCTCGTGGAGTTTGTGACTTGCATCCATCAACTCTTTCCACTGCTCCTTTCCAATCTTTTTATCTATGTCGCGGTAGTATACATTATGGTTTGTAAACTCCGTGGCGGTCTCTATGAAATCGGTATATGTCTCGATATAGTCGATGTATAACTCAGCCATGGCAAGCTCGCACTCATAAGCGCACTTACCCAATTTAGTGGCGATATATGCGGCCTTGTTCTTGGCATAGTCGCCCTTTGTGACCGAAGCTATCAAGCCATCCTCATCCCAGTCGTCATAGTCGGCTCTTACGCGCTCCTGCTTTGTGCCCAAGACCTCAAGGAAGTTGAGGTATGCCTCGTCGATATCCTCTGCAAGCGAGCGGTCCTTATCCCTACACAGACGGATAAACTCGGGGAAGGCCTCGGGGTTGCGGTCTATCTCTATCTCATCAGGACGATTTACGCACATCCAATAGTCCAACTCGCAATTGCTCTTCTTGGCAAACTCGGCGAACTCCTTATCGTTGAGATTTAGAGTCTGCTCGGCGAGCTTGATATACTCCTCTTGGTACTCGATGTACTTCTCACGCATCTCGATATTTGCAATCTCGTAGCTCTCCATAAGTAGCTCCTCGGGTGTCGATGCACACGATGCCATGGCAACGAGCGCTGATAACATAACGGTTAACTTTTTCATCTGCTTAGGTTTTAATTATTAATAATTGTGTGCTATTTGGTCTTGGGAAGTGTCAGTACAAACTCCAAGCCTCCGGCCTTGCGGTTTGCGACCGTGATGTCGCCACCGTGGAAGAGCACGGCATTCTTGACAATCGAGAGGCCGAGGCCTGTGCCACCGAGCTTACGCGAGCGCCCTGCATCGATACGATAGAAACGCTCGAAGATGTGACCTATGTGTTCGTCGTCGACACCTATGCCGTTGTCGGCAAACGAGATGGTATACATCAGGTCATCCTCGCTTAGGAGTTTGATATATATGTCGCGACCTCCGGAGTAGGCTATGGCATTGTCCGTGAGGTTCTTGAATATCGATATGAGCAACGACGTATTACCCATGACGGGCATGGGTGAGGGTAGCGTGATGTTCATACGCATGCGCTTCTCGTCCGGAAGAAGAGCAACGTCTGAGGCTATATCGTCGATAACGGCACGCATATCCACACTCTCCCTCTCTATGCGACTGCTTCCATCCTCGAGGCGGGTGATTGTCGATACGTCGGTGAGTAGTTGTGTGAGGCGCTGGCAGTGGGCATAGCTCTTCGAGATAAACATGTCGCGCTCCTCGGGTGTTATGTCCTTGGATGTAATCATCGTCTCGAGGTAGCCCTGAATGGCTGCCACGGGGGTCTTTAGCTCATGGTTTATGTTGTTTGTGAGCTGGCGCTTGATGCGTAGCTTCTCCTGATGCTCGTGCATGGCGTTGTCGTGCTCGCGCTGTGCATCGCTCGAGGCCTCATGCAGACGACGATATAGGTCTATAATGTGGCGCGATATGTCGCCAAGCTCGTCATTGGCAAAGTTGGGCATAGACTCTATGTCGGCACCATTCTCCATCGCCGTAGCCACACGGTCGAGACTCTTAAGGTTGCGATTTAGTCGCACAGCGAGGGTGAGGGCAATGATGATGGATGCCGCAGCCACGCTGAGGATGGCATAGAAGATGCCCTCGTCTATGCCGCTAATCTTGCTATTATGGCTCAAAAGCGAGAAGTGGTAGGTGATAAATCCGCCAATAAGCGAGATGATAAGTATTGCCAACAGCAGGTACATACCGCCGCGGTAGCTGAAAATCTTAGATTTTGAACCCATAGCCATAACCTGTTCGTGTTACTATATTATTACCATAGATGCCTAACTTCTTACGTAGGCGCGTGATGTTTACATCTATCGTGCGGTCGAGGACGACGACCTCCTCGCTCCATACGCGCTTCATTATCTGCTCGCGCGAGAGTATCGTGCCACGATTTGAGAGCAGCAGCACGAGGATGTCAAACTCCTTGCGTGTTAGTGCCACCTCCTCGCCATTGAGCGTGCAGCTCTTATTGCGGTTGTTCACAACAAGTGTCTCGTAGACGAGCATTTCATCATCTGCCGTGGCTGTCTCTGCCGCTGCCGAGCGCTTTGAGCGACGTAGCACGCTGCGCACGCGGGCCATCACCTCAGCCACGGAGAAGGGCTTAGATATGTAGTCGTCAGCGCCGATGTCCAAGCCCTTAATCTTGTCGGCCTCGGAGTCGAGTGCCGAGCAGAAGATTATGGGTGTCGTCGCCGTCTCGGGGCGCTTGCGCAGGATGCGGGCAAGACCAAAGCCGCTGAGCTCGCCCATCATGATGTCGAGAATCATAAGGTCGTAGCCGCCAATATCCATCGACAGCACCTCCTCGGCGCTCTGTGCTGTTACGACCTCGTATCCCTCGCGTTCAAGGTTAAATTTCAGAATCTCACACAACGACTCCTCGTCGTCGACAACCAATATGCGGTATTTGCTCATCTCCTTAGCAAAAAGTTTCAATCACGAGTTAAAAAACATTGGCATTAGCGGCACCGCCGCCCTTTGCACAACAAATGTAGTGAAATTATACAAATAAAACAAATATAATTCGGCTATTTTTATAAAATAGGTAAGGCAATAATGTTACAATTGTTACATGTGCTTAACAAGAATGTAACGAAAATGTAACAATTATGTCGTATATTTGCGCAAAATAATTTTGAGTATGGACCTATTCATAGTAATTACGTTGGCGGTTCTCGCCGTAATGGGTATCATTGTCGGAGTATCGAACGATGCGGTGAATTTTCTCAACTCGGCCTTTGGCTCTAAGGTGGCCAAGAAGAATATCATCCTTTCTGTTGCCGGTGCGGGTGTTATGGTCGGTGTGATGACATCGAGCGGCATGATGGATGTTGCGCGTAGTGGTGTCTTCTATCCCGCGATGTTCTCGTACCAAGAGATTATGATTCTCTTCCTCGGCATGATGCTCTCGAATATCATCCTCTTGGATATCTACAATTCGCTTGGTCTGCCCACCTCTACGACCGTGTCGCTCGTCTTTGGCTTGCTCGGCTCGGCCATGGCGCTTGCGCTGTATAATATCTGGGGTGGTACGACAGATGCCTCGCTTGGTGAGTTCATCAACTCGGGTAACGCCTTGGCGATAGTCTCTGGTATCCTGCTATCGGTGGTCTTGGCATTCTTTACCGGACATCTCTTGATGTACATATCGCGTATCATCTTCACGTTCCGCTATAACAAGATTTTCAATCGTTTTGGTGCTCTGTGGTGTGGTGTCACTGTTGCCGGCATCATCTACTTCACGGTATTTAAGGGACTGAAGAGCTCGGGCTTGATACCTCCTGTTTTGACGGAGTATGTGAACAACAATACAGCCATATCGTTGCTGATACTTTGGGCCGGTAGCTCACTGTTGCTATGGATATTGCAGCGTTGCAGGGTTAACATCCTGCGCGTGTCGATACTTGCGGGTACTTTCTCGTTGGCGTTGGCCTTTGCGGGTAACGACCTTGTGAACTTTATCGGTGTGCCCTATGCCGGCTACGACTCATATATGATTGCTCAGGCATCCGATGCGGCACCTACCTCTATGGCGGCGCTCTCGGAGCCCACGCAGGCGAACTTCTGGATTATGTGTGCTGCGGGCTTGGTTATGGTCGTTACGCTCTTTATGTCGAAGAAGGCTATGCGTGTTATCGAGACCGAGCGTAAGCTCTCGTCGCAGAGCGAGGAGGCACCAACAAATAGCGAGGCTACGGTGGCATCGCGTGGCATCGTGCGTGGCGCACGTGCTATGAACGATGCTCTTGCGGCCATCACGCCTAAGCGTGCTATAGAGTTTATCAACAGCCGTTTTGTGCAACTTCCGGAGGAGGAGCGCGGCGATGTGAATTACGACCTTATACGTGCTACGGTGAACCTTACGGCTGCGGCCATCCTCATATCTATCGGTACGCAGCTTAAGTTGCCACTCTCGACGACATACGTTGTCTTTATGGTCTCTATGGGCTCGTCGCTTGCCGACAGAGCATGGGGCCGCGAGAGTGCCGTATATCGCATCACGGGTGTGACAACCGTAATCATGGGTTGGTTTATTACGGCCGTGGGAGGCTTTATTATCGCCCTTGGCGTGACACTCATCCTCGCCTATGGCGGCACGGTGGCTATTATCGGTGTGACGGTGGTATGTCTGGTGTTGCTTGTGAAGAGTAATTTCTCGAAGGATAAGAAGGAGGAGGAGCGCGAGGAGTCTGCCGTGGCTATGATTGGCGATACGCTCAAGCAGAGCCCCGAGGAGGCACTTATTACCTATACCGAGCATGTGTGTGCATCGATGGAGAAGGTGACTATGATATACGACCGCACCATCGTTGCCGTCTTCAAGGAGAATCGTAAGGTGCTCCGCGACATGGTGCGCGAGGCTGAGGAGTTCTACCACTCCACGCGCGAGCAGAAGTACGAGATAATACCTCTGTTGCGTACCCTCGAGGAGAGCGACGTGAATACGGGTCACTTCTACGTGCAGGTTGTCGACTATATCTCGGAGACAAGCAAGGCTCTCCTTCATATCACCCGTCCCTGCTACAAACATGTAGATAACAACCATACGGGCCTCTCTAAGGAGCAGGTATACGACCTTAAGCGCATCAACGACCGCGTGGAGGAGATTTTCGGTGAGATTAACGATATGCTCCGCTCGCGCTCGTTTGACAACATGGAGTCTATCCTAAATAAGCGTGACGAGATGTTTGACCTCATCGACGAGGTTATGCAGAACCAGCTGCGCCGCCTCCGCGATACCGGTGGCTCGTCATCTGCTAATATGCTATTCTTCAACATCCTCACGGAGACGAAGACGATGATTCTCCACTCGCGAAATATTATGAAGTCACTCGAACACTTTGTTCACTCTTCGTGATTCTGCCTTCAAAAGGCAAGATGAGGCTGAATAAAAGGAGGCTGAATAAAAGGAAATGATGCAAAAAGCACCGCTTTTTGCATCATTTCCTTAATTACTCACTCCTCACTACTAATTACTCATTGAATAAAATAGGGCTCCGAAGAGCCCTTTTTTGTTCATTACTTCATCTCTGCGAAATACTTGTAGAAGTATGGCAGTGTCTCCAAGCCCTTGTAGAACTGGTCGAGACCATAGCTCTCGTTGGGCGAGTGGATAGCATCCTTCGAGAGGCCGAAGCCCAAAAGTATCGACTTGATGCCGAGGATGTTCTCGAAGCCCGAGATGATAGGAATAGAGCCACCAGAGTAGAAGGGTAGCGGCGTGATGCCGAATGTCGTCTCCACGGCCTTCTCCGCAGCCTTATATGCCGGAAGGTCGGTAGGCGACACGTAGGGAGCACCACCGTGCAAGAACTCAACCTTAACCTTCACGCTCTTGGGAGCGATGCGGCGGAAGTGCTTCTCGAAGAGCTTTGCAATCTTCTTAAAGTCCTGATTGGGCACAAGACGCATAGATATCTTGGCGTATGCCTTCGAGGGGATGACGGTCTTTGTTCCCTCGCCCGTATAGCCGCTCCAGATGCCGTTAACGTCAAGTGAGGGGCGTATTCCTGTGCGCTCCATGGTTGTGTAGTCAACCTCACCGGCCACGTCGCCAAGGTCGAGAGCCCTCTTGTACTCCTCGAGCGAGAATGGCGCCTTGTTGAGAGCCTTACGCTCGGCATCCGAGAGGATGCGCACGTCGTCGTAGAAGCCTGGGATGGTGACACGTCCGAACTCGTCGGTGAGCGATGCTACGAGCTTAGCAAGGACATTGGCGGGGTTGGCAACGGCACCACCAAAGAGGCCTGAGTGCAAATCCTTATCGGGGCCCGTAACCTCCACCTGCATATACGTAAGACCACGCAATCCTGCAGTGATAGTCGGTGTATCGAGGCCAATCATCGACGTGTCCGAAACGAGGATGATGTCGGCCTTGAGGAGCTTCTTATTGTCGGCGCAGAACTTATATAGGCTTGGTGAGCCAATCTCCTCCTCACCCTCGAGCATGAACTTTACGTTGCAGGGGAGGGTGTCGGTGGCAACCATAGCCTCAAAGGCCTTCGTGTGCATGTAGAGCTGACCCTTGTCGTCGTCAGCACCGCGACACCAGATGCGGCCATCCTTAATCTCCGGCTCAAAGGGGTTTGTCTTCCACTCGTCAATGGGATCCTCGGGCATAACGTCGTAGTGGCCGTATATGAGTACGGTTTTAGCCTTGGGGTCGATAATCTTCTCGGCATATACTACGGGATTACCCTCCGTGGGCATAACCTCGGCGCGGTCGGCACCAGCCTTCACGAGCGCTGCGGCAAGCCACTCGGCACAGCGTACCATGTCGCCCTTGTGTAACGAGGGCTGGGCGCTGATTGAGGGGATGCGAAGAAGGTCGAAAAGCTCCTCCAAGAAACGCTCTTTGTTCTTGTCGATGTATTCAGTTGCAAGTTTCATATAAGTATAGTTTTAAGGTAAAATCAGCTCTTTTTATGCTTTGCAAATTTGTTCTATTTCGGAAATGAAACGCTTGGCTAAGGTGTCAGCCTCGTCCATCGTTTTAGCCTCCGTATAGATGCGTATGATAGGCTCCGTGTTAGACTTGCGAAGGTGTACCCAGTTCTCGGCAAAGTCTATCTTCACACCGTCAATGTCGTTGACTCTCTCGTTTGAGTATCTGCTCTTTATAGTTGCAAGAATCTTGTCTACGTCAATCTCGGGAGTGAGCTGTATCTTGTTCTTCGAGGCGTAGTACGCGGGGAAGGTCTTGCGCAACTCCGACATGGTCATATTGAGGCCTGCAAAATAGGTCAAAAAGAGAGCAACGCCCACCAACGCATCACGGCCGTAGTGTAGTTCGGGGTAGATGACACCGCCATTACCCTCGCCACCGATGACAGCGCCCGTGTCCTTCATCTTCTTCACGACGTTAACCTCGCCCACAGCGGCTGCGGCATAGCTGCAACCCTCGTAGCGGGCTGTAACGTCGCTGAGTGCTCGTGACGATGATAGGTTGGATACCGTATTACCCTTTGTGTGACGAAGAACATAGTCGGCAACGGCCACCAACGTGTACTCCTCAACAAACATCTCGCCATTCTCCATGACGAATGCCAAACGGTCGACATCGGGGTCTACGACGATACCGAGGTCTGCGCCCTCCTTGCGTACCACCTCCGAAATCTCGGTTAGGTTCTCGGGTAGAGGCTCGGGGTTGTGTGCAAACTCGCCCGTGGGGTCGCAGTTGATGGCTATAACCTCGCAGCCAAGCTCCTTGAGGAGTGCGGGGATGACAACGCCACCGATAGAGTTTACGGCATCGACAACAACCTTGAACTTACGCTTGCGCACAGCCTCAACATCAACCAATTTGAGCGCCAGCACCTGAGATATATGTGTGGCGTTGAAGTCCTCGCGAAGTATTACCTTGCCGATGTTGTCAATGGTGGGGTAGTCCCACTCCGACTCCTCGGCCATGGCCAATACCTGCTTGCCCTCGGCATCGTCGAGGAACTCGCCACGCTCATTTAGGAGCTTCAGGGCGTTCCATTGGCGCGGATTGTGCGAGGCAGTGATGATGATACCGCCATCGGCCTTGTGTGTTATCACGGCCATCTCCG
>JAFVWO010000009.1 GCA_017501625.1 Alistipes sp.
AAAGGCTACACCCTCGGACACCGAGAAGCATAGTCCGTTGGCCTGCTCGGGGCCATGGTAGGGATCTTGACCGATGATTACCACCCGCAGCTTATCGAAAGGACAAAGGTCGAAGGCACGGAAGATGTTTCGGGCTGCGGGATATACCACACCCGAGCGATACTCCTCCTTGACATAGGCTACAAGCTCGTCGAAATAGGGTTTCTTAAACTCCTCGCCAAGCACCGCCTTCCAATCCTCTGCTATACGTACTTCTGCCATAATCTTATCTCATTTGGTGTTGCGAAGATAATATTTTTTTTCTAATTTTGCGGATATAATTATTAATTAAAAGCAACCGACAAGAAGAGTTATTCCTAATTTATAGAACATACCTTGATATGCGACGACTACTTATCGTGGTGCTCACAGCACTCCTTCCCACGCTGCTCAATGCACAGGATGTACGCAACATAATACTTCTCATCGGCGATGGCATGGGACTATCGGCCGTGACTATGATGCAGTTCGACGACATCGACAAGAAGACCATCTTCGACCATTCCGATAATATAGCCCTCACACGCACCTACTCGCTCGATAACCGCGTGACAGACTCGGCAGCAGCAGGCACAGCCCTCGCCACGGGTACGAAAACAAACAACACCTACATAGGTATCACCCCCGATGGCCAGTGGCTCGAATCACTCACGGCATATGCCAACAAGCGAGGTATGGCAACAGGCATAGTGGTGACAACCTACCTGCAACACGCCACACCGGCAGCCTTCTACGCCCACAGCGAGAATCGCCATAACTACGCTGAGATAACACGACAACTCGCCGATAGCCATATCGACGTGGCCATAGGTGGCGGCATGCACTACTTCAAGGAGGAGTACGGCACAGAGGACTCTGTTGCCCGGAGGTTGAACAAGAGCGGTTATACCCTCGTTCGAGATATGGAGAGCCTGTCACGCTGCAACCCACGCCAGCGTGTTATGGCCCTGCTTGCCGACTACGACCTCGGTGCCGATAGCGGCAGCTACCTTGCCGAAGCTACGGGCGAGGCACTGCGCTTGCTCGACAAGCGATCGGAGGGCAATGGCTTTGTGCTGATGGTCGAAGGGTCACTCATAGATGGTATGGGCCACGGCAACGATGCCGAGGCCATGAAGCGCGAGATGCGCAGCTTTATGGGGGCCGTGGAGTGCGCCGTGGAGTATGCCCGACAAAATCCCTCAACACTTGTTGTGGTCACTGCCGACCATGAGACGGGAGGACTCTCGATAGTCAGTGGCAATGCCGACTTCAACCTCAGCGAACAGGGCATAGAGTATCGCTGGGGCACAGATGGACACTCGGCACAGATGGTACCCGTATATCTTTATGGCACCGGTGCAGAGTGCATCAACGGCATTATGGAGAACAGCGAACTCGGACAACGCCTGAAAATGCTTATCGAGTAACCCGCGTCACTCTTTCGAGAGCTGCTGCACCTACTCCTTCCACATAAGGAGTGTGGATTGTATCTCTCCCTCGGCGGTATATATTATATCGCCGTTCTCGTCTACTTCGTAGAGTTGGATGAGATATACATCCTTCTCGCTTATCTGAAACTCGCCCTTAGGCACAAGGATACCGCCATAACTCTTACCACCGACAAAGTCGAGGGTAACGACATCTATCTGAGCATCAAAGCTATATCCAAACGCCTGACGCGATACCTCCTCGACACGTTCTGCGCTGTTGTAACCCACCATAACACCTTGGCCTGCGCTCTCGAAGAGCACATCGTAGTATGTAGCATCGGTGCCATCATAGCTATACCAGAGTGTACCCTCCAAGCTCTCCAATTCGGGATATTCGGTTATCTCCTCCTCGGGGAAGCAGCCCACCGCTGCAAACATAACCAACGCCATAGCAAGCACTTTCATCAGTTTCATAATCATCGTCGTTTTGTTGTTTATAAATCGTAGTTGCAAAGATAGTACATTTTAGATATAAAGAGCCTTTCGATGCAAATTTGTTGTACTACGCTTTGCTATTTCGGAATTTTTGTCTACCTTTGCAGGCCTTTGTGCGTGCGCGACGTATGATACGCATATACGCACGAGGCGAACTATTTATTTATTAACAATTTAACGAGCGATTGTATCGCAAACTTTTTTCCATTATGGAGCAGAAGAATTTTGTAGCGAACGAGAATTTCGATTGGAATGCGTTCGAGAATGACCTTGGCGTTTACACCCAGTCGAAGGAGGAGATTGCAGCAGCCTATGACAAGACTTTGTCTAACGTAGCCGTAGGTGAGGTTGTTGAGGGTACTGTTACCGAGATCAACAAGCGTGAGGTTACGGTAAACATCGGTTACAAGTCTGAGGGTCTTATCGCAGCAACCGAGTTCCGTTACAATCCCGACTTGGCAGTAGGCGAGAAGGTAGAGGTCTATGTTGAGTCAGTAGAGGACAAGGGTGGCCAGTTGGCACTCTCACACAAGAAGGCTCGTCAGCTCAAGAGCTGGGATCGTGTAAACGAGGCTTTGAACAACGACGAGATTATCAAGGGTTACGTTAAGTGTCGCACTAAGGGCGGTATGATTGTCGATGTATTCGGCATCGAGGCATTCCTCCCCGGCTCACAGATTGACGTGAAGCCCATCCGCGACTACGATGTATATGTTGATAAGACCATGGAGTTCAAGGTTGTTAAGATCAATCAGGAGTTCCGCAACGTGGTAGTATCACACAAGGCTCTTATCGAGGCAGAGCTCGAGGCTCAGAAGCAGATTATCATGTCTAAGCTCGAGAAGGGTCAGATTCTTGAGGGTACCGTTAAGAACATCACCACTTACGGTGTATTCATCGACCTCGGTGGCGTTGATGGTCTTATCCACATCACTGACCTCTCATGGGGCCGCGTAAACCACCCCGAGGAGGTTGTTGCTCTCGACCAGAAACTTCAGGTTGTTATCCTCGACTTCGACGAGGCTAAGAAGCGTATCGCTCTCGGTCTTAAGCAGCTTACAGCTCATCCTTGGGAGGCTCTCGATGCAGAGCTTAAGGTTGGCGATAAGGTTAAGGGTAAGGTTGTTGTTGTTACCGACTACGGTGCATTCGTAGAGGTAGCTCCCGGCGTTGAGGGTCTTATCCACGTGTCGGAGATGTCTTGGAGCCAGCCCTTGCGTTCAGCACAGGAGTTCATGAAGGTGGGCGACGAGATCGAGGCTGTTCTTCTTACTCTCGACCGCGAGGAGCGTAAGATGTCGCTCGGCATCAAGCAGCTCACTCCCGATCCTTGGGCAGAGATAGAGAACAAGTACCCCGTAGGCACAAAGTGCACTGCACGTGTACGCAACTTCTCTAACTTCGGCGTATTCGTTGAGATAGAGGATGGCATCGAGGGTCTTGTACACATCTCAGACCTCAGCTGGACAAAGAAGGTTAAGCACCCCAGCGAGTTCACTCAGGTAGGCGCTGACCTCGATGTTGTAGTTCTCGAGATCAACAAGGAGAACCGTCGTCTCTCTCTCGGTCACAAGCAGCTCGAGGAGAATCCTTGGAACGGCTTCGAGAGCCAGTATGGCGTAGACAGCATCCACGAGGGTACTGTATCAGAGGTTACCGAGAAGGGCGCTATCGTATCGCTTGGTGAGAACATCGAGGGCTTCTGCCCCGCACGTCACCTCGTTAAGGAGGATGGTGCTACTTTGAAGGCTGGCGAGACTGCTCAGTTCAAGGTGTTGGAGTTCTCTAAGGCTACAAAGCGCATCACGCTCTCTCACAGCCGCATCTTCGAGGAGGCTAAGCGTGCTGCTGATGCTGCTGAGAAGGCAGAGCGTCGTGCTGCAGCTGATGCTACGAAGTCAACCGTTAAGAAGATTAACGCTCAGGTTGAGAAGACAACCCTTGGCGATATCGCTGGCTTGGCTGAGTTGAAGGCACAGCTCGAGAACAAGTAAAATTCCTTGTGATAAGGGGGCATCATAGCCCCCGGCACTAAAAGTAAGAGAGTGAATAAAAAGTGTATTTTGTCGTTACGCTCGCCCTCAAAATGCTCATTTACGCTAAGTAAACTCCGCTTTTTCGGGCTTCGCAAGCCTAAAACTACATCTTTTTATTCACTCTCTTGAGTATCAGGGGCTGACTAAGTTACTTTTTAGTCAGCCCCTTTGTTTGTGATAAGAAATTAAATTTCATGCTTTAGCGACCTTAATACAATACTATGGCTATTTTGTCGTTAGTAATGCGAGTAAAATAGTTAAATGTATAGTATGACACAGACGAGAATTTCATCTTCACTTGAGGCTATCATTGCCCGAACATCATCTAACCTTAGTCGCGAGGCGATAACGACCTCCTACCGCGATAGGCTTGCTATCGAGCTACTTGCCGATAGTAGCACCTTTGCCTATCAGCTTCTCGAAATGCTTATTGGCGCGAGTGGTATTCGCATAGTCCTACGCCGTGTGGAGCGCGCCATAGCCATGAATCCCATGCGCGAACTCGACATGCCCGATGAACACTACGAGTCGATATGTTGCAATATAACGCGCAAGGAGGCGATGTCCTGCATATCCACGGTACATATCCTGAGCTTCATTGTTCACGATAGCTCCACGGCGATATCCGCAGAGCTAAGCAACTACGGTATTCTCTCCGAGGATATAGATACAGCGTTAGAGCGCCTAATATCATAAGAGAGGTGAGTGTCTAAACATGTTAGACACTCACCTCTCTTATGATATTGCACCCTTGCGTTTACTTCGAGCGCACGTACTCGTCGATAGCCTTCGCAGCCTTACGTCCGGCACCCATGGCGAGGATGACCGTAGCAGCGCCCGTAACGGCATCGCCACCGGCAAAGACCCCGGCGCGCGACGTGGTGCCCACCTCGTCGGCCTCGATACATCCGCGGCGGTTGATGTTTAGACCTCCCGTAGTTGAGGCAATAAGCGGGTTAGGCGATGTGCCAAGAGCCATGATAACGACATCGCAGTCGATGGTGAAGTCCGAGCCCTTCTTCTCCTGTGGCGAGCGACGACCACTCGCATCAGGCTCGCCAAGCTCCATCTCCACGCAGTTGATGCCCTTAACCCAGCCGTCCTCCGTGCCGAGGATGTGTGTGGGGTTGGTGAGCATCCTGAACTCGATGCCCTCCTCCTTGGCGTGGTGTACCTCCTCCTTACGTGCGGGAAGCTCTGCCTCGCCACGACGATAGACGATAACAGCCTCGGCACCAAGGCGCTTGGCTGTGCGCACAGCATCCATCGCCACATTACCACCACCTACGACAACGACCTTGCGGCCAACATATACCGGTGTGTCCGAGTGCGTGGGGTCCCATGCACCCATAAGGTTTACGCGCGTGAGGAACTCGTTAGCCGAGAGCACGCCATTGAGGTTCTCGCCCTCGATACCCATAAAGCGGGGTAGTCCGGCACCCGAGCCTACGAAGACAGCATCGTAACCCTCCTTGTCCAACAACGAGTCGATGGTCATCGTGCGACCGATGATAACGTCGGTCTCGAACTTTACGCCGAGCTTCTTTACCTCGTTAATCTCGCGAGCAACGACTCTCTCCTTAGGAAGACGGAACTCGGGGATGCCGTATGAGAGCACACCTCCAAGGCGGTGCAGCGCCTCGAATACATCGACCTTATATCCCATCTTCGCAAGGTCCGAGGCACAAGCCAAACCTGCGGGGCCACTGCCTACGATAGCTACGCGCTTGCCGTTAGGCTCAATATGTGGAGCCTCGGCCTCATCGCTATGCTCCAAGGCCCAGTCGCCCACGAAGCGCTCAAGCTTACCTATAGCCACAGGCTCGCCCTTAATGCCGAGGACACATGAGCCCTCGCACTGCGACTCCTGAGGACATACGCGACCACATATCGACGGTAGAGAGCTGTCGAGGTGTATGGTGTCGGCAGCAGCACGAAGGTTGCCCTCGGTGATATGGTGGATAAAGTCGGGAATACGGATGTTTACGGGGCAGGCAGCCACGCAACGCGGGTTCTTGCAATTCAAACAGCGCGTAGCCTCCAAAGCAGCCTCCTCGGCGTTATAGCCGTAGCACACCTCCTCAAAGTTGGTGGCACGAACCTGTGGGTCTTGTTCGCGTACTGCGACGCGGGGTATCTTATTTGCCATAGCAGTTACATTTGTGTTCGCGATTATCGTTATCTAACCTCTCCTGATTCTTATACATCGCTTGGCGACGCATAGCCTCGTCGAAGTCTACCTCGTGGCCGTTGAACTCGGGGCCGTCGACACATGTGAAGAGTGTCTTGCCACCAACGGACACGCGGCAGGCGCCACACATGCCCGTGCCATCAACCATGAGGGCGTTGAGCGACACGGTGGTAAGCAACTCCCATGGCTTGGTCGTGAGGCATACAAACTTCATCATTATCATCGGACCGATACATACGCACTCGTCGTACTTCCTGCCCTCGACCTCTACGAGCTCCTTCATAAGGCCTGTGACCATGCCCTTATATCCCTCCGAGCCATCGTCCGTGGCGATATGTACGTTGCCCACCTTGCGCATCTCGTCGATGTAGATGAGCATATTCTTGGTCTTGGCTCCAATGATGACGTCGCAATCCACACCGTGATTCTTAAGCCACTTAACCTGCGGATATATGGGTGCTGTGCCCACACCACCTGCGACGAAGAGGTACTTACGTCTCTTAAGCTCCTCTTCCGGCATGTGAACAAACTCCGAGGGGCGACCAAGAGGGCCCGCAAAGTCGGCAAGCGAGTCGCCCACCTCCAAGGCACATATCTTCTTCGTTGAGTGACCAATGGTCTGTGTTACGATGGTCACGGTGCCACGCTCAACATCGTAGTCGGCAATGGTTAGCGGTACGCGCTCGCCACCCTCATCGGCGCGAACAATGACGAACTGTCCGGGCAGGGCAGCCTTCGCAACACGCTCGGCGGCAATCTTCATCTCGTAGATGTGCTCCGCAATCTTGCGTTTCTCGACAATCTTAAACATCTCTTTTTAGTTTTATCGGTTTTATCTGTTTTGTCTTTGTGTCGTAATCTGTGTTATCTCTATAGTGGCAACGCTGTGAATTTTATCGTTTGCATCGGGCGTAGGGGGTCGTTGGTGATGACCATGGCACGCCCCGTGAGCGGGTTGTCCCAATCCTCGATATATGTACTGCGTAGCACTAATGTGATAACGGCTGAGGCACCGGGGGCTATGCTCATGGTGCGCTCTCCTGCAACCTCAACAGCCACATTACTAACCGCTATCTCGCGCACCAAGAGCGGCGAAGCGCCATCATTCTTTAGCACAACGCTCCGCTCTACCACATCGTTACGGCCGTTTATTTCCCCAAATTTAATAATATTTTTTGAAATAACGAGCTTCGGAGCCGAAATATCGTCAACCAAGTCGAAATTATCCACCATAATGGCGTGTGTCGCGACCTCGTAGTTGCACGTTGTGCCATCCACCACGAGTTGCAGCCTATCCTCGGCGATGCCGTAGTAGGGGCACTCCGTGCTATTGCCATATCGTAGTGCTATGTCACCCCTCGTGTGGGGAGCAATTGTTATTTTATCCTCTACGGTAAGATGTCCCGAGGCCTTTATTATGTCGAGAGTGAGGGTTATTGCCCTATCCGAGGTGTTGATACAGCCTATGCTGTGCTCCACGCTCTTGCCCTCCTCCACATATCCGAAGGCGTGGAAGTTACTTGCGAGCCTCAGGCCGCCACCCATATCGAAGGGGTAGAGCTCCTCTATGGTGCGCTCGCGTGGCTCAACATGACCGGTGATATGTAGGCACAGAGGCTCCGTGGCATCCGACACGTGAACATATATGTCTCTGTCAATGCGCCCCGGGCGGTTCGTAGGGTCGAAGGTGATGTCGAGGATAAACTCCCCACTCGGAGCTATCGCGCCATTGCCGTAGTGCGCCTTTGTGCAGCCACATGTGGTAATGACGTCGCTTACGGTTATCTCCTCCGACGTGCTGTTTGTCGCTGTGAAACGACATGTCACAACTCCTGCAGCCTCGTTTATATCTCCAAAGTCGTGGCTGAGGCTCGCGAAGCGTAGCCCGCTGCGACACTCCGCTTGCGCCCATAGTGTCGCCGTGGAGAGCAGGAGTGCGAATAGGAGAGTATATTTATATAGGTGTTTCATGCTACAAAGATAGGATTAATATCTGTTTTTGGTGTCACGGCAATTTTTTTTGAAATTTTTTTAACAAAATATTTGCAGAATAAAAAATAATGCCTACCTTTGCACCGCAATCGAAAGATAACGGTTCTTTTACATGCCTGAATAGCTCAGTTGGTTAGAGCACATGACTGTTAATCATGGGGTCCTAGGTTCAAGTCCTTGTTCAGGCGCACAAGTGCGCGGGATGCACTAAGAGGGTAGCAAACGATAAGGCTGCGAAGGGTGTGAGGTTAAACTCGACACTCGGAGATAAGCGGACGATGCGGTCGAGCTTCGAAAGATGACAAGACTCTTAAAAAACTTATCGAAAAATTTGCAGAATAAAAAATAATGTCTACCTTTGCAGTCCCGAGCCTTAACAAATTGGGAGCATAGCTCAGCTGGTTCAGAGCATCTGCCTTACAAGCAGAGGGTCAGGGGTTCGAATCCCTTTGCTCCCACGAACAAAAGACAAGCCACTCGAAAGAGTGGCTTTGTTGTTTTTGTCGGCTCAGTCGTAAATTCCGGTGGGGGATTAAATAGTTAAGTGAAAATATGGGGAGTATGGGTAATGTGGGTAGTGTG
>JAFVWO010000091.1 GCA_017501625.1 Alistipes sp.
CGTTGACTCTCCATCGTATCTCGCACTCGTGCTCGCTCTTGCGCACGGTGGCTGTGATGGTCTGCTTGAAGCCCACAGCAACGGTGACATCCTCCATCGCAATGTCGATTGCGGGGGTGTCGGGCTCCGTAACATCGATACGCAGCTCCTCCGAATCGTTGCCCGCATCGGTCGTTACCGTAATCGTGATATAGACCTCGCCAGCCTCCTCTGCCATAAATACATAGGCACGCTCGGTGCCCACTACATCGTTGCCAATGCGCCACTCGAAGGTAGCACCATCCGAATTGCGGTAGTCGGGGGCAAGGCGAAGCTCCTCGCCAACCTTTACACTATATATGCCATCACCCTCGATGATAATCTCAGGCAAATTGGCGGTCAACACCTCGTCGCGGTTACACGACGAGGTGATGATTGCCAACACACTTAAAAAAATAAACTCTAAAAATCGTCTCATATTCGTTGTTTGAGGCTATTTGTGCCTCGACAAAACTCTATTCCCAGCGTACCGCAACATCGTCGTAGGCGAAGTAGGCGGGGCAGTTCATACCGTATGAGCCTATCTGGTCCTCGGATGCCGAGAAGTTAAAGGCAACCTTTGCAACCTTGCCCAACGGCGACAAATCCCACTTTGTCCACTCGGTAACCAATACGCCATTCTCGCAGAGTGCAAACTCTACTGAGCCAGTCTCCTCTTCGGCTGCGTTGTAGCCATAGGCAACAACCTTGATATAGGTGCTCTCCGTTGCGGGGCTGTTGAAGCCATCGCCATAGGTAAGCGAGTTGAGCACATAGCAGGTGTTTGTTACATACATATGGTCAATAACACGCTCTACGCCATCGGCAAACTCCAAGGTCTGCAACGACGAGTCGTAAATCTGCGAGTTGAAGAAGTCGCTATAACCATTGTGCACTGCAAAGTTTGCTGAGCCATTGTTGCCACCGATGGGGTTAGCCATCTGCAACTCATACCAGCCGTAGTGACCCTCTGGGAGTGTCTCATAATCCTCGATGATGTAGTTCGAAACTACATGACCGCCACCCCAGTAGGGCGTCTCGAACGAGTGGAATAGCTCGGTATTGCCCTCGTCGTACCAGTAGTAGACATCTGTTACATAGTCGGTGTAGGTCAGCGAGCCACCATACTGCATATCATCAATAAGGTCGCTCCAAGTGTTAATCTCTGCACCGCCATAGAGCGTATATCCCGTAAACTTGGCATCCGAGTCCTCGAACGATAGGGTGCGCAGGGTGTATGTCTCGCCCTCCGAGCCACCTTCGCCCTCCGAGCCAGCCTTTGGCAGACGAATTACGCGACCATCGGTGAGGGTGATGATAACCTCGGTCTCGGTCTCCTCGACAGACTCAAACATCGAGTCGCCATCCTTGCCGTCTACGCCGTCTTTGCCATCTACGCCGTCTTTGCCGTCTACGCCGTCTTTGCCGTCAGCGCCATCTTTTCCATCCTCGCCGTCAGCACCATCTTTGCCGTTAGCGCCATTGCGAATCGTTACCTTCGAGCCGTCGCTA
>JAFVWO010000092.1 GCA_017501625.1 Alistipes sp.
CATGTAGTACTCAGCACCTGTCTGATCCTTAGCGATACCGTAGATCTGCATGCCGTGGTCGTCGGTAGTCTCCCAGTTGTCGTAAGCAGCCTGACGCTCCTCCTGTGTGCACCACTTCTCAGTTGCGGGCTTAGGAGTATTCTTGCGCTCCTCCTCGCTCATCTTAAGCCACTTAGCCATATCCGAGCCCTGAAGGTCGGCACCCTTCTCGTCAACGAGGACACCCGTACCCTGACGTGTAAAGCCCTTCTCGCTAACGTCGCTACCCCAAGCGATAGTGTAGCCCTCCATGATAGCGTTGTCGAAGACCTCCATCAACTCGTCGATAGGCAAGTTGTACGACTGTGCCCAACGCCAGTTATCGGGAATCTCAAGAACGAAAGACTTATAGAAGGGGTGGTGAGTATACGACGTCAACGACACATAGTCCGAAGCATTCAAGCCCAAAGACTCGTAGAACGACTTAGGAGTATACTCCTTACCCTCGTAGGTGAAGGTCTCGGGGCGCTCACCGAGGTAGATGTCGTGGATAGCCTCGATAGTCTTCTTCCACAGAGGCTCACCCTCGGGGCTAAGCTGTAGGCTGCGGTGGTGACCCTTAGCAATAGCGGCAACAACAGCATCGCTAACAGCCGAAAGCTCATTGTGAACGCTGAGCTCCTTGCCATACATCACACCCGGGCGCATCTCTGCCTCGGGAACAAGGCCGAAGGCCTCCATACCGTAGATAACATCGTAGAACGAGCCACCCTGCGAGAACGACACGTCACCATGAGTGCGCACGGCCTTATCGGCACGGTCGAGGTAGGTGTTGTGTACGAGGTACATCTCCGAGAAGTCGTACTCGCCCTTACCCATACGCAAAAGCTCCGACTCGATGAATGCCAACGACGAGTAGCACCAGCAGGTACCTGCCTGATTCTGATTCTTAATGCTCGTGATAGGATTCTCCTTAACCACCGTAAACTCAGGCGTAAACTCTGCCGTAGAGGCCTCCTGAGCCATAGCACCCATGGCCATCATAAGGCCGAGGGTCAATACAAAGATTTTCTTCATAATGTTAGATTCTGTTTTAGTGTTATTTATATTTAGGTTTGTTCATTAAGTTCGTAAAGTCGTCGCGCAGCGCTACTTCTTGCTCTTGGCGATTATGCGCTGACAGTCGACATAGCTCAACGTATCTACCTTCGTACCCTTGGGCAGGCGGTAGTTCTTGCCGTTATATGCTATGTAAGGGCCATACTGACCACTCTTTACGACCATCGAGGCATCCTCCACAAAGGTGCGCAGTGGCTCCGAGGCGGCACGCTGCTTGGCAGCACCCTCCTCCAAGAGCGCAATGGCACGCTCGCGCGTGATAGTATAGGGGTCGTCACCCTTCGTAAGCGATGCGAAGGTCTTGCCGTGGCGCACATAAGGGCCAAACTTACCGACGCCGACCATAATATCCTCGCCATCCTTATCGCCGAGGTTACGAGGCAATGCGAAGAGCTCCAAGGCCTCCTCCAAGGTGATAGACTCGATGAGTTGTCCCTTCTTCAGCGAGGCGAAGTGACCCTTACCGCCATCCTTGGCCTCAAGCTCAACCATAGGGCCATAGCGACCGATACGAGCCTTAACCGTAAGACCCGTCTTAGGGTCTACACCCAAGATACGCACCGACTGCAAGCTACGGTCTCCCTGTGTGCCGATAGCGTTATTTACAAGGTTGTGGAACGGGTCGTAGAAGTCGCGAATCATATCGCACCATGTAATCTCACCCTCGGCAACGCGGTCGAACTCCTTCTCGACGTTTGCCGTGAAGTTATAGTCGATAATCGACGAGAACTGCGACTCGAGATAGTCGTTGACAATCATACCTATATCCGTGGGAGCAAGGCGGTTCTTCTCCTTACCATAGCTCTCCGTAACCATCTTCTCCGTAAGTTTGTCTCCCGTGAGTGTCATCTGCAACGTCTGGCGCTTCTGGCCATCACGGTTTTGCTTAACGACATATCCGCGATTGATAATCGTCGTAATCGTTGGTGCATAAGTCGAAGGACGACCGATGCCAAGCTCCTCAAGGCGCTTAACGAGTGCCGCCTCGTTATATCGCGGGGGAGCAACGGTATATCGCTCCGCAGCGGTGATAGTCGTAGCCTCTACCCTATCACCCACAACCATCTTGGGAAGGATGCCGCCCTCGCCGTCGGTCTGCTGATCCTCGTCGACACTCTCCGAGTACAGGCGCATAAAACCATCGAAACGCACGACCTCACCCGTAGCAACAAACTGCTCCGCACGACGGCTGATGTCGATGACTATCTGCGTGCGGTCCAACTCCGCAGGAACCATCTGCGAGGCGACGGTACGCTTCCATATAAGGTCGTAGAGGCGCTTCTCTGCGGCCGTACCATCAATCTCATGGCGCTCGATATACGAGGGGCGTATAGCCTCGTGAGCCTCCTGAGCACCCTTAGCCTTGGTTTTGAAGTTATGGGGATAAGAGTACTTAGCTCCAAAGAGGCGCGTAATCTCGTTCTTACACTGCGTGATAGCCATCGTCGAGAGGTTGACCGAGTCGGTACGCATATAGGTGATAAGACCCTGCTCGTAGAGACGCTGCGCCACGGACATCGTCTGCGACACGCTCATACCGAGCTTGCGACCCGCCTCCTGCTGCAACGTAGAGGTCGTAAACGGTGGCGCTGCATAGCGCTGCACGGGCTTCTCCTCCGCCTTAGTCACCGTAAACTGCTCACCTACGCAGCTACGCAGGAACTGCTCGGCCTCATCGCGCGTAGCAAAGGGCTGCGAGAGTGTGGCCTTGAAGAGTGTCTTATTAGCATCGCCCGCAGCATAGAACTGAGCAACAACGCGGAACAACGCCTGCGACTTGAAGGCTATAATATCGCGCTCACGCTCGACAATAAGGCGCACGGCAACACTCTGAACACGACCGGCCGAGAGTGCCGGACGAACCTTCTTCCACAATACCGGCGAGAGCTCGAAACCTACCAATCTGTCCAGCACACGACGTGCCTGCTGGGCATTTACCAAATTAAGGTCTATGGTGCGAGGGCTCTCGATAGCCGCGAGAATGGCACGCTGCGTAATCTCGTGAAAGACGATACGCTTGGTGCTCTCGATGGGTAAATCGAGGACCTTGGCCAAGTGCCAAGCAATAGCCTCACCCTCACGGTCCTCATCGGATGCCAACCACACGGTCTTGGCGGCACGCGACAGACGAGCAAGCTCCTCTACAACCTTACGTTTATCCTCCGGTATCTCGTATATAGGCTCAAACTCGTTGTCGAGGTTGATGCCGAGTCCCTTTTTGGCCAAGTCGCGAATGTGTCCGAAGCTCGACTTGACCATAAAATCCTTGCCGAGGAACTTCTCAATCGTCTTCGCCTTAGCCGGAGACTCTACAATAACTAAATTTTCCTGCATCCTTATATATCGTTTCTTTACACAGCAAAACCTAAGCACGGAACTTAGGTTTGCTAAAATGCTATATTACATCAATTTATAACCGTATAGGTCAGCTCCAACTTCATCGGAGCCGCCTTAACCGAGCCCACGGCATCATCCGCCATGCCCTCAACACTCTGACGTCGGAAGTCGAACATCGAGTAGGCCTCGGGGCCGAGGTAGAAGCGGCGAAGGGTGACCAACGAGCTACCCTCGTCGTAATCCTCCCTGAAGCGCGCAAAGTCGACAACGCCATCATCGTTAGCACTCCTTGCAGCCTCAAGCATGAGTGTCTGCACGTATGTCGACACATCCATCGTGTAGCATGCCAACGAGCGGTTTAGATAGCCGTCATACGAGAGCGTATACTGTGTCTCGACGGCATAACTATAGTCCGGGATGGCTATCCTGTCCTCATAATCGACATACATACCCATACGTACCATGGCATCATCCATCAACGGCGTCAACGTCACGGGGTCGAGTTGCAGATAGTCGTACTCCGAACCTGCGGGATAGACACCATCCAAATATATATGCACAAGTGCCTGATTTACCGACACCGTAGCATCTCCCGCATCAAGCACGATGTCTGCCAACGACTGTATGCACTCATCCGTAAACGACACCTCCGTAACAACGCCTCCCATGCCCTCGACATAGCAGGTGCTTACATCCATGCCCTCCGACACATCAACACTGATATTCGTACCGGCATAGTCGTGCTCGACGGTATTTATCGAGACATTACCCGCCGATATATCATACTGGTTGGTATCCAAGAAGAGGTTGTATATCATATAGGTAGTATCGCGAATAATCGTAGGGTCCTCCTCATAACGGCCACGCGCGTAGAGTAGCAATGCCGTATTCTCCAAGTCGGTGGCAAACATCGCCCCCTCACCATCGAAGCTATCCTCCACAGGCGCGATATATATACCACGCACAGCATCCACGAATTTATCCTCATTACCGCTCACGTAGATATTGTCGCTATCCAGCGCATAGCCACCATTATCCTCCAAGTCGGTCATAAGCATCAGGCGCCTGATATACTCCTCCGTAGCAGGCGTCTCCTCCAAGCGCACCTCACAGTTCTTAGGATTGTCCACATCACCTACATAGACACCCTTATCCGGATTCGGGAACGAGAACTCGAATATCGGCGCCGTAGAGATATAAGGCGTGGGATCGAAGTTTATATAGAAGGTCGTATCCTTACGGCCATTGCGGTTGGCACTCTTCTCTAAATAGTCGTTAGAGGTAATCTCGTAGACAGCATAGCGGTGTGTACGTGTAGTATCACCATGATAATCCATGACATAGAGCGACAACTGCATAGAGTCGAATATGGGGCGATAACCCCAACCACGACCCTCGGGGAGCGAGAGGCTGAAGACCATCTGCGAGAGGAATCCGGCACGGCGCACACCATAGGTGTCGCTCTTCTCCATACCGAAGAAGCCGAGAGCCACATTCGACGAGACGATAGAGTCGCTCTTATACAGACGTGTCGAGAAGAGCGAGCAATCACTCTCG
Source organism: Alistipes sp. (assembly GCA_017501625.1). GTDB lineage: Bacteria > Bacteroidota > Bacteroidia > Bacteroidales > Rikenellaceae > Alistipes. The sequence continues at coordinate 4,993 of JAFVWO010000092.1, forward strand.
TTGCCCCCCTCCCTAACGCCACCAAGCTCATACACACGGCGGCGAAGCTCCATATTTTGATTTGTCGGCACAAACTCCGAACCCATGGTGTAGTCTACCTTGGTGGTACACCCCACAAACGCCATAAGCGCCGAGAGAAACATCACCGCCAAGACCACAACACTCCTACAACTCGTCATAGAACTTTTTATAATTATCGAATACCTCCTTCGACTCCGCCTCAACATAGTCCAACACCCTCTTGCCACGACTGCGGGCATACTCAACAAGCCCCTTGTCTGCATCGGGCGACGTGACTACAACACCATCGGCATAATCTATAACGAAACGATAGAGGTTTTGGTATGAGGGCTCCTCCAAAATCGTCATATTGCTATCCATGATACCCTCACCCTCGAGCTTCTGCTTGAAGTCGGCAGCAAGGCTTTCGTCAAACTTATCATCCGAGAGCGACAATACAATCTTCACATCACGGAAAAGAGGGTCGTCATAGAACACCTTCCTAAGATACATGGGCACGATAGCCGAGAACCAACCGTGGCAGTGAACAATCGTCGGCGACCAACGCAACTTCTTGACCGTCTCCAACATACCGCGAGCGAAGAAGATGGCACGGTCGTCGTTATCCTCAAACATCTTGCCATCGGCATCATGCAACACGGCACGGCGCGAGAAGTAGTCGTCGTTGTCGATGAAGTATATCTGTATACGGGCAGCCGGAATAGAGGCCACCTTGATGATAAGCTGGTGGTCGTTGTCGTTGATAATAAGGTTCATACCCGACAGGCGTATCACCTCGTGCAGCTGGTTTCTACGCTCGTTGATACATCCGTAGCGAGGCATAAAGGTGCGCACCTCGGCGCCACGCTCCTGCATCTGACGTGCCATCTCGAGACTTAGCTTCGAAAACTCGTTCTCGGGGAGATAGGGAGATATCTCCTGACAAACGTACAATATCTTGTTTGTTGCCATAATAATATACGTTCTTTACTACGCAAAAGTAGTAATTTTTTTCTACAAAATCAACATCGCGTCGCCATAAGTACCAAAACGATAGCCCTCATTGCGAGCTATATCGTAGGCTCTCATGACCAAGTCGTAACCACCAAAGGCTGCCACCATCATCAACTGCGTAGAGTAGGGAAGATGGAAGTTTGACACAAACGCATCGGCCGAGGTAAACTGATAAGGGTGGAAGATAAACTTATTCGTCCAGCCATCCATAGGCTTAAGCATGCCTCCCACCGACACGGCCGTCTCCATGGCTCGCATAACGGTAGTGCCGATAGCCACAACCTTATGACCCTCACGCTTAGTGTTGTTTATCAGCTCGACAGTCTCGGGCGTGACGACAAACTGCTCCGAGTCCATCTTATGTTTCGACAAGTCCTCCACGTCGACCGTGCGGAAGTTACCAAGGCCCACGTGCAACGTGAGGAAAGCACGCTCGATGCCCTTAATCTCCATCCTCTTCATCAAGTGCTTCGAGAAGTGAAGACCTGCCGTAGGTGCTGCCACAGCACCCTCCTTGTCGGCATATATCGTCTGGTACCACTCGGCATCCTCGGGCTCAACCTTCTCACGCACCCAGCGCGGAAGCGGCGTCTCACCAAGGTTGTAAAGCGCCTCCTTGAACTCCTCATACGAGCCATCGAACAAGAAGCGCAAGGTGCGACCTCGCGACGTGGTATTATCTATAACCTCAGCGCCCATAAGCTCGTCATCGCCAAAATACAACTTATTGCCTATGCGTATCTTACGCGCGGGATCCACAAGAACATCCCACAGACGCAACTCGCTGTTAAGCTCACGAAGAAGGAATATCTCGATATCGGCACCCGTCTTCTCCTTGCATCCCTGCAAACGTGCCGGAAAGACCTTGGTGTCGTTGAACACGAACATATCCTTCTCGTCGAAATACTCGATGATATCCTTAAAGATGCGATGCTCAATCTCTCCCGTCGCGCGGTGCAACACCATAAGACGGGCATCATCACGATTTACCGTAGGATATTTTGCTATCATATCCTCGGTAAACTCATAACCATACTGCGATAACTTCATATAAGCTATTCAAAAAAAACGTGTAACAATCAAACATTATACGTAAAACTCGCTATTTTGTTTCACACTCACGTAGCTTTTCCATAAAAAGGTCGAGCGTATGAGCCTCCTCAATCCTAAAATCGCCACTCTTGGTGCGGCGTAACGACGTGAGGTAGGCACCACTCGATAGTGCCTCGCCAATCTCAAACGCGAGAGAGCGGATATATGTGCCCTTACTACACTCCACACGTATCTTTATCCTCGGGAGGTCGCACTCAACAAGCTCCATGGCATATATACATATATGTGCACGTTTGAGCTCCACCTCCTCGCCGGCGCGGGCAAATTCGTAGGCACGAACACCCTGAATCTTCTTCGCAGAGTAGAGCGGAGGGAGCTGCTCGCGCTCGCCCGTAAGCGATGCGAGTGCCGCCTCGACAGCCTCGCGCGTGATGTGCTCCGTAGGATATGTAGCATCGACCTCGTGCTCCATATCGCCACTCGGTGTGGTGGCGCCAAGCATCAACTCCGCGACATACTCCTTGCGCTCCGCCTGAAGGCTATCAACACGCTTCGTGGCACGGCCGATGCACACGAGCAAGATACCCGTAGCCAAGGGATCGAGCGTGCCGGCATGGCCAATCTTTATCTTCGGGTAGCCACACTTCCTGAGTTGAAACTTTATCTTGCGGACGACATCTGCCGACGTCCACTCGTAGGGTTTGTCAATGACAGCGACATATCCCTCGGGGAAGTCAACGCCCTGTAACGTAAAATCCTCCATCTACACTAAAATATGTACGAGCCAATGGCTACACATCCGACGATGGCGCAATAGACTGCAAACCATATAAGCTTACCGCGCTTAACGATGTCTATCATAAAGCGACAGGCCAAGCATCCGACGATAAAGGCTGTGATGAAGCCCGCAACAAGGGGTCCCACACCGATACCCGTGAGTGCCATACCGCCATCCATAACGTCAAGCAACGACTGACCGATAATAGGGGCCAAGACCATCAAGAATGAGAACGTGGCAACGGCCGCCTTGTTATTGCCGAGCAACAAGCCCGTGGCGATGGTTGTGCCCGAGCGCGACAGTCCCGGCATCGAAGCCACAGCCTGACTAAGGCCAATGATGAAGGAGTCGCGATATGAGATGGTCTGCTTCTGGCGTGGACGTGCGTAGTAGGCAAACGCCAACAACGCTGCCGTGAGCAACAACATACCACCAACAACAACCATGATATAATCCGAGCCAAGCATGGCATCGATATAGTCCTTAAACATAAGGCCCACGACACCGATAGGTATCATCGATATTATAAGCTTGATGATGAGTGCCTTCTCGTCGTTCATGCCACGAGAGAAAAGACCCTTGATAAGTCCCCATATCTCCGCCCATAGCACAACGATGGTGCTCAGCACCGTGGCAGCATGCAGCATGACATCAAACGTCAGGTTCTCCTCTATCTCTACGCCAAGCAACGCCTTTGCCAGCTGCAAATGGCCGCTACTCGACACCGGGAGGAACTCCGTGAGTCCCTGCACCGCACCCAAGATAATAGCTTCAATAGTCTCCATTCTTCATTATTTTTTTTCGTTAGACTTAAACCTCTTCATTATACCAAAGCCGACCAACACAAAGCCTGCAATGACAACGATGGGGGCAACAGTGATACGGCGTGGCGAAAATATCGACTCGTCAAACTCCGTAGCCGTATGCTCGGCACCTCCCGACATAAGCACAAAGCCGAGGACAATGACAACAACACCCGCAAGCATATAGGCATAGTTGCGGAGCGTGAAGGGCATGCGCTCCTGTGGCTCAGGGGCCATATTCTGCTTTTTACTCATAGCTCCTAATAAAGGTATATTTTGTTAGACTTCATATTTACGAACTTGTTAACGGCCACGGCACTAAACATCACGGTGATGACAACACCGAGAGCAACAAGAGCACCAAGGATGATGCCCACCTCACGCATTGCAAGCATAGCAATACCCTCGGGCCTAAACACCTCAGCACCATAGACGATACCCGCCAACAGCGCACCGGCGATAATGCCGGCAATGACACCCTGCTTCAGCGCACTACCCAACAGCGGGCGCATGATATACCACTTCGTGGCACCCACAAGCTTCATCGTGTTTATAAGGTAGCGCTTAGAGTATATCGCCAAGCGTATCGTATTATTGAGGAGTATCAATGATATTACGAGCAACACACCGACGAAGACAACAAGCGCAATGCTCACGTGCGTAATCGTCGTATGCATCCTCTCGATAACATCCACCGGAGGTACTGCCACATACTCTACCCCCTCCATCATCTCAACCTCCTCGACAAAGGCCGCAACAGCCTCCATCGTAGAGATATCACCGCCAAGAGTCACCTCATAGCTATCGTAGAGCGGATTTTCGCCAAGCAGCAGGTCGAGGTCCACCTCAAACTGTCGTCGGAAGGCCTCGTCGTTCAACTTCTCATGTTTCGACATGAAAGCAACACTCTCGCACCCCTCCATCCTCTCTATATCGCGGCGCAGCTCGCCATGTTGCTCCACAGTGAGCGAGTCGGCAACCTCGACCGACAGAACAACACTATCGCGCAGTGTCGATGCTGCCGTAACGGCCGAGAGAGCAACATAGCTCACCGAGCCCAACATAAAGAGTACCAACGCAATGCTTATGGTCGATATAACATACGAGCGGCGTACCTTACGCCTAATTCGCCTATCTCTACCCTCTGACATAAGACCTTCTATTTTTTCGGTAAACGTATATAGCAACAGCTGCCACAGCAACACATCCCATGAGGATGACCACAGAAGCGATGCCCATAATTAGCGACGTAGCACGCCATGCCGGAGCGCGGAAGTGCCACTCCACGGTATGGTCGCCCGCAGGAAGTTTCATGCCTCGCAGGATATAATCCGCAGCAAAGTACTCAGCCTCCCTTCCATCAATCGTAACACTCCAACCCTCGGGGAAGTAGACCTCAGAGAAGACTCCAAGAGCCTCATGAGGTGCCGAATACTCGTATCGCAAATAGTTGGGAGCATACTCCTTAAGCTCGATACTTCCCGAGGCATCATACTCACTGCTCAAGCCCTTAACATCACACGACACCACGGCAACATCGCGCAGATTCTCCGCACCTATGGCCTCAAGCTCAGCCTGAGGCGTAGCCTCGGGTCTCACCTTAGAGACAAACCATGCCGCACCATAAGGCTCAACACCTAAAACACTCTCCAAAGTTCTCGCCTCACCGCCATATATCACATAGCGCGTATTAAGCGCAGCATATACCCCCGCATTGAACTTCGAGAGATGCTTGTCGATGACTTCTTGATAGCGCCCCAGCTTAGCACCATGATAGCCTCCCACCGAGCGGTGGAAGAAGGATGCACGGGCACTATTGAAGGGGTCGGTAGTAAGGTCGAGAACGCGGAAACCAAGCTCCTTGTCCTGAAGAATATCCCTATCTGCTGCCGTGGGGGTCTGCTCCATAGGTTGCTTATCAACCCACTTGCCGTCATTCATATAACGGCCATCGACACCCGCAATATCGAGCACAACGACACATCCCGCCACTGCAACAAAGAGCGCAGCAAGCAGGCCCCTGCGCTCTGCAAATCTATCGCGCAGGATGACATATCCCCCGACGAGTGCCGTCGCAATCGTCACATATCCCAATGTTCGCCACATGTCGGACATAAAGGCTCCATGTCGCGAGTTATACGCTGCCTCCCTGAGTTGCTCAACCCACAGCGCATCGCCATATTTGTCATATATATCCTCAAGGCCATAGTCCGCCATGAGAGCCATAGCACCAACGAGCATAAGCACGACACCAAAGGCTGCACCAACGCGCACAAGCAGGCTACGCATCGGCAACTCCGAAGAGACAAGTTGCCACAATGCCACAGCCGCAAGCAGAGGAGCACTCCACTCCAACACGACAAGCGCCATAGACACCGTGCGGAAGCTCTTATAGCCGGGGAGTGTGTCGTACATCAACTCGTAGAATCCCATAATATTACCTCCCCATGCCAAGAGTAGCGCAAAGAGGCTGATGGCCAACAGCCACCAGCGCATCCTCGACGTGGCAAGCATCAAACCCAACACCGCCAAGAACACAACAACAGCACCTAAATATGTCGGGCCGGCAGTATATGGCTGCGTACCCCAATAGTTCGAGGCATACGCCGACACCTCGCCACTGACATCCTCATATACATACTGCAACTCCGCAGCAAGCTCCTCATCGCCAGCACCGAGGAAGTACTCCACATCGCCACGACGTAACTCGGGCACATCCTCCTGCAACATGGCCGTAAGTCTATCGACCGACACATCGAAGAGCGCATTCTGCACACCCGGGCTCTGCAACACCTCGACAACATCGTTGCTCACATCGCCCGACCATGCACCCATATACGAGGGAACCAACATATTGAAGCTCTCCTTACAGCCATAGCTCCACGCCGTATTGTAGGCTATCTTACTCTCGCGTGCAGCACCCTCATCACGCGCCTCCTGCACACCGCGCGTAGTATACTTCTGATGCTCAAACGTATACCACAGTGGCGAGAGGTTGGAGCCCAAGGCCAAGAAGGCGGCCGCAACCAATAATAACGTGCGGTAGGCAAACGACGATACCACCCTATCCTTGACGGCAAAAACAAACTCGCTAATCCACATCGCGAGGCATACCAACAGGAAGTAGTAGGTTATCTGCGGATGGTTGGCACCCAGCTCCAACGAGCCAAAGAGCGACGCGAGGATTGCTCCAACCCACATATTACGTCTCAGAGCATACCACACCGAGGCTACCAATGGTGGCGCGTAGACCAACGCCCACATCTTGGTTATGTGTCCCGCATCGATGATAAGGAAGAAGTAGGTAGAAAGGCCATAAGCCAAACCCGCAATGATGCCTATCCACGGGTTGATGCCCATCATGACGACCGCAACCATCATCAGCACCATGGCGCACAACGTCATATTCATCGGACTCTCCACAGCCTTAACAAGAGCTCCCACCCACCGCTTGACGTACTGCGTAGGATACTCCACATCGATAAGATATGCCGGCATTCCCGAGAACATGCTCCCCGTCCACTGCGGGTCCTCACCCGTAGCCGCGCGATGTGCCCGAATCTCCTCCGACATGCCCGCATACTGGGCTATATCGCCCTGCGACAACGACTTACCCTCGAACTGAGGCGCATAAAAGTGGTGACTCACACCCCAGAATAGCAACAAGCCTACAATCCACGGAGCCGCCATACAAACATAGCGCATCCACCCCTTCTCGCATATATCATTATTGCACTTTGCCAATGCCATACCTCTATTATATAGTGTTAATCGGACAAAGTTACGAAAAAACACCGGAATAACCAACCAAAATCGTAATAATAGTGTACCATGCACTGATAATAAGCGCATTACACATAAAACCTCGAAAATATGGGTAAAAAGCAAATTCGCAAAGAAAAGCCGGGGACGAAAAGTGTAAATTATTAATGACCACAACACTTTTATAAGAATTAGCAGCAACTAAGACAATAAATAACAACAGTTGTTCGTTATATTTAAAATGGTTAATTTGTGCTTAATGTATTGCAGTTATCACCTATTTTACTAATTTTGCATATGATTTACCATTACTCGATGTATGGAATATTTTAGGCGCAACATAATAGAGGCAATAACAGCCGTATTAATAATGGTTGTTTCTATTCAAGGTGGAATGTTTGGATACATGTTAGAGTCCCAAACCACACCCACTGTGAACTTGGAGGATGTCATGGGTCACAATACGACCCAGTATGCTGATACGGAAAACGAGTCCAATGACGAGGGTTGCCCAAGAAGAGTGAAAAACCACTCAGTCAGAGTTGTAACCACCCCTTTTACGAGTTTTAATTTTTCTCATTACATTAAGCGGCAGACGAATCATATTGCCACACATATCACACCCCCGGCTAAGACATCGAGACCTCTGTCTACGCTGTTCTGCACGTTCCTTTTTTGATTTAGTGCAGCCTATGCTACACACCTACTATAACCTCTTGTAACTCAAGGGTCAGTTTGTCATAGGCAGTAATAATATTATCGTTTAAAACAATCATTATTTTAATTATTCCGATGCAGATGTATCGGTAAATCTTCGTATATGGAATTAGTTATATTATATCTATTTTTGGCACTATCTGTGTCGTTTTTATGTTCGGTATTGGAGGCAGTATTGCTCTCTACGCCAATGTCGTTTATTACGATGAAAGAGAGGGAGGGGGCCAAAAATGCCTCTATTATGATGAAGCAGAAACAGAATATAGACCGCCCCATTTCTGCAATTCTATCCCTTAATACCATAGCCCACACCGTAGGCTCGGCAGGTGTCGGAGCAGAAGCAGTAAAAGTCTTTGGTGAAGCCTATTTCGGTATTATCTCTGCCGTATTAACAATTTTAATACTTGTTCTCTCGGAGATTATACCTAAAACCATAGGCTCATATTATTGGAGACAGTTAGCAATGCCCGCATCAAAGATAATTCACTGGTTAGTAATTATTTCATACCCCTTAGTATGGTTTTCTGAGCTTATAACCAATTTGATAGCTGCAAAAAAGCAACCTCTATCTGTCAGCCGCGAGGAGGTGTCGGCAATGGTTAGCGTAGGTACTAAGGAGGGCGTATTTGAAGCGACGGAGAGTGACATGATTCAAAACATCTTTAAGCTCAAGAGCATCGCCTTGTATGAGATTATGACACCACGAACCGTAGTGATAACGGCCTCGGAGAGTACAAAATTGAAGGAGTTTTATGCAAATAAGATGCACGGTATTTTTTCGAGAATACCCGTTTATAGCGACAACCCCGACTTTATTACGGGCTTTGTCCTCAAACAGACCGTTCTCGAGAAGATGGCAGAAGACGACTTTGATAAATCGTTAGCAGTGATAAAGCGCCCTATACTATCATTTAATGAGGACACATCGGTAAGTATCGCGTGGGAGGAGATGCTCAAACGAAAGGAACACATCGCCCAAGTACAGAATGAGTTTGGCTGTTTTCTGGGTGTTGTAACGATGGAGGATATTATTGAAACCATCATCGGACGGGAGATTGTCGATGAGAGTGATACGGTAGTAGATTTACAGGCGTATGCACGCGAGAAATGGCTAAAACAGATGAAATAAACAGCATATCGCTAATAAAGTTAATAAGTCAATGATTGACCTTAAACCTATTGTTTCGAGAACGGACTATATCGTAAAGATAGTCTCTATACTGACATCTATATGTGTTGTTGCAGCCATAATTGTTGATTATGGCTTCGAGCTTGACGCCCACGAGATGTCTTTCATCTTGTCGGTATATAACACTGGTTGGTGGGTCTTTTTCATATCATTTGCCTATAAGATTATCGTTCATTGGAGCGAGGTTTGGCGCAAAGGAATGTCATATACCCTTATTTTAGGCATTATGCTTTGTGCTTCAGCATTACCTAAGTTTTTTACTCCGCCCGGAGATAGTCAGATTCTCACTATCTTATGGTCTGTGCTGATTCATAAATACTTTATTATAAGTATCATTGGTCTATTGTCGCTGATTACAATATCGCAATGGATAGTCAACTTTGTAAACAAAAGGACAAATCCTGCGCTTCTAATTGTAGTATGTTTTATTACGGTAATAGCCTTTGGGGCTCTGCTACTTTTGCTCCCTCGCTCCACATTGGAGCATATCCGACTACCTGTGGTAGATGCACTCTTCATATCAACAAGTGCGGTTTGTGTTACGGGATTAAGCCCCGTAGAGATTGCACATACGTTTACCCCCGAGGGGCAAATAATCATAGCCCTGTTGATTCAAATCGGAGGTTTGGGCATTATGACGATAACGAGCTTCTTTGCCCTGTTTTTCATGGGTGGCATCGGATTGTATTCTCAATTTTCACTGAAGAATATGATAGCGTCAAGTTCCGAATCACTGAAATCTGTATTGACAAATGTTTTAGGGTTTACTTTCGTGATAGAGATGATTGGCTCTCTCTTCATATGGCTTAGTATTCATTCAACAATGGGTATGACCCTCCGAGATGAGATATTCTTTTCTCTCTTTCACTCCGTATCAGCATTCTGCAATGCAGGATTCTCCACGCTGGAAGGAAATCTCGGAAATGATTTGATATTATACAATCATAACATCTTCTATCTGGTAATCTCGCTTCTTATAGTTTTGGGCGGTATCGGATTTCCTATACTCATGAGTCTAAAAAGGGTTCTTTCATATTATGGTTCAGAACTCTTGCATAAGGTGTTCAGAAAGAACGGGCAGCGGTCACGATATATGCACATTGCCGATATCAACACTAAGATTGTACTATATTCCTCTCTGGCGCTGATATTTATCGGAACTGTCGGCATTGCCCTCTTTGAGTGGAATGGGGCGTTTGCCTCATTCTCTTCTGGTGAAAAGATTGTGCAGTCGCTGTTTAATGCCGTGGCACCACGAACAGCGGGTTTTAACAGCGTTTCACTAAGTGATTTTTCGAGAGTGACTATCATACTATATTTGGTGCTGATGTGGATAGGTGGTGGCTCGCAATCTACGGCAGGAGGTATCAAAGTAAATACATTTGTTGTGGCTCTCGC
>JAFVWO010000093.1 GCA_017501625.1 Alistipes sp.
TAACAGGGGTGGGGGTACCTGTTACCAATGTTACCAATGTTACTGCTGTTACTAAATGGGGAGCATGGGTAGCATGGGGAGATTAGGGAATTTAGGGAAATTAAGGAGATTAGGGAAACGCCATCGCTAAACTCACTAAACTCCCTAAATTCACTAAACTCCCTACAAACCCCACTCTACCTACACTCCCCAGTTTCCCCAATCTCCCCTTGGTAACGCGAGTAACGCGGTAACGGGGGTGGGGGTACCCGTTACTAATGTTACCGGTGTTACCAATGTTACCATTGTTACCGGTGTTACTCGCTCCTCGTTATGCTTGGCCTTTATGGCCAAAGGGGTCGAGCAGGGGTTGCTTCGTGGGGATGTTTATCTTGCCGAAGTTGCTCTCGTAGCGCGTGATGTTCTCCTGAAGCGACAGCAGCAGGCGCTTGGCATGCTCGGGCGTGAGCACCACGCGGCTCTTAACACGCGCCTTGGGTAGTCCGGGGAGCATCGTCGCAAAGTCGAGGATGAACTCCGATGTAGAGTGGGCTATGATGGCTAAGTTGCAGTAGTTGCCCTGTGCTATCTGCTCGTCGAGTTGTATCTCGATGCCCTGTTTCTTTGTTTCGCTCATAATAATGCTTATATTACTGATTCTTAGGTATATATTTGTATTCGTGGCCCACGATGATGTCGGCATAGGCTTGCCATGCGGCATCGGCCTTGTACCTCTCCACCGCCTCCATGGGCACATATATGAGCATGCCCGCTGTGGCGTTGTCCTGAGGCAGGGCGCTCGCTCCCAATGTCGGGGGTGTCGTGGTGCGGAGGTATAGCTCCTGAAGGTTTACGCAGTCGGCAAAGGCCCTGTCGCCTATGCTCTTGGCGTTGCGCCCTATGTGTACCGTGGTGAGCGCCTCGCACGCAGCAAAGGCCTCGGCACCTACCTCGCGTACCATGGTGGGTAGGAATATCACCTCTAAGGCGCTGGCGTAGAAGGCCTTGGCGCGTATCTCCGTCACTACGGCATCGAAATCTATGGTGTAGTAGGCGTAGCACATGCCGTTAGCACACGCCCCGAACATGTGGCCCGTTATGGCGCCATTTGTGGGCGACTCTGTGAGCCCTATCTGCGTGCCGTCGGGCGTGTTGTACCATATCGAGGTGTCGTAGGGATACATCGCCTCGATAAGACCGTCATCCACCCAGTCGTCATCCTCCTCATTGCCACCCTCGGGGTCATCCTCATTGCCACCCTCGGGGTCCTCCTCGTTGCCACCCTCGGGGTCATCCTCGTTGCCACCCTCGGGGTTGTCCTCGTTGCCACCTTCGGGGTTATCCTCGTTGTCACCATCCTCACCCTCGGTGGGGTTGTTGCCCTCGTCCTCGCCCTCGGTGGGGTTGTCGTTGCCCTCATCTTCGCCTTCGGTGGGGTTGTCGGTGCCCTCATCTTCGCCCTCGGTGGGGTTGTTGTTGCTCTCATCCTCACCTTCGGTGGTGTTCTCGGTGTTGTCGTTGGGGAGGTTGACTTGTGTGTCGCTCTCGGTGCATGCTACCATGACCGCCATGGCAAGCATAAAAAGTAAAAATCGCTTCATTGCCTTGTTTGTTATTCCTTTGTTCGTAAGACTCACACAAAGATAGCTCTTTTTTTTCTTTTGGCAAAGAAAAAGGAGAAGTAGGGAGGGATTGGTGGGGAGTATGGGGAGTTATGGGGAGTATGGGGAGAATGGGGAGTGTGGGGAGCGTGGGTAGTTTAGAGAGTTTAGGGAGTTTAGGGAATATAAGGAAAACGATAATTCACTAATTTCGCTAATTTCGCTAATTTCGCTAATTTCCCTATAACTCCCCACTCTCCCCACACTCCCCATCCTCCCCACCAATTCCTCACTCCTCACTCCTCACTCCTCATTGATAATAGTCTTTTCGTATAGCAATTATCAAATTTTTTTTCGTATCTTTGCCCCGATATATTTGTCCGCGCGTAACGTGTGCGGGAGAGAGTTATGATTGTCGAAATATTACAGATACTTTTTGGGGGCCTATGTGTGGGTCTTGCCTCGTCGGTGACGGTAGGTCCCGTGGCTGTGCTGTGTATCCAGCGCACGCTGAGCAAGGGGCACATCTCGGGCCTCGTCTCGGGCTTGGGCATAGCCTGTGCCGACACCCTTATGGCCATCCTTGCGTTCACGGTATACTCGCTGCTGAAGCGCTATATCGACGACTACAGCACGGTGATACAGCTCTGTGGCGGCATCTTTGTCGTCATCGTCGGCATATTCATCTTCTTCAAGAATCCCGTGCCTCAGATACGTAAGAATCGTGCGGGACGCAGCGCCCTGTGGCAGGACTTCGCCTCGATGTTCGGCTTCACGCTTGCCAACTTCGTCGTCGTCATACCCTACATCTTGGCATTCTTCACCATGTTCAACATAGACCTCGCGGAGGAGGGTAGCGAGGGTGCACATGTGGAGGTCGTTGCCGAGGAGGATGCGTCGTCGTCGGATGTCGCGGTGTCGTATGTGCACACGGCCCATGGCGCCATTGCCGTCTACGAGGAGAGCACCCCCGCGGAGGAGAGTGATGATGCTGCGGAGGATGTCGCTGAGCGCCCCGCCATCAGCCGCCTGCTGCGTACCACGTTGGTGCTTGGTGGCTTCTTGCTTGGTGCTGTGACGTGGTGGTTTGCCCTCACCTCGCTGATAAACATCTTCCGTCGTGGCTTCCGCCCGCGCCACATGCTCACGATAAACCATATCGCGGGCATCGTCATCAGCATCTTGGGTCTTTACACCCTTATTTCGGTATTAATAAGTTAAACGATAATGGATAACAAGAGGATTATCATCGCCATCGACGGTCACTCGTCGTGCGGCAAGAGCACCTTTGCCAAGGCTATAGCCTCGCGCCTTGGCTACATCTTCATCGACACGGGAGCTATGTATCGTGCCGTCACGCTCTACGCCTTGGAGCATGGCGCCATACATTCGGGCATCGTCGAGGAGTCGGCCGTGGAGGCTATGCTCGACGATATAGACATCGACTTCCGCTTCAACCCCGCGCGTGGTGCCAGCGACATATACGTCAATGGCGACCTTGTCGAGGGTAAGATACGCACCATCGAGGTGAGCAACTGCGTGAGTGCTGTGAGCTCTATTGCTGCTGTGCGCACGAAGCTCGTTGCCATTCAACAGCTCATGGGACAGAAGGGTGGCGTTGTCATGGATGGCAGGGATATAGGCACTACGGTCTTCCCCGATGCCGAGCTTAAGATATATATGACGGCCGATGCCATGGTGCGTGCCGAGCGCCGATATAGGGAGCTCACGGCTAAGGGTGACGATGTCACGCTGGAGGAGGTATACCGCAATGTGGTGTCGCGCGACGAGGCCGACATGTCGCGTAAGATTTCGCCCCTGCGCAAGGCCGACGATGCCATCGTGCTGGATAACTCGTCGATGAGTGTCGAGGAGCAGATGGCATGGTTCGATAGAGAGTACCACCGTGTTGTTGGCAAGTAGTATGGAGATACGCATAGACGATAATTCGGGCTTCTGCTTCGGTGTTGTGAGGGCTATCGGCGAGGCCGAGGCGGCACTCCGCGAGCATGGCGAGGTATACTCGCTTGGCGACATCGTGCATAACCGCGTCGAGGTGCAGCGCCTCGAGGCGCTGGGTCTTCATACTGTCACCCATGCCGATATGGAGGGTCTCGGAGGCCGCCGACTCCTCATCCGTGCTCATGGTGAGCCCCCCGCAACATACCGCCGTGCCGAGGTGCTCGGTATCGATGTCATAGATGCCACATGCCCTGTTGTTGCACGCCTCCAGCGTCGTCTCAGGGAGGCCCACCAGCAGATGCAGGCTGTGGGTGGCAGCGTTGTGCTCTTGGGTAAGCGTGGCCATGCCGAGGTTGTGGGTCTCACGGGACAGGTGGGCGACGATGTTGTCGTCGTGGAGGGTGTCGATGACCTTGTGGCTGTCGACTTTTCCCGCCCGATAAACTTCTTGTCGCAGACGACGCAGAGCATCGCTCTCTTCAATAGCCTCGCCGAGGAGTTGCGCCAACGTGCTACGGAGGGTGTGAGTGTCACCATCGACGACACCATCTGCCGTCGTGTTGCAGGGCGTGAGGCTCTTCTTGCCGAGTTCTCGCGTGGCGTAGATGTGGTGTTGTTCGTCGCGGGACGTAAGTCGTCGAATGGCCGCGTGTTGTGCGATGTGTGCCGCAGGGCCAATAGCCGCACATACCATATCGAGGATGCCACGGAGATTGATGTAGCATGGCTTGAGGGTGCTCAGAGTGTGGGTATCTGCGGAGCCACCTCCACCCCGCGCTGGCTTATGGAGGACGTAGCTATAGCGCTGAAGGCAATGAGTAGTGAGTAGTGAGTAGGGAATTTAGGGAGATTAGGGAATTTAGGGAGTTGGTTTCTATCCTTCTCTGTCCACCCCAGCCCCACAAAAATCTATAAAACCCTATAAGAACCCACAAAAACCTATATAAAACCCCACAAACAATGAAATACGTTATCCGCTCAATAAAATATCTGCTTTTTCTCTGCGTTTTGGATGTAGCCCTCGTGTGGCTTATGTCGTTTGATGACGCTTTGCGCACGGTGGACTTTGTTACACTCCTTCGCGAGCAGCTAAGCTCGGAGAGTGGCCCATGGCTCATCGTTGCCTTCGTCGCCTTGGCGGCGTTCTACCCCCGCTTCGGCTTCATGCGCCGCAGGGTCGAGGGGTGCAATATCGCTAAGGACGAGGTGCGCATCATGAACGCCATGCACACCTATGGCTTCAAAGTTGTGGGACGTGAGGGTGATGTTCTTCGCTTCCGCAAGGAGGGCTTCGTTGGCCGCCTCATGCTGATGTTCGAGGACGAGATTGTTGTTCGTGCCACGGAGGGTGGCGTGGAGCTGTCGGGCTTACGTCGCACGGTGGCACGTGTGGCCTATCAGCTGGAGTGCTACATGCAGAATAGCCGCTACGAGGAGTAAAATTATAATAGAGAGAGTGTTATGCGAGGTGTTGTCGCTATATTGTGTCTGTTGACTACGGTTGTGGGGGTGCATGCTCAAGATGTTGGGCGTGCATCGCGCGATTTTGACCTTGGCCGTGCAACGGAGATATTGGCAAATATGATGCGCGAGTTCGACATGTCGTATGTCGACGATGTCACGGCCGATGAGTTGCTGGATGCTGCTGCACGCGGCATGCTCACTGCCACCGACCCATATACGGAGTACCTGTCGGAGTCGTCGCTGTCGGATTTCGAGATGCTTACCACGGGGCGTTATGGTGGCGTAGGGTCGCTCATACGTAAGCGTGGCGACTATGTCATCTTCGCACAGCCATATAAGGGCTCGCCATCGGACGAGGCGGGCATAAAGATTGGCGATAAGATATTGGCTATCGCAGAGGAGGATATGAGGGGTGCTACCACCGAGGATGTGAGCCGTCGCCTTAAGGGTGAGCCGGGCAGCAGCGTTGTTGTCGTCGTGGAGCGTAACATAGGGGGCGGTGTAGACACGCTCACCCTCCCGCGCCGCCGTATCTCCATCCCGAGTGTTACGTATGCCGGCATCCTTCGCGATGGCATAGGCTATGTGGCACATAACGACTTTATCGAGGATAGCTATGGCGAGATGCGCCGTGCCGTGGAGTCGCTCATGGCTGCGGATACGTTGCGTGGCATCATCCTCGACTACCGCTCGAATGGTGGCGGTGTCATGAATGAGGCTGTCGACATAGCCTCGTTGTTTGTGCCGAGGGGCACGAGGGTTGTCTCCATCATGGGGCGCGACTCGTCGTCGTTGCACCACTACGACACGCGCCATGCACCCATTGCCGAGAGCATACCTGTCGTCGTCTTGGTCAACGGCACGTCGGCTTCGGCCTCGGAGATTCTTGCCGGCGCTCTTCAGGATATGGATCGTGCCGTGGTCATGGGCTCGCGCACCTATGGCAAGGGCCTTGTGCAGAGCACCAACTACCTCGGCTACAATACCTACCTTAAGCTCACGACCGCGAAGTATTATATCCCGTCGGGTCGCTGCATACAGTCGCGCAACTATGCCGCCATGCGTAGGGAGGGTGTCGATGTTGAGACTCCCGATTCGCTCATCTCGGAGTTTTACACCCGTGGTGGCCGTAAGGTATACGATGGTGGGGGTATCGTCCCCGATGTTAAGGTCGAGCCCAAATATGTCAGCCGCTTTGCCCTCACGCTCTATGCCATGGGATATATGGACGATTGGGCCGATAAGTATATGCGCAGCCATCAGGCAGAGAGCATAGATGTGCGCACGTTCTCAATCACGGAGGATGATTATGCCGACTTTGTGGCCTATATCGCCGAGTGCGATGTGCCATATGAGTCGGAGACACGCCATGCGCTCAAGGCTTTGGAGCGTGCTGCTGAGAATGACCTCTACGACGAGGCTCTGAGCCCCATCGTCGAGGAGCTCAAGGCTAAAATCAAGGACGACAAGCTCTCGAACATGGAGACCTATCGCGCGGAGATTATCGACGTTCTCAACTCGCAGGTTGTCCTTCGCCATGCCTATAACGAGGGTGTTGTGGAGCGTGCTGCGGCAAATGACAGATGTGTCGATGAGGCTGTGGCGCTACTTCTCGACACTGCGGAGTACGAGCGCATACTCCGCGAGCAGCATCTCGACAGGCACTAACCCCTATTACGAAGAATGAAGCTCGGGAACATACATATATCGCGTAATATCTTCTCGCTACGTCGTCGTGCTGCGGTCATCATCGTGGGCTTGGCTCTTGCCTCGCTCTCGGTGGTCTACACGTGGCGCGTGTCGGTGGATATGAAGCACGAGGACGAGATGGCCATCGAGCAACTCAAGGAGGATGAGCGTAATGCTGTGGAGATGTGGGAGGACATCCTGCGCTCGACAAACATCGGTGGACAGATGGTCTACAACCCCGAGTTGTTGGATAAGCTCGCGGAACATACCAACGTGCCGCTTATCATTGCCGACGAGCGCCTTAATGTCCTTGTCACGAACCTCCCGGAGGATGTCGTTGGCGACCCTGTGCTCCTCAGAGAGGAGATTATGCGCATGAGCGATAAGAATAAGCCTATCTCGGTGTCGTATGGCATGATGCGCCGCACGACGTTTACGATATACTTCGGTACTACGGACTACGAGGGCCTTGTGTCGAGTGCCCATGGCCACGCCTTGGTCTTCTTTCCCTACGTTCAGCTTATCATCATCATCATCTTCGCCATCTTCGCCTATATAGCCTTCTCGTCGTCGAAGCAGAACGAGCAAAACCGCGTGTGGGTAGGCCTCGCCAAGGAGACGGCCCACCAGCTGGGTACGCCTACGTCGTCGCTCTTGGGATGGATAGAGTATCTCAAGGAGCAACCTGTCGACCAGATGGCCGTCGACGAGATGTCTAAGGACTTGGCCCACCTAATGAAGATTGTCGACCGCTTCTCGAAGATAGGCTCGGAGACACAGCTGGCGATGATGAACGTCAACGAGGTTGTGGGCGACACGGTTCTCTACTTCCGTCGTCGCATACCGCGCAATGTGACGCTCACGTATAACGGCCTTGCTATGGCTCCGGTGCGTGCCGAGATAAATGCCGCACTCTTCGAGTGGGTTGTTGAAAACCTTATGAAGAACTCGCTCGATGCGCTTCAGGGTCAGGGCTCTATCGAGGTGCTCTTGAGCGAGGATGAACGTAACGTCTATGTCGATGTGAGCGACACGGGCAAGGGTATCGCCAAGGGTAATTGGACGCGCATCTTCGAGCCGGGCTTTACGACCAAGACCCGCGGCTGGGGCCTCGGCCTCTCGCTCTCGCGCCGTATTATCGAGGAGTATCATCGTGGTAAGATTGCCGTCGTGCGCTCGGAGTTGGGACGTGGTACGACCATTCGTGTAACGCTAAAACGTGGAGGTGGCGATGCGTAGTATGATAGCACAATATGCTGCTGAGGGGTATCGTGAGGTCTCTGCCGCACATCTCTATGGCCGCAGCTCGACCCTCGGTGATGGCATGGCCGACTACACGGGAGGGTACCACGCCATTTCGCCCGAGGATATGTTTGGTGCCGACTCGGAGCTTGTTACCTCCGTGGCTGCTGCGCCCTACGATATGTCGCTTATGGCCACGCCGCTGTTTCAGACTGTTGTCGTTGTCACGCTCGTTGCCTACCTCTATGTGTTGCTACGCTCGTGGCACTTCATCGGCTCGATATGGGGCGGTGTCTTCAGTGGCAATAGTGAGCGCCTTATGGCATATATGGGTGGCGAGTTGCCGTTGCAACGCTTCAAGCTCTTCGCTTCGTTGATAGGAGGCGTTGTCTTGGCACTGTCGTTTGTGCGCATGGCCGATGGCTTGGTGGATGACAGCTCCGCGATATTCACCGAGGGGTTGGCTCACTATGCCCCTATTGTTGCGCTGCTCTTCGTCGTTGTCATCGTGGCATGGTTCTACTCGTTACATAAGATTGTGGAGTGGGTCACGCTCTCGGATGTCGCCACACAGCTCTCGTCCATAGGCTATCTCGACTTTGTACGTAGCGTTGTGCTCCTCTATCCGTTGGTTGTCGTGTGGCTGCTGTCGGATGCTACGGGCGGTGATTGGAGCTCTACGGCTGTTGTTGTGGGAGTTACGCTGTTGGCTATTTTGTATGTTAAAGATACTTTTTTGCTATTTATCGGTAAAAAAATTTCAATTTTGTATTGGATTTTGTACCTTTGCACCGCAATTTTGCTGCCCTTAAGCTTTTTGGCACGCCTGCTGCCCGAGCATTTAGGGTGACGACGTGGCGATAACGTGCTGATGCTCAATGACGTTTGAAAAATGGGGTGTTGCCGTTGCCGCGAAGAGTGTAGATAGAAAAGAGTGTTTATTGGATAAATTTATTTCGTTCAAAGTTGAAAGTAAATAAGATTTTGGTATCGCAGCCTCGTCCTGCTGTAATCGAGAAGTCCCCCTTTTACGAATTCTCGGAGAAGAATAGCCTCACGATTGACTATAAGCCGTTGATTAAGGTGGTAGGTGTCACGCTCAAGGAGTTTCGTGCTCAGCGCACCGAGATTCTCGACCATACGACGATGATATTCTCGTCGCGCACGACCATCGATAGCTTCTTCCGCATCTGCGAGGAGGCACGCATCACCGTTCCCGAGACGATGAAGTATATATGCAATACGGAGGCTGTGGCGCTCTACTTGCAGAAGTATATCGTCTACCGCAAGCGCAAGATATCGTTTGCCGATGGCACGTTCAATTCGTTGTTGGAGCTTATCGTCAAGCATAAGGATGAGAAGTTCATCTTGGCACTCACGGAGCCTTTCAAGCCCGAGTTACCCGATACGCTCTCTAAGTTGAAGCTCAAGGTGTCGCCCGTAGTCTTTGCACGCACTGTTGCTGCCGACATGTCGGATATGAGCCCTGCGGACTACGACATCATCGCGCTCTACTCGCCCAACGACGTAAAGGCTCTTGTCGAGAAGTTCGATGTTGCGACGTTGCCCGTTGTTGCCACCTTTGGTGAGGCTACGTTGCGTGCAGCTAAGGATGCAGGCCTCAAGGTTAAGGCCTCTGCGCCGTCGCCCGAGGCTCCCTCGATGGTCAAGGCCCTCGATATATACTGTGCTAAGTTGGCCGAGGGTGTCGATGTCGCCGATGCCGAGGTTAAGGATGACACGGCTAAGGAGGAGTTTATCAAGGCTCAGCAGTCGAAGTTGCAGAAGAAGACACGCACACGTACCCCGAAAAAGAGCCTATAGTCTATGACTACGAAGCCCTACGGTCTTGGTAAGGGTGAGCGCCTGAGCTCGCTCACGGCTGTGCGCCGCCTCTTTGAGGATGGTGTTTCGGGCTTTGTCTACCCCTTTCGCTATACCATATTAATAGAAGAGAGTACCTCGCCCACGGTGGAGGTACTCTTCTCTGTTCCTAAGCGCAACCATAAGCGCGCATATCGTCGTAACCTCCTGCGCCGCAGAACGAAGGAGGCATATCGCCTAACGAAGGAGAGCCTTGTTGCGCATGCTGTGGCCGAAGGCAAGAGCATCGACATGGCCTTGGTATACTCGACGAAGGATGTGCTATCCTACAAAACTATCGAACATGCCGTCAGAAACATTCTTCGCGAGGTTGTGGAGCGTTGCTAAGCGAGCCTTGGCACTGCCGATGATACTCCTTGTGCGCTTCTATCAGCTATGTATCTCGCCTCTTAAGCCCCCGTCGTGTCGCTTCACGCCCACCTGCTCGCAATATGCTGTTGAGGCTCTTAGGAAGCATGGCCCCATCAAGGGGCTCTACCTCACACTGAGGCGCCTGCTACGCTGCCACCCATGGGGAGGGTCGGGCTACGACCCTGTGCCATAGGCGTGGTCTATTTTCGTGATGGCAGCTCCTGCTGTCGCGCACCTTTACGCACAAACTTGCGCCTAATCCAAAGATAGTATCCCGTTAGTGGGAGTGTGGCACCGAGCATCGCTGCGAGAAACCATAGTATGCGTGTAAGGATACCTCCCCAGTTGCCTACATGTACGGAGTATATCCATCCGCGCACTTTACGCGAGCGGTCAGAGTCGGCATATAGCTCCGTGGCCGTTATCTCGCCCGTCTTCTCGTCGAAGATATATTTGTCCACGGCACGCTGATTGCCCCATCCTCCGCACGGCACGCTCACCGTGCCACGTGCTATGGTGAGCTTCTCCACGTCGCCCACGATGTCGCGAGTGTTGTTGTAGGCATGTTCCCACGCTATGTAAGGAGTCTCCGTGCCCGTTTGCTTACCTCCGCGTGCGCTCTTTGGGGCGTTGTTGCTCGTGGCTTCGAGGTCGACACCAAAGAGGCGGTAGAAGTCGTTGCGATACCACTCGAAAGACCACGTAAGTCCCGTCAGAGCCATGGCTAAGAGTAGCAACGTCGCGTATATGCCTCCTGCCACATGCATGTCGTACCAGAAGCGGTGCCACCCCTTGCGTATGGCTATCGTGGTGCGATTTTTCAGCGCCTTGATACTCTTGGGTATCCATATAAAGATGCCGCTGAGGATGATTATTGCGAACATCAACGTGCTCACCCCGACAATCATCTTACCCCAAAATATGGCGTTGTCCTCTTTCGGGCGCTCATCCATGAGCCAGCGGTGTAGGCGGAACATCGTGCGAAAGAATTCCAATCTCTCGGGCTCACCCTTCACCTCACCGCTATATTGATCCACGTATGTTGCGGCATGCTTAGGCTCGGAGAGTCCCACCTTGTAGCATAGCTCCTTGTCGTCGAAGATTGTTACGCCCGTAATGCGCTGTCCCTCTTTCAGTGTTGGCTCCACGCGGCGTAGCAGCTCGTCGATGGGTAGCGGAGCGAGACCAACGCGCTCAACGCGCTGGTAGTCGCTCTGTACCTTGGCACTAATCTCCGGCTCGAAGATGAGCATCGCTCCGGTGAAGCATGTCAGAGAGATGACAAGCCCGAAGGGTATGGATAGCCAGATGTGTATCTGCTTGAAAAACTTTCTCATGACATTTATAGAGGCATCATACGACCAATTGCTCCTATCTGTGTGGCCTCCACGGTGAGACCCTTTGTTGCTACTGCCGTATTACTGTCGATGACGTATACTGCGGGGTAGCTATCCGTCGTTGTCACGGCGATATATACCTTGCCACCCTCGGCATAGGGAGCGTTGCCGAAGCCCGATATAAGCTCTGCTGCGGGCAACCCCGTGACCTCGTTCAGTGTTCCGGCCTCGGCATCGAAGATGGCAAGGCTGTTTGCGAGCATCGTCTTTGCGGGTGTGAGCGGGCTGTCGTACATGAGCATGAGGAACTTCGTGCCGCCTATGGGCCATGTGCGCAGGAAGCTGCGACCGTTGGATAGCTCCTCGATGTTTACGTAGTACGAAGCATCAAACTCCTCCGTGCCCTTCGATATGCGCACGACACCTGCGGGGAGTGTCGTCTGCTGGCGCTCGTCGCTCATGGTCTTGGCGTATGAGGGCGAGAATACGTATACGTTGCCATCCTCGGCCTCCCATACCATCTGATAGTACTGCGACTTGTGACGTCCCGCGGCATAGCTTATCTTGTCGGTGCGTATTAGGCGCTTTGAGCTGAGGCTCTCGTCGTCGAATATTGCCACCCAGCACTCGTCGGGGTACTGTGTCCACTGCAACTCGCCCTCCTTGTACGAGCCTGAGCCTGAGCCTCCGGCCTCGGTTTTTACGAGGTCCTCGAAGCCCTCCTTCACCCACTTGCCGCCCTCGGCCTTAACACCATATTGGCTCAGACCCATGGGCACGGCTGCGGAGAATATCTTGTCGCCCACCTCCTCTATGCCTGCGAGTGTTACGAACTCACCATTGCCGAGGAAGTTCTCAGCGAGGTAGTGCTCCTCGAGGGTGTTGTTCGTGGTGTATGTCTCCGCCTCGACGTCGAGGAGCGATACGAGAATAGCTTTGGGGATGTATCCGTTCACGTCGGCCCACTCTGCGGGACCATCGCCCGTAGATGTCGTCATGACATATTTGTCGTACACGCCCACGGTGGTGAAGCGACGCACGGCATACTCTGCGGGGCGTGCCGAGAGCGTATAGTCGCTGTTCATGATGTATGAGCGCGTAGTGCCGGCATTACCCTGATTGTATGTGAGGCCGTATAGATACTTGTCGCCCCAGAATACCCAGTACGAAGCGCCATCGTTCACTAAGCCACGCTCCATGCCTATAGTTCCACCATCGAGTGCTGCGGCCGTGAGTAGCGCATTTGTCGTGGTGTTCGAGAAGGTGCCCTGCGATGCTATGACGTAGGGTCGCTCGCCCTCAGGTGCGGGATTTTTCGTGTTGTTCTTCTCGCTCTCACATGCTACCATACCTGCAACGAAGGCTAAGGCAAGTAGTGACTTAATAAGTTGTCTCTTTCTCATAGTGTTAATCATTTTATGTTGTTTTTAATAATATCGTATGCTATCGTCCTCCGAAGGCTATGCGCACGCGACCGTAGAAGGCACGCCCCGCCTTTTGGAGGCTGAAGTTGTCGTATAGTTTCTCGTCGGTGAGGTTGCGACACTCCACCGAGAAGTTGTAGCGCCCGCCCTTTATCGAGTAGCTTAGCGTTATGTTGTGTGCAAATTGGTTTGGTACCATGTAGTCATCCTTGTTTGTGCCTATGCGCGACGAGTAGTAGTAGAAGTTGTGCATATACTGATTGTCGTAGCTTAGCGTGAGGATGTCGTCGCGCCAGAAGCAGTCGTGCCACGTGAAGGTGATGTCGGTGTCGGCAAAGAGGTAGGGTATGTTGGGCATGCGGTCCTTATATCCGAGGTTGGGCATCGATGTAGTACCCATGGCTATGGGCATGTTGTCGCGCACGTCCATGTATGTTACGTTGCCACCAACGGAGAGCCACTTCGAGAAGGTGTATCGTGCCGTGAGGTTTGTTCCCCACGTGAGCACCTTGCCGTAGTTTATGTAGCTCGCTGCCGTCTTGCCGCCGCTGAGGTCCACGATGTTACGCTGTATGTAGTCGTCGGTGTTGCGCCATACGACCCCTGCTTCGAGGTATAGGCCGTGCATGTCGCTTGCTCCGTAGCGCCCCGTGTAGCTGAGGTTGAAGTTCAGGTTGTCGCTCTTCTCGGGGCGTATCGCTATATCGCCCATCTCGAGGTCCTCGTTGCCGAACATCTCCTCGATTGTTGGCAGGCGGTATGCTCGCTCGTAGGATAGCTTTGCCTGAAGCACGGGGAGGATGAAGAGCGTGCCCGCAGCACCATAGCCCAAGGCATCCTCGCGGCGCGTCGTGCGCACAAACTTCGTGGCGTTAGCATCCGTGGCTATGGGTCCTGCGACATCCATGGCGTAGTACTTGGCAAAGAACGACGCATTCCAACGCTTCGAGGGTGCGAGGCGATACTGTGCTCCCGTGATGTTCTTCATCGTCTCTTTGTCGATGGCATCCTTCACGGCATCTTTGGCAAGGAGCGAGGTGTTGCGACGATGAAAGGCGTTGAATACATGGTTTAGTGTGAATGTGTGAGCCTTGCCAAGGCGATAGTTCAGCGTTGCTGTGGCGTTCCAGTTGTCGTTGTCGGAGCGCGTATGCTGATACGACTGCTCGCCGGGCGAGTTCAGACGTTTGCTCTCCCCGCGCCAGTTGTATTTATACTGAGCAGTGTCTATGTTGGTTGTCACGTTGCGGTTGTAGTTTGCCGTCACTGTCAGGTTAAGGCCCTCGACGAAGAGATTGTGGTTTACGTACTCCAATGAGGGCATCAGCGAGTGTCCGCGACGATGCTTCTGTCCGTAGACAATCTCTTGGCGCACGCCCGTCTGAATCTCCTTGTAGAACTGCGAGTAGTTCATCGCGATGACGAGGCGGTCGGCCCACTTCTTACCCACCACGCCAAACTTAGCCACGGCACTCTCGTTGTGGTATGTGTCGTTGAAGCGCTCCATGCTCTCGAGCTTCGTGCGGTCTATGCGCCCCGTGGCGAAATCCTCGACGGGGGCATCTACCTTGTAGTTGTTGTCCGAGTAGTTTTGGAAGGCGTATACCTCCCACATTATGCCGTTGTCGAATGTCTGTCCGGCATTTACCGACGAGCGGTGTGTGTTGAACGAGCCGAATGAGTATGCAGCATCGGCAAACCACCTGCGGCGCGACTTGTTCGTCACGATGTTAACCACGCCACCCAAGGCATCGGCACCGAAGCCTACGGGCACGACACCGCGGTATACCTCTATGCGGTCGGCATAGCCTGCGGGGATGTTGTTTAGGGAGAATGCCGCGCCCACACCCTCCTGCGGTACGCCATCGATAAATATCTTGACATGCTTGCCTGTAAATCCGTCGACCATGAGCGATAGGTCGGAGCCCACGCCTCCCGACTCGCGCACCTTCAATCCCGGGGCACGTGACAGCGCATCCGAGAGGTTTTTCGTGGTGTTCTTCAGGCTGCGAGTATCTACCGCTACGGCATTAAATGCCGAGCGGCGCAGTCGCCCCACGCCCGATGCCGAAACTACCACTTGGTCTATGTCTGTCGATGATGGTGATAGGGCGAAGTCTACGACGTGGTGCTCGCCGGCACGTGTGTTGAGCATGCTGTGCTCCTGTGTGTAACCGAGCATCTGAGCTATTAGCGTGATGTTGCCCTCCGCGACATCCAGTCGGTAGCGACCATCACTATTTGTCGTTGTTCCACGTGTTGTTCCCGCGACAAATACCGTGGTGTAGGGTAGAGGTTTACCCTCGTTGTCCTTCACTGTGCCCTCGATGTATACCGAGGGTCGTGCCTCCATAGGGGGCTCCGTGGCATTCGCCGTGTTAGCTGTGAGTGCCGCTATTATATATATAAGGTATAGCGCAATCTGCTTGGGTAAACTATTCATCATCATTCTTGTATCTTTTTTCTGATGCAAAGTTACGGCATCCGTAAAACCCGTACAATCGCTATCTTTAGGTAAAGTTTTATGCCTAAATCCCAATATTTAGTGAGTGATATGGGTTTGTCACACGAAAATTCGGCCACTCGGCAGAAAGAAAAAGGGTATCACTTATGATACCCTTTTGGCTCCGATAGATAGGAGCTACACCCAATAAAAACTAAAAAGATTCACTATTGTAGTCGGCCCTGTAGTGCCCTCCAAGTGGCACTCATGAAGCCTAACTTTCATGTTGCAAAGATGGGGGATTATTTTCTTCCCCACAATCGCATAATATGGGTAATTTTGCGCCCGTTGCATCCCCTATTATGGGGATTGGTTATTACAATATTTTTCACTATCTTTGCAATTGTAACAAAATATAGCATAATTTAGATGAATAGACGAATAGCGACACCATTGTCGCCCGATATGAATATTTTTGAGCTTATCGATAGTGAGCCCTCGGTGTTGTCGATATTTTCGCGCCTTGCGATACGCCTCCCCTTCGGTGATATGTCGATAGGCGATATGTGCCTCCGCGATGGTTACTCCACGGAGCTCTTTCTGATACTCTGCTCGATGCATGCCGACATGGGCTACCGCCCTGCGGTTAGCGACCTTCGCGCAGATATGCTCCCCGAGGTTATTGGCTATCTGCGTGCCTCGCACCACTACTACGCCTCGCACATGCTGCCTCACGCCTCGGCACACTTGGAGGATATTCTCGCGCATGCCGATAGCCGCTCGCGCAAGGTACTAAGACGTTTCTACGATGATTATACACGATATATTGTCGACCACTTCCAGAAGGAGGAGGAGCATATCTTTATGGTGATAAATAGTGCTACGCAGAGGTGCGATGCCGACTTTAGCATTATTGACACCCCCCACACGGATATAGACGATCGCACCAACGACATCGCCTCGCTCGTGACCAAGAGTCTGCCCGAGACGGTGCCTACAGCGCTACGCTGCGCCATGTTGAAGGATATATATGCCCTGCGTGATGATTTGCGCCGTCATAGCAATATCGAGATGCACCTGCTCAAACCGCTGGTCGAGATATACCTAACAACCAAGGAGTGATGAAACGCTATAATGTTGCCATTGTTGAGCCTGCGGCTCTTGTTGCTGAGGGTATTGCCTCCATCATTCGTGATGGCGAGGGTGATGTCGTCGGCATTGTCGGCACTACGGCGGAGCTTGAGGCTCTGTTGCGTGGCGCGGAGGTCGATGTCGTCATCGCCTCAGCATCGCTGCACCGCGACCTTGAGGCGTGTGTGGCTATAGATGACATTCCCGTGGTGGGCATCCTCACATCGCTTATGGAGGATGATGTGCTGCGTAAGTTCGCTGCTACGGCAACGATATACACCTCTGGCGAGGAGCTGCAACGCATCGTGCGACGTGCCGTTGATCTCCCCGCGGAGCATAACTATGCCGAGAGTCACGAGCTGTCGGAACGTGAGCGCGATGTGCTTATACTCGTGGCTAAAGGATTTACCAACAAGGAGATAGCCTCGGAGCTTAACATCTCGCCCCATACGGTCATCTCGCACCGTAAGAATATCGTGCATAAGACCGGTATTCGCTCCGTTGCGGGCCTTACGGTCTATGCCGTGCTGAACAACCTTATTGATGGCGAACAATTGTAGAACCCATAAACTAAAAATATGAAGACGGAACTTTGTGCTTATAGCGTTGATGCTTGTCGTGTGGCTCAGCGCCTTGGCGTAAATAGGGTGGAGCTGTGTGCTTCGCCCGCAGAGGGGGGTGTGACACCCTCGCTCGCGACTATTGAGCGTGTTGCTCAAATCGAAAACCTCGACCTCAGTGTGATGATACGCCCGCGTGGTGGCGACTTTCTATACTCCGACGATGAGTTTCAGACGATGCTGCTTGACATCGACCGTGCACGCACGGCGGGTGCCACGGGCGTAGTCTTTGGCATCCTTACGGCTGATGGTCGTGTGGATATGGAGCGCACACGTATGCTTGTGGAGGCTGCGAGGGGCATGGAGACGACCTTTCACCGCGCTGTAGACATGACCGAGGATTACGAGCGGGCCATCGAGGATGTTATCGCTGCGGGGTGTACGCGCATCCTTACCTCGGGAGGCTACGACAAGGCTATTGACGGCATCGACAACATACGTCGTGCTGTGGAGCTCTCGCGCGGCAAGATAGAGATTATGGCCGGCAGTGGTGTTGTTGCGGCCAATGCCTGCGCACTTATGGATGTGGGTGTCGATGCTTTGCACTTTAGTGCCAAGCGTATGGTTGCCGGTGGCATGAAGTATCGCAATCCGCGTATATCCATGGGAGGCTCGGCAGCTGTCGACGAGTATGCTCTGCGTGTTGTCGACGAGAATGAAGTTAATGAGATACTAAACCTGATACGAAGATGAAACTAAGAATCCTATTATGTTTACTTGCGGGTGTGGCATGTGGACTTGCCATTATCCTGTGGCCGGGCGAGTCGGCATCGCTGCGCGAGGCGAAAGCCGTAAATCCCTATGAGACCGAGCTTGAGAGTGTTATTGCTGCGTCGGAGCGTGCTGAGGCTCTGCGTGAGCTCATGGCGGCAACACCCCAAAACCAGAGGGTGGCCATGTCATACCTCCTTGTCAATATGCCCGATTTTGACCGTGAGGGCATGGACTTGGAACTCCTCAAGGAGAATGTCGAGTATGCTACGCTTGTGCGCGAGAAGTATAGCTGGGCTAAGAGCCTTCCGGAGGATGTCTACCTTAACGATGTCCTTCCCTACTACGTTGTTGATGAGGTGCGTGACCCGTGGCGTAAGGAGCTCTACGAGTTGTTCTCGCCCGCAGTAGATACGTGTGCGACGATGTACGATGCTGTGTGTGCCGTAAATGCAAATATACCCCGCCTCACGGGTGTCGACTATAACACCAAGCGCGAGAAGACCAACCAGAGCCCTCGCGAATCTATGCGTCAGGGCATGGCATCATGTACGGGACTCTCGATATTGCTTGTCGATGCGTACCGCGCTGTGGGTATCCCTGCACGCTTCGTTGGCACAGCCTCGTGGCACGACAACCGTGGTAACCATAGCTGGACAGAGGTGTGGCTCGATGGCGCATGGCGCGTTACGGAGTACTACTTCCCCTCGAAGCTCGACCACCTATGGTTTATGCCCGATGCATCCAAGGCTACGGCCGATGACCGTAACTATGCTATCTATGCTACCCGCTTTGGCAAGGCCGATGATTGGTTCCCTATGGTGTGGGCCGACGAGACGGAGGATGGTCCCGTGGAGAATCTCCCGAAGTGGGTCGGTGCCGAGAATGTTACGGAGCACTATCAGGAGCTCGCCTACGAACAGTATACACGCCACATGGAGGCGGGCACACATACGTTTATCCGCATTGCCGGATATAAGGATGCGGCACATGTGGAGCACTCGGACGACCGCGTGGCTATGGGTGTCGATATATTCCATGGCACGGAACAGATGGGTGGCGGCCTCACGGCTGGCCCTCTGCGCGATATGAACGATGTGTTCTCGGTGCTCGTTGAGAAGAATCGAGATTATGAGCTGCGCTACTACAACGCTGCTGGAGAACTTCAACGCCAGAGCGTGTCACTCGGCGAGGAACCCGTCACGGTGAGCATCTTCTTGAATAAGTAGTCTGCCTGCGGCATGAGGGGAGTGTCTAATAACTTGTTGGACACTCCCTTTTTTTTGGGCTCAGTCGTAAATTCCGGTGGGGGATTAAAAAAGTTAGGCGACAACTTTTTAAGTCCATTTAGGACCATTAAGAGCGCTAAGACCATTACGACGCCGCTGCCGAGTGTTGTCCGCAAGCGTCACAACGCTCTTAATGCTCGCAATGGTCTTTATTTTGTTTGTGGTGATTAAAAGATATTAATTCGTCATCGCGAAGAATTGCATCCGACGGCTACACTGATACGCACTCATGCTCTATGCAATTCTGTGGCGATCTACCTTTGTTTAGCTTCAAAAGCTGATACCCACGTCTACAACATCGCACTCCGCAACGAAGTATAATCAGCGGTAGATGCCCACGTTGGGGCATGGTAGCAACTATCACTCCTCACCGCCACGGATGCCCCGCCTCGGCATGACGAGTTGATTTTTACTCCACCGACTATTAAGACTGAGCCTTTTTTTTGCCCCTATATTATTATATATATAGGTATAAAGTGAGGTTTTATAAAAAAATGATAAATTTTGAAAATTTTTTAAGAAATTGTTTGGAGAATAAGAAATAAGTGCTACCTTTGCACCCGCAATCGAGAGATGTACGACATCGCGATGTTGCGGCGAGGTTCTTAGAAAAAGTTTTTTGAAAAAAGTTTCCAAAATATTTGGTGGTTTCAAAAAGATGACTTATCTTTGCACCCGCTTTCGCCTCTAAAACGGCGGA
>JAFVWO010000094.1 GCA_017501625.1 Alistipes sp.
CGTGCACTCAAGGAGATAGAGGCGGAGTACTACGTACTGCTAAATTCCGACGTGGAGGTCACGGCGGGGTGGTGGCAGGCACTCGTGGCACGCCTCGATGCCGAGCCCGAGGTGGCGGTGGTCGCCCCCAAGATACTATCCGTCACGCATCGTGAGGAGTTCGAGTATGCCGGTGCTGCGGGTGGCTTTATCGACTACTTGGGCTACCCCTTCTGTCGTGGCCGCATAATGTCGAAAGTGGAGCGCGATGTGGGGCAGTATGACGATTGTCGCGATATATTTTGGGCTTCGGGCGCAGCGATGTGTTGCCGCAGCGAGGTGTTTCACGCGATGGGGGGCTTCGATGAGGAGTTCTTTGCCCACATGGAAGAGATAGACCTCCAGTGGCGCATGCAGCTTGCGGGCTGGCGCATAATGGTGGAGCCTCGGTCTACGGTCTACCATCTTGGCGGGGGCACGCTGCCCGTGTCGTCGCACAAGATATATCTCAACCATCGCAACAACCTCGCAATGCTATATAAGTGCTCGACAACGGCGCAGCGCTGTGTCGTGGCCATAGTACGACCCTTTACCGACATGGCGGAGGCTCTTGGTTATCTCGTTATGCTCCATCCGCACAAGGCTTGGGCGATACTTAGGGCGTGGGGTACGTTTATACGCTGGCATGGGGCACTTGCAGCGAAGCGTAGGGCTGTGGTGCGCAGAAAAAGAGCCACGGGTATATATCGCTTCTCGATAGTAGTACGTTATTTGTGTGGTGCAAGAGTGTTTAAAAGGATGATGTGATGAGACGACTGATAATAATACCTACATACAACGAGCGCGAGAATGTCGTGAGGATGATACGTCGACTTATGGCCATGGAGCTCGGTTTCGACCTCCTCATCGTCGACGATGGTTCGCCCGATGGCACGGCAGAGCTCGTAAAGCAGGAGCAGACAACCTTCGGTGACAGACTACACCTTATAGAGCGTAGCGGTAAGCTCGGCCTCGGCACTGCATATATCACAGGCTTCAAGTTCGCCTTGGAGCGTGGCTACGACCGCATATATGAGATGGACTGCGACTTCTCGCACAACCCCGACGACCTTGTACGTCTCGATACCATGCTCGAAGAGCAGGATGTAGCCATAGGCTCGCGATACTCGCGTGGCGTGAATGTCGTAAATTGGCCCATGGGACGTCTGCTGATGTCATACTCTGCATCGAAATATGTGCGCTGTGTGACGCGCATGCCCGTGTGCGATGCTACGGCCGGTTTTGTGGGCTACCGTCGCGAGGTGCTCGATGCCATCGACCTCGATAGGGTAGAGATGAACGGCTACGGCTTCCAGATAGAGATGAAGTATACGGCATGGACTCTCGGCTTCAATATTGGCGAGGTGTCTATCATCTTCATCGACCGCGAGGCAGGCACTTCGAAGATGTCATCAGGAATCTTCGGTGAGGCATTCTTCGGCGTGCTCAAACTGCCATTCAGAAAGATAAAACGTAAAACAACGAGATAAAAAATGGATAGACATGAGGCCGAGAAGGCCACAACCCGACTTTTAGATGTGATGGATAGGCTGCGTGCCGAGTGCCCTTGGGATAGGGAGCAGACATTCGATACGCTGCGCAACAATACCATTGAGGAGACCTACGAGCTTGCCGATGCCATCACCGACAAAAATATGGATGGCATCAAGGAGGAGCTTGGCGACCTGCTTCTGCATGTTGTCTTCTACTCGAAACTTGCTGCGGAGACCGGAGCATTTAACTATACCGATGTGGCTAATGGCGTGTGCGACAAACTCATCTACCGCCATCCGCATGTATATGGCGACATCCATGCCGACACTCCCGAGGAGGTGAAGCAGAATTGGGAGGCGCTGAAGCTACGCAAGAAGAGACGTAAGAGCGGTACGCTTGGCGGTGTGCCTGTGTCGCTCCCTGCGATGGTTAAGGCCTTTCGTATAGGTGAGAAGGCGGCAGCCACGGGCTTTGACTGGGAGCATAAGGAGGATGTGTGGGCTAAGGTTAAGGAGGAACTTGCCGAGGTCGATGCCGAGATTAAGGCTAAGGATAAGGAGCGACTCACCAACGAGATGGGCGACCTCTTCTTTGCCCTCATCAACGCCTGCCGCCTCTACGGAATAGATCCCGAGGGTGCTCTGGAGCGCACGAATAAGAAGTTTATCCGCCGCTTCGAGTATATCGAGAGCCGTGCCGAGGAGCGCGGTGTCACACTCCACGATATGACCCTTCAGGAGATGGATGCACTTTGGGACGAGTATAAATCATTAGAACATAAATAATTATGGCTTTAGTAAGAGAAGTACGCGGCTATACGCCCGAGATAGGTAACGACACATGGTTGGCCGAGACTGCCACCATCATCGGTAATGTGAAGATTGGCGAGAACTGCTCGATATGGTACAATGCAGTGCTTCGTGGCGATGTCAATGCCATAACCGTCGGCAACCACACAAACATTCAGGATGGCGCTGTCATCCACACCCTCTACGATGGCTCTAAGAACCCCTCGCAGACACACATCGGCAACTACGTATCTGTAGGTCATAACGCCATCATCCATGGTGCTACCATCGAAGATGATTGCCTCATAGGCATGGGTGCCACCATCCTCGACAATGCAGTTGTGGGCACAGGGTGTATCGTTGCAGCCAACGCTCTCGTCCTCTCTAAGCAGAAGCTTGAGCCCAACTCCGTATATGCCGGCATCCCCGCCAAGAAGGTTAAGGATGTCACCCCCGAGCAGCGCGAGGAGATTATCAAGCGCACTGCAAGGGATTATCGTAAGTACGCCTCTTGGTATTAATTTGTTGTGAATTTGTTGTGAAAAGGCAGCATCTGCTTCCGCTAACGAATTATCTCGGCAATGAGGCTGAATAAAAAGTGTATTTTGTCGTTATGCTCGCCCTCAAAATGCTCATTTACGCCAAGTAAACTCCGCTTTTTCGGGCTTCGCAGGCCTAAAACTACATCTTTTTATTCAACCTCCTAACAAAACGGGATGACAAATTTACTTTTTAGACATTCCCATCGCCTCGAAATTCGCCGAGCGTTGCATCTACTACCTTTTGACAACAAATTTGGGAAGAGAAAAGGCAACATCTGCTGCCGCTAACGAATTATCTCAGCAATGAGGCTGAATAAAAAGTCTATTTTGTCGTTATGCTCGTACTCGTACCATAAAAATTACTAATTACTCACTACTAATTACTTGCACGATGCGTAAGTTCAAGACAAGCATAGGTCTGCATCTGATGATTGCCGTGGTGTTAAGCCTCGTAATCAATTTCTCGTACCTCCTGATGCCGATAATCACCGAGCAGGGGATGAATCAGCGCGGTAACTACGAGCATAGCAATGCCGAGCATAGCACGGGTACTCTACACCTCACGCCCGACTTGCACGGCTATATCGTGTGTGACTGCGAGCAGCGCGACAGTGTATATGTCTCGGCATGGCAGGTGCACTCGTTCAAACTCCTCGATGGTGACCATCTGCACTTCAGCACGCGCAGCCTCGAGGGTGATACCTACACCGAGTGGCAGAAACAGGCGGCACATCCGCGCTTAGACGACATTTATGAGCGCAATGGCGAGAAGTTCGACTTCGACACCCTCTACGACCGCCCAAGTCGCACCGTGGAGTTCGTATGGCAGATAGTATACTATGCCCTCGTGTCGTTCCTTATGATTATGATACTCACGTGGATGCCACGTGGCGGTAGCTATACAAATAGGGTATTTCTCCGCCGCGTGCTTGTTGTGGTGCTTCTATCGGCCGTGGGTATATACTTCGCTCCGGTTGTAGCCTTCCACCATGGCTTCATGCGTATCGTATTCTTCTTCCAAGCCGAGCCGCACAACAACGTATACCTCATCGTGCTGACGAAGTGCCTCTTTATGTTGGCCGTGGCGATACTCTATGCCCGCATATTCCTCCTCATGCGCCAGCAGCAGACGATGGCCGTGGAGAACGAGCGACTGAAGACCGAGAATCTCGCTACGCGATACAACATGCTTGTGGGACAGATTAATCCCCACTTCTTCTTCAACTCGCTGAACTCCTTGGCTATGCTCGTGCGCGAGCGTGACGACAAGCGCGCGTTGGAGTATATCGACCAGCTCTCGTATACCTTCCGCTATATAATACAAAATGGCCAGAGCAGCACAACGACACTCAAGGATGAGCTCGCCTTTGCCGAGGCCTACGCCTACCTTTTTAAGATACGTTATGCCGATAAGCTCTTTTTTGAGTTCGACATCGACCCTGCGTATAACGACTGGACACTGCCGGCACTGTCGTTGCAGCCTCTTATAGGCAATGCCGTGAAGCACAATAGTATAACAACGAAAAATCCTCTGCGTGTGGTGATACGCACGGTTGATGGAGTGCTCGAAATAGAGAATCCTAAGCACCCGAAGCTCGATGTCGAGCCCTCGACGGGCATAGGCCTTGAGAACCTTAAGAGTCGTTGGCAGATAATCACGGGACGAGCTATAGAGATAGTTGACGATGCGGAGCGCTTCGTTGTGCGCATGCCGTTGGATAACCCTAAGAAGAAGTGATGAGAAAGGTAGTTATTGTTGAGGATGAGACGGCTGCTGCCGTAAATCTTCGTGCTATGTTACAGAGCATAATGCCCGATGCGGAGGTTGTCGCCGTGTTGGAGTCGGTGGAGGAGAGCGTGGAGTTCTTCTCGAAGGGTACGGATGCCGACGTGGTATTTATGGATATACACCTTGCCGATGGTGACTCGTTCCGTATATTTAAGAGTGTGACTATCGACATACCTATAATATTTACTACGGCCTACGACGAATATGCTCTTGAGGCCTTTAAGGTGAATAGCATAGACTATCTGTTGAAGCCCTTTAAGGAGGATGACCTACAGCGTGCGCTGGATAAGCTACAGCGACTTACGGCCGTGGAGCGCATGGCCGAGCGTGAACATATAACAAAGATGGCGGAGGAGAGTGCAAGCAAGGGCCTCGCGACGATGCTTGTACGCTATAAGGATAAGATTATCCCTGTGGATATGGATAACGTGGCCTTCTTCTATACCTTTGCTGAGCGCGTCACGCTCACAACGCTTGATGGAGAGACCTATCCCGTTGATAAAACGCTTGAGGCTCTTGGACAACAACTATCGTCGGACGACTTCTTTCGCGCCAATCGACAGTTTATCGTATCGCGTCGTGCCGTGAAGGATATAGCCGTGTGGTTTGGCAGCCGCTTAGCGCTAAATCTTGTGTTGGAAGCCCCCGAGCGTATAATAATATCAAAGGCTCGCGTGCCCGAGTTTAAGCAGTGGTTGCAGTCTGTTCGCCGAGGGTAATGGGCGTTTCAGCCATGAGGAGTGGCGTTTCAACCGACATCGAGGAGCAAACCGAACTGAGCGTTAGTACCTTTGTATCAGGATAGAGTAGTTATCCTTTCGTGGCGAGAGTGCTGCGTAATGAAGTATTAACGCTTAAATGATTTGTGTTATGAAGAAGATGATGGTTCTAACCCTCGCATTGTCGGTGATGATGGTGGGTAATGCTATGGCGATGAGTGGTGCTCGTGAGGATGTGCGTGGCCCCGGACGTGTGAAGATTGATGTCAACATCGCCGGCAAGCACGATGGAAGATATGTCGATGTGTTGCATTTGGCCTTCTGCCCCGCGTGTCGTGCTCGTCTATCTCATGAGTTTGTGGCGTGTGACCACCACCACAGAGAACTACATAAGGGTATTCATAAGCCCCATAGGGGTGTGCACAAGGGGCATCCGCAGCATCGTCACGATGGTAAACATGGGGGCAAGGATGATAAGCACAAGGGCGACCGTGGTCATGGCCGCGACAACGATAAAGGTCATGGCCGCAAATAGCAGATAGGGTGCCCGCAAAGGTAAAAAATGGAGGGTGTCGGGTAACTGACACCCCTTTTTGGGCGATTCACCGCCGCAAATTAGCAATTATGAAATAATTGTATTATTTTAGCACGTCAAAAAATGATGTGCAATACGGAAAATAAAATAGTATAGATAGATGAAAAGGTTACTTGCTCTCCTTATGATGATATGCGTGGCACTCCCCGCAGTGGCACAGTCGGGAAAGATTACAGCTACAATCATAGATGCCGAGACGAGGGAGGGCATCATTGGTGCCATCATGGAGGTGGTGTCGGAGGATGGCTCACGTCGTAAACACTCTGTGTCGGGTGCTAAAGGTCTGGTTACGGTTACGGGTCTTGCGGCCGGAAACTACGATGTGAGTATCACGTTTATAGGCTACGCGACACAGAACCAGAGGGTTAGTGTCGGTGCCAATGTGCAGCTTGGCACTATTGAGCTTAAGCCCGAGACCGTGGCTATCGAGGCTGTTGTCAAGGAGGTGCAGGCGTTGCGCACATCGCAAAATGGCGATACTGTGGCGTATAATGCTGCAGCGTTTAAGGTGGCTACAGATGCCGATGTTGAGGGTCTGCTTAAGAAGATGCCCGGTATTACCATATCTAATGGTACGGTGGAGGCTCAGGGCGAGCAGGTGAAAAAAATATTTGTCGACGGCAAGGAGTTTTTCGGTGAGGATGTGTCTACGGCACTTAACTCGTTGCCCGCGCAGGCTGTCGACCGTGTGGAGGTGTTTAATAAGCTCTCGGATAATGCCGAGTTCTCGGGTATGGATGATGGCGAGGGTTATAAGGCTATAAACATCGTCACGCGTGAGAATATGCGCCAAGGAGTCTTTGGTAAGCTCTATGGCGGCTATGGCTATCAGCCCAATACGGATGGTGGTGCTCCCGACCTGACGTTTCAAAATGGCAACACCTACCAGCCGGAGATTGGTAGTGTGACATCGCACCATAAGTATAATGTGGGAGGTAATGTCAACCTCTTCCATGGCTCGAGCCGTGTGTCGGTCATAGGTCTTCTTAACAATGTCAACCAGCAGAACTTCTCATTCGAGGATATCCTCGGTGTGACGGGTGGCAGTGGCGGTGGTCCAGGCCGTGGTCGTGGCGTAGGAAGGTATATGGTGCGCCCGCAGAGTGGTGTGGCAAACGTAGGCTCTATAGGTGTGCAGTACTCAGACTCATGGGGCGAGGGCGATAAGGTTAAGCTCAACGGCTCGTACTTCTTTAACCAAACGAATACGAGAAACCGTAGCGTTATAGAGAAGTGGTATGAGAGCCCGTCGCCCGATGACGACCTTATCGAGGAGGGCGAATCGGAGACACGCAACTTCAACCATCGCCTTAACTTGCGCCTCGATTGGAACATAAACAAGAATATGTCGCTTATGTCGCGCACGAACTTTAGTGCTCAGGGTAACGACCCCTACAGTCAGCGTTATGGCGAGCTGACGGGCGAGACCGCTGAGGAGAAGGGACTGCCATACGATGTGTTGTACAACGGCTCGGAGGGCTCGTCGCGCGCATTCCGCTTCAGCGAGTTCTTGCAATATCGACTAAAACTCGGCAAACCCGGACGTACAATCACGGTAGATGGCCGCTATGCGTTGCGTAACACGCCACGCTCGTGGACAAATAGCTACTCTACGCTCTCGACATACGAGGATGCGGGGTTGTACTATCCCACACTACGCTATGTTAGCTCCTTGGCACCCGAGACGGAGACCGATGTCAACGCCAACCTCACGTATACGGAGCCTGTGGCAAAGAATGCTCAAGTGAGCATGCAGTATCGCTTCGACTATGAGAATCAGGAGCTTGAAAAGACGGCCTATATCACAGGTGCAGACTATAATGTCGAGGGTCTTAATCCCGATGTGTCGCTCTCAAGTCTCACCGACAGCCGTAGCATGGAGCATAGAGTAGGCCCGGGTTTCCGTTATGCTAAGGAGCGTAACACCTTTATTGCCAACGTCTACTATCAGCACTCTACGCTCGATGGTATGGTTAAGGGCGAGAATATTAAACGCGACTTCGACCATGTGACATATTTCGTTATGGGTAACGTGGCGTTTAACCCTCAAAATACGATTCGCGTATTTATCAACTCCTATACGCACAATCCCGACGTGCGTAATCTTCAGGATATCTACGATGTGTCGAATGTGCAGTATATCTCGAAGGGTAATCCCAACCTTAGGTCGTCGTACAACCACCGCTTGAACTTCCACTACGTGCGCTCGAATATCGAGAAGGGCCGTACCTTTATGTGGATGTTCTCGACACAGTTGACACAGGATTATGTGGGTCAGAGCATCACGTATAATCCCGCGACAATAACCATTGATGGCGAGGCGTACAACCCCTTGCAGTACTCTACGTACGAGAATATGAATGGCTATGCAACCATTCGTACACACGTCAGCTATGGCTTCCCGATAAATCCGATAAAGTGTAACCTTAACGTGATGGCGGGCGTGAATTGGTCGCGTACACCCTCGAAGATTAACGGCCAGACGAATATCACGAGCAACATCGGCTACGATGCTATGCTCTCGTTGGGAAGTAACATCTCGGAGAATATAGACTTCACCGTGCAGTGGAATGGCTCGTTCAACGATGCCAAGCAGACACTCTCGAAGAGCGGTAAGAACAACCAGTACTTCAGCCATGTGGCCTCGGGAACCCTGAAGTGGGTATTCTGGAAGGGATTTACACTCACGGCGGCAGTGAACTACAACCAGTACATAGGCTTTACGGATAACTACAACGAGGACTATCTCCTCTGCAACGTATACCTCGGCAAGAAGCTATTTAAGAATCAGCAGGGCGAGGTGCTTATCGGTGTGAACGATATTCTGAATGAGAATACAGCCTTTGTGCGCACCGTGGGTAGCGGATATACGCAGAATGCTTGGAATAGTACCATTGGCCGTTACTTCACCGTACAGTTTAACTACAACCTGCGTCACTTCGGTAAGAATGCCTCGAAGGATATATCGAAGTATGAGGGTATGGATGTTAAGTCGGGAGGTCACGCCTATGGTCGTCCGCCGATGCATAGATAGGATTTAATTGTGCGTATGGGGCACACAGCCGTGAGTTGTAAGCGGCTGTAGACAAGATACTTCGCTTCGTTTAGGATGGCAATGTGTATATAGCAACACATGTTAAGACCTTTCGAGAGTAGTGTATTTTTTTAGTGGGAGCTATCCTCAATCATTGAGGGTAGCTTTTTTGTTGTGATAGGACCATTTCCGTTGTCGCTCTTCTTGCACGCTAAAAATTGCTTATTGCGCATTACTAATTAGAAAAAAAATGTTATCTTTGCGCGTTATATATATTATAGCGGTATAGTAGAAATATAGAGTACGATTATGGATATTTTATCAAAGGTTATCAAGCTATTTTTCGGTTCAAAGGCCGACAAGGATCGTAAGGAGATTATCCCCTATGTGGAGAAGATTAAGGCGGTGTATCCCTCTATCTCGAAGCTTACGAATGACGAGCTGCGTGCTCGCTCGGCAGCCCTCAGTAAGGCTATTGCCGACTTTATCGCTGCCGATGAGCAGAGTATCATAAAAAACAAGGAGCTCTTGGAGCGCCCCGAGACATCGTTGAAGGATAAGGAGCGCATATCTAAGGAGATAGACGACACCACGAAGCGTATCGACGAGAAGATTGAGGAGAAACTCGAAGAGATACTCCCCGAGGCCTTCGCCATAATGAAGGATACGGCACGTCGTTTTGCGGAGAATGACGAGGTGGTGGTTACGGCCAACGATTTCGACCGTAACCTTGCCACGGAGCGTCAGGACCTCGTGCGTATCGAGGACGATAAGGCGATATACAGCAGCCAGTGGACTGCGGGTGGTAATGTCATCAAGTGGGATATGGTACACTACGATGTGCAGCTCTTTGGTGGCGTGGTATTGCATAAGGGACGTATTGCCGAGATGGCTACGGGTGAGGGTAAGACCCTCGTGGCTACACTCCCCGTATTCTTGAACGCCTTGGCACATAAGGGTGTACATGTGGTTACGGTGAACGACTACCTTGCACGTCGTGATGCCGAGTGGATGGGCCCTATGTATCAGTTCCACGGCCTCTCGGTGGCATGTATCGACAACACGCGCCCCAACTCTCCGGAGCGCCGCAAGGCATACAATGCCGACATCACCTTCGGTACGAACAATGAGTTTGGCTTCGACTACCTTCGTGACAATATGGCATCGCAGCCCAAGGACCTCGTGCAGCGCAAACATCACTTTGCCATTGTCGATGAGGTCGACTCGGTGTTGATTGATGATGCGCGTACTCCGCTTATCATCTCGGGTCCTGTGCCTAAGGGTGGCGATCAGCTCTTTGCAGAGTTCCAGCCCTCGGCAAAGTATATCTACGACCTTCAGAGTAAGATGTCGTCGGCCGATGTCGCCGAGGCTAAACGTCTCTACAACGAGGGTAAGCACGAGGAGGCTGGTAAGTTGCTTTTGCGTGCGCACAAGGCTATGCCTAAGTATAAGGCGTTGATTAAGTTCCTCTCGGAGCCCGGTGTGAAGGTGCTGTTGCAGAAGACGGAGAACTTCTACATGCAGGACAACGAGAAGCGTATGCATGAGATTACGGACGACAACTTCGTTATTCACGATGAGAAGATGAACTCGTTGATA
Organism: Alistipes sp.; assembly: GCA_017501625.1. Taxonomy (GTDB): domain Bacteria; phylum Bacteroidota; class Bacteroidia; order Bacteroidales; family Rikenellaceae; genus Alistipes. The sequence continues at coordinate 10,582 of JAFVWO010000094.1, forward strand.
CTTACGGATAAGGGTCACGAGGTGGCATCTAAGCGCTTCAACGAGGAGGGCTTCTTCGTGTTGCCGGATATAGGTGCTTGCATCGCAGAGATTGAGAACAACAAGGAGCTCACACCCGAGGAGCGTGCCGAGAAGAAGGATATGTTGCGCAGCGACTACGCCATTAAGGCTGAGCGTGTGCATACGATGACGCAGTTGCTCAAGGCATACTTCATGTTCGAGAAGGAGGTGGAGTATGTGCTTATCGATAATAAGGTTAAGATTGTCGACGAGCAGACAGGTCGTATCATGGAGGGTCGTCGCTATTCTGATGGCCTGCATCAGGCGATTGAGGCTAAGGAGAATGTGAAGGTTGAGGATGCTACGCAGACATTCGCGACCATCACCCTTCAGAACTACTTCCGCATGTACCATAAGCTTGCCGGTATGACGGGTACGGCCGAGACGGAGTCGTCGGAGTTTTGGAGCATCTATAAGCTCGATGTTGTTGTCATCCCGACAAACCGCGAGGTTATACGTGACGACCGCGAGGATTTGGTGTATAAGACCGAGCGTGAGAAGTATAACGCCGTTATTGCCGAGATTGAGAGGCTCGTGGCCGAGGGTCGCCCTGTGTTGGTGGGTACAACTTCGGTGGAGATTTCGGAGCTTCTGAGCCGTATGCTTAAGCTTCGTGGTATAAAGCATAACGTGTTGAATGCCAAGCAGCACCAGCTCGAGGCGCAGATTGTTGCCGAGGCGGGACGTAGCGGTCAGGTTACCATAGCTACGAACATGGCAGGTCGTGGTACCGATATCAAGCTTACGCCCGAGGTAAAGGAGCGCGGTGGTCTTGCTATCATTGGTACGGAGCGCCACGAGAGCCGTCGTGTGGATAGACAGCTGCGTGGTCGTGCAGGACGTCAGGGTGACCCGGGTTCGTCGCAGTTCTTCGTGTCGTTGGAGGATAAGTTGATGCGACTCTTTGGCTCGGATCGTATCGCCAAGCTGATGGATAAGATGGGTATTCAGGAGGGCGAGGTCATACAGGCCGGTATGATGACAAGCGCCATAGAGCGAGCACAGAAGAAGGTCGAGGAGAACCACTTTGGTGTGCGTAAGCGCCTGTTGGAGTACGACGATGTGATGAACTCGCAGCGTGAGGTTATCTATACTCGCCGTCGCCATGCTCTCTATGGCGAGCGTATAGACATCGACCTTAACAACCTACGCTACGACTACGCCATAAAGTTCGTCGAGGCACATGAGGGTTGTCCGTTTGAGGAGTTTAAGTATGACTTGTTGCGTGAAGTGGCGCTCGACACCACGCTTATCGAGGAGCAGTACGATAGCATGAAGCCCAAGGAGCTTATCGAGTCTATCGCCAAGGACCTCACGGAGCTCTTCGAGCGTAAGTCTAAGGCCTTTGCCGACATTGTACGTCCTACGATGACTAAGATTTACGAGGCGCACAAGGATAATATGAACGTGCGCATGGCCTTCCCCTTCACTGATGGCCGTTTGCGCTACACCATCCCCGTAGACCTACAGAAGTGTAAGGATACGGATTGTGCCGAGATATATCGTGTCTTTGCTAAGGTGGCTATGTTTACCACGATAGACGATGCATGGCGTGAGCACCTGCGAGAGATGGATGACCTACGTCAGAGCGTGCAGAATGCTACCTATGAGCAGAAAGACCCGCTGTTGATATATAAACTCGAGTCGTTCCAGCTCTTCTCGAAGATGTTGGAGGATATCAACCGCGACGTGTTGTCGATACTAAACAAGGCATACCTCCCCGTTAAGGAGAATAACCCCGATAGTATGCATGAGGCACGCGAGCAGAAGTCTAAGATTGATGTTAACAAGCTTCAAGCATCGCGTATGGCTGCTGCAGCTGCCGCAGGTCAAGGTGAGCGTGGTAAGACGGCACCCATCAAGGTCGATAAGTCGGTAGGTCGTAACGACCCATGTCCCTGTGGCTCGGGTAAGAAGTATAAGCACTGTCATGGTAAGATGGCATAACCTCTAAACTATTACTACGGTGGGATATAAGGAACAAAAACAGCGTCAGTTCGACATTCGATACTTGCAGATGGCGCGCGTATGGGCGGAGAACTCATACTGCGTGCGCCGTAAGGTGGGTGCGTTGCTTGTTAAGGATAAGATGATTATCTCGGATGGCTACAACGGTACACCTGCGGGCTTCGAGAATATATGTGAGGACGATATGGGCAAGACCAAGCCATACGTTCTGCATGCCGAGGCTAATGCAATCACTAAGGTGGCCAAGAGTGCCAATAACTGCGACGGCTCGACACTCTATGTCACCGCCTCGCCTTGTATCGAGTGCGCCAAGCTTATCATTCAGGCGGGTATACGCCGTGTGGTGTATGCTGATGCCTATCGCAACGACGACGGCATAGAACTCTTGCGCAAGGTGGGTATAGAGTGCGTGCAGTTGGATGTTAAATATCCGGCAGCTGAGTAAAAATTGTTTGCCTTCAAAATGCTGACGCATTTTGTTTAGAATGACATCTTTTTACTGTCCCTTAGAGTATCAGGGGCTGACTAAATTGCTTAGTCAGCCCCTCGTTATTTCTATTTGTAAGTCAAGAGTTTAGCTAATGGGCAATCGTCACATCGTCGCATCTCGCAGTATACGGTGGATAGTTGTATGAATGCTTGGCTCTCGACCGCGCTCTTGGGTGTCGGTATATGAGAACTCCACAAGCGTGTATAGCGGTTATCCTCCGCGGGGATGTTGTGAAGGAGTGTCATGGCACGCGATACGAGTGTCTGCGACTCGATATATGTGCCGTAGGCATAAATCATTGGTACGACAAGGTTGATGCCGAGGATGTCGCTCTTAAAGGAGCCTATGCGTGGCGTTATGCTGCCAAAGGTATTCGTAGCGAGCACCTGTTGCATCCAATACTCCGAGGCATTGCCCGAGAAGAGGTTATACACATCGCTACGTGTGATGCATGATGTTATGCTCGGTATCGAGATTTTGTTCTCGTGTAGGCAGGCGGCTATCTGCGCTATGCGTAGCGTGGGGTGGTTGTTGTGATACATACCGCTGAACTGCCACTCCTCGTGCGACATGGGCGTAATGTTGTACTTCGTGGCCATGTGGTTGAACTCCTGTCTGAGGAGGTTGATGTAGTCGTCGCTGTTGTATATGTCGAGAAGCCCTGCGCCACCCATAAGCAGTGCCTCTATCTTCGTGAGCGAGCTATTCTCGCGCATTATCATGCGACTATTTATGATGCCTGCAAGGCGCTCTGTCGCTGTGCGGTTGTGCTTGCCACCGAGGAAGCGGAATAATACGACATGCAGCGTCTCCGCCCAGTCGCCATTGTTGCGTCTGTTTATGTCGATTATCTCGTCGTACTTGCGCATGATGCGCTCACCAACGAGGTGATTTGTCAGCGTGTTGAACCTTATTGTGTCGAGGCTTGCGATATGACGATAACATGCACCACGACTGCGCCCCGCGTGGAACTCGTCGATAGTAACCTTTGTTGTATCGTTCTGCATAGGCCCTACAATAGATTAAGTTCCAACAGCGCCTCCTCCGACATCATAGACCTATCCCACTGAGGCTCAAACGTGAGCGTTATGTTTACCTTCTTAACTCCGTCAATCTTGCTCACCTCACGGTGTATGTCGGCAAGCAGCATGTCGGCCATAGGGCAGTTGGGGGCAGTGAGGGTCATGATTATATCTGCCGTGCCCGTGGGGTCGTAGTTAATCTCGTAGATAAGGCCGAGGTCGTAGATGTTGACCGGTATCTCGGGGTCGTATATATTCTTCAGCGTGAGAACAATGTTTTTCTCTACTGCAAGTATCTCTTCGGGTGTCATGCTCCTAATGGTTTTGTGTCTGTGTATAGATTAGTGCATCGAGTTTCATCTGCTGTATCATGGCGCGCAGACCGTTGCTTCGCGTGGGTGATAGGTTTTCGCCAAGGCCTATGGCATCGACGAAGTATAGGTCTATGTGTGCCGCCTCCTCTGGTGTGCGACCATTCATCACACGTATGAGTAGGGCGATGATACCCTTGGTGATGATGGCATCGCTATCTGCCGTGTACGACATCTTGCCGTCGCGTAGCTCCGAGGCTACCCATACGCGCGATTGGCACCCCTCGATGAGGTAGTTGTCGGTGCGCTTCGAGGCGTCGATTGCCGGAAGTGAGTCGGCGAGGCTTATGAGGTAGTCGTACTTGTCGAGCCAGTCGTCAAACATCGAGAACTCCTCGATGATAGCCTCTTGAATGTTATCCTGTGTCATATAGTCGTTCTGTTTTTATGTCTTATTCAAATCTTATACCCTACGTAGCCTAAAACTCCTCCAAGGGCTCAGCCTCCGATGTCCATGGAGCCTCTACCTCTGCCATTTGGGCTATGGTCACGGCAAGCTGCGTCATATCTATCCTTCGTTTAATAACCTTACCCTCCCCCGCACGATAAATGACCAATGGCACCTTGCGGTCGTAGTTGTAACCGCCATCGGAGCTGGCACGTTGGTTGTCACGCTCTATGATGCATCCGGGTATGAGGTCTAATATCACATCGCCCGAGCGTGTGGGGTAGTAACTGTGACGTAGTAGCCTGTTGCGGCCCTCGATGAAGGAGCCATTGCGTAGCGCTGTCGCAGATATGGCATTTGCCACGCCACGAATCTGAAGCACAAACCCCGCAACCTCCTCGCGTATGGCGTTGATGTCGAGCTTACGCTTGGCGATGATGTCGTGGTTAAGATATATGGCGTTGTTGTCTACGCCGAGGATGTAGTCTGCCGAGCCGTGGCGTGCACCAAGGAAGGCATTCGTGAGCACGGCTATTTGTCGTGGGTTGAGGCGCTCGCGCACGGTGTCACCGCTACGATTGTACGATGGCGACGTGCCGTGGTCGGAGGTGAGGATTATGACGATGTCCTTGGCGTTGGAAAATTGAGCATAGAGGTACGAGAGGAATTGTGAAAGCTGGCTATCCAAGCGATAGAGCATATCTTCGTACTCGACAGACTCAGGTCCATACGTCTGGGCAATATGACGTGCCGTATCCAAGTATATGTTGAGAATATCGGTGTGAGCATCGCGACCCAAAGCCTCATGTGTTATCAGCGATGTGGCGAAGTTGAGCACCATGGTATTTCCCGCAGGGGTGAAGAGCATCTTGCCGTAGGCATCATCCCCGAGGTGTAGGTCTATGTCGCTGATTAGCTGTGTGCTCTTATTCTTAATATCTTCGACTATGGCGACCTCGCTGTTGATGTAGCGACGTATGTCGAGCGTGGGTGTCCAGCGCTTAAGGATGTAATTTTTCTTAATGTCCTCGTTGTTGTAGCTCTTTATCCACGAGGGTATTGTGGCGAGATATGCCGAGGATGTCGTCCAATGTGTCGTCGTGTTGTCGGCCCATAGTGCTACGCCGCTCTTGCCGTTGAGGGCTATGGCCGATGTGGGCTCTATGGCAACGGTGTAGTGCTTACTCTTGCTGTTACCCTCAAGAAGCATGTCGCCGAGGGTTGTTGCCGTGAAGCTATCTTTCGACAATGTCACCTTTGAGCCATCTACGTTGCTCCACCACTCTTGTCCGATGATGCCGTGCACCGAGGGCTGTGCGCCCGTAGCAAGCGTGGCAAGCCCTGCAACACTATTCGTGCCCGCATAGTCGTAGTAGGCGTTGGTGTAGCGGTAGCCACCATCCACAAGGCGACGAAATCCTCCCGACGAGAAGTTGTCGCCAAAGCAATCGAGGTCGGAAGCACGCATCGAGCCAACAACAATGTTGATGACTAACTTAGGCTTCTGTGCCGTGCCAACTCCCATGGAGAGTATCAGTGCTATAAGGATGATGGCTCCTTGTCTTATAAATCGTAGCATACGTTGTAAAAATCCTACAAATTTACAAATTTATTTGTAACATGCTCTCGAAATGTGCCCTTTCTTCCGATAAATCTACGCCATCGAGGTTATCTATTGCGGCAATCTGTCGTTGGCAGAACTCGCGGTAGGCGGCACTCGTGGGATTTGAGGGTCTGTGGCGTGCAGCGCGTACCACATCCTCTATCTTCGATATGAGCATCTTGCTCTCCTTGGTGAGGGCAACATCGAAGAAACGCTCGGCGATATAATCCACTGCCATCTTCGTGGGGTGAACAAGGTCGTCGGCATAGAAGCGATAGTCGCGCAGGTCGTCCATCATAATCTCGTAGGAGGGGAAGTAGACAACGCGCTCCGCATGGCGGCGTGCAACCTCGTCGATGGCTACGCGCAACAGAGCCTTGCTCAGTGAGTTATCCTCCATGCCCTCGCCTATGTGCCTCACGGGGCTGAGGGTCAAAATCATACGGCATGATGTGTGGCGCAAAATATCCTCCAAGCACTCAACAATCTCACCTATGCCGAGCAGCTCACGACGAAATGTGTGTTGAGGCTGCCTATGGCAGTTGGCCACAACCTCGCCTGTCGTGCGTAGGCGGTATACCCATGCTGTGCCGAGCGTGACAATCATCACATCGGCATTGACAATAGCCTCCCTGCCACGCTCCATTGCCGCATTCATACGCGCAACAGCCTCCTCTGCCGTGCTGCCCGAGAGCGCGGAGTGGAACCTATAGCTCACGTAGCTGTCATCGAGCGTGATGAGCTCCCTCGTCGTTACGCTGCGCCCCTCGACCATATCTCTCACGGCTACGGCGATAGATGCCGGGTTGAAGAGTATGCCCGTAGGTGAGGCGCAGATGTGAAACTTACGCTCGTCGAGGCGCTCGGCAATGTTCGTAGCAAAGCATGAGCCAAGGCTGACGATGCGGTGGCTATGGTCTAAGGGTGTATGCCATGGTGCGATGGCTATCTCGGTGCGAAACTTCATACTATCCGATAATGTATTTGCTCCTTGGTAGGAGCGATATAACCTTTGTTATGATGGCCGATGCTACAAATGTTATCGTAGCAGATAATAGCATCGTAAGTGGTGTGCACAGGCTCCACGAGCTGACAATGTCGAACACCGCAACAAGCACGAACATGTGCATAAGATATATGCCGTAGCTAAGCCTCGATAGTTCGGCAACGAGAGGATATACCCTGCACGGGCGCGTGATGAGCTTGAACAAGAGGAACACACCGAGGCACATGAGTGCCACGCCCGTAGTCGTGAAGTCCCAGCTAAGCTCCAGCTGTATCGCAAGGTCGATGCTATCCTTCACGGGGTAGTTCGCAGGTATTTGCAGGTAGAAGGGTAGTGCTGTGGCGCTGTAGCCTAAGACAATCATGGGAAGAGCCACAATGGTTGTTTTCTTGATGCCCCAATTGACGTATGTGCGGATGTAGTGTGCCGCGACGACGAAGCCCACGAAGCCACTCACGTAGTAGAGCATGCCAAACTCGTTCCAACTCGCCTCGCCCCATATATCTGCTGCGCCACGCACGTGGAGGGCTAACTCGCGTATAAAGGGTACGGCCGTGGCAAAGAGCCATACGCCAAGGAATATCTCCTCACCGCGCTTCGACACACGCTCCAGCCATGGCGAGAGTATCGGCATGGTGAGGTATACGCCTATAATCATATATACAAACCATAGATGCCCGCTTTGCCACATGAAGTTGAGCGCAAGAGACTCGAAATTGCCGGTTATGTCGACCTCGCCACCCGAGCCCCACATGGGTACTACGGCATAGAGTATCGACCATACCGCAAAGGGGATGACCACGCGCTCGGCCCTGCGACGGAAGAATGATGCGGTGTCGCCACGCAGGGGTAGAAGTAGGTAGCTCGACGTCATCACGAAGAGGGGTACGGCGATGCGTAGTAGCGAGTCGATGCATGTAACCCACAGAGCATCACTTCTCGAGGCGATATACGTACCCTCGCCATTAAGATAGAATGGTTCGATGCAGTGTACTAAAATGACCATGAAGCAGGCTACGGCGCGTACATAGTCGAGGAAATATACTCGATTGTCGTTCATTTTGTCGGCATGTTACGTTACACACCGCGAAGATACGATAAATTATGGTAATTGTCGGTAAAAATTATTAACTTTGCCGATAATTTATAAACGAATATAGGTATGGAAAAAAATATTGTTTCATCTTTTGATGTCGATCACCGCACCCTTGAGGCGGGCATATACCTTCGCTCGGTATATAATATCGACGACAACCTCGCTGTGCGTTCTTGGGACTTGCGCTTTCGTCGTCCTATGGCTAAGGCACCGTTGGCTGCTGCTGTGGTCCACACCATCGAGCATCTTATGGCCTACTACCTACGTCTCGATGAGAAGATAGGTAAGCGTATCGTGTCGTTCTGCCCGATGGGTTGTCTCACGGGCTTCTACCTCTCGACGATGCAGGATGTCGAGGCTGAGGATGTGCGCATGGCGCTTGCAAAGGTCTATAAGAGGGTATTCCCGATAAAGTCTACGGACGATATTGTAGGTCTCAACGAGGTGCAGTGCGGCAACCCGCGCCTCTATGCTATCGAGCCCTCGAATGAGGCTATGGCCGAGTATATGCGCACGCTCTTTACGCGCGAGGAGGCCGAAACGCTCGGTATTGCCGATGCTTATAATGTGACTGAGGGTAAGCGTGTACTTATCTGCGCACCGACCATTCGTGAGTACCGCGCTATGCGTGTGGCTTTGGACAAGGCTTCGGGACTTAACAACCGCTACGACCTTGTCAAGGTGGGCATAGGTAAGGCCTTGGCATCGTCAGGCGTAGCCCGTGCACTGATTACAAACGGGATGAAGTACGATATGCTTGCTGTTGTGGGCTTCGCTGCAGCATCCCTCGGCCGTAAACAGGGCGACATCGTCATGCCCTCACGCGCTATACACCACGATGCCATCATCCCCGAGGGATTTATACCCGAGATTACCGACCCCCGTGCGCTCCTTGGCACCGACCGCGAAACCATATTTACGGGTGACTCTTTTGTGCATGCCGACATCATCCGCGATATTAAGGCACGCTACGGCGTAGACTGTGGCCTCTTCGACATGGAGGTTGCTGCGATATGTCAGGTTGCAGAGCAGCATGGCAATATTCCCGTTGTTGTTGTGAAGTATGTATCTGATGTCCCCGAGGCTGGGGATTCGGAGCACTCGTATGACGAGTTTGCCGATGCTCATGCCGATTTCACCGAGCTACTTGAGCGCTTGGAGAGCGTAAAGCTCTAATTTTAGAGAGTGAGGAGTGCGCTTTTCCAAATGAGGAGTGAGGAATTAAGGAGAGCGCTGTTATAGGGAGTTTAATGAGTTTGGGGAGAGCACTATCAGATTTTCCCCAAGTTCACTAAGTTCCCTAATTTTTCAGTGAGCCACTTATCCTCTCCAACCGATTAGGTATAAAAAAATAACGACCTACATTTCTGTAAGTCGTTGATTTTTAGTGCGGTGCGTAGGGGACTCGAACCCCTGACCCCGTGCGTGACAGGCACGTATTCTAACCAGCTGAACTAACGCACCAAAACTTTTAGAACCTCGCAATCTCAGTTATCCCCCTCGATTGCGTTGCAAAGGTACTACAAATTTTTATTCCTGCAAATTTTTTGGTAACTTTTTTTGAAAAAAATTACATTTTTTTGAAGAAAGAAAATTGTACGCTGCCATAACTACGTGTTTGCCAAAAGTTTGCGTGCGACGAGAAATCGTGCTCCTTTGAGTGCTCAAATACAAGTATGCCATCCTCGCGCAGCAGGTCACGCTCGAAAACGAGCCTGATGACCTCCTCGCTACCCTCAAGGTCGTAGGGTGCATCCGAGAATATGAGGTCGAACTGCTTGGCACAACTCTTCAGGTAGAGGAAGACGTTGGCCTTCACGGCGTAGAAGTTCTCGAACTTAAGGTCGCGTGCCGTCTGGCGTATGAAATTATGGTGTACGCTGTTTATCTCCACGGATGTCACGCTGCGCGCCTCACGCGAGGCGAACTCGTAGCTTATAGAGCCCGTACCCGAGAATAGGTCGAGGACGTCGAGCTCCTCGAAGTCGACAATGTTTCCAAGGACATTAAAGAGGTTCTCCTTGGCGAAATCTGTCGTGGGTCGCGCCCTGAGGTTGCGGGGTGGAACGATGGTGCGACCACGATACTTACCACTTACGATACGCATATTACGTCAGGTATGTTCTATAAGTTAGTTAATAAGCTATTCATTGTCGGCAGGTTCTTGTTCGGTCGCTTTAGGGCAAAATCGACTCGACCTAATTAACCTACCTTCACTATTTCTAAATTCCTAAAACAGCGCCCTGCAACACGCTTGATGCGTGCCGTGTCGCCTGTCGCGCGCGCGTACATATTATATATGTCGTACACACGGTTTATACTCTCCAAGTAATAGAGTATGTCGCCATCCGATGATACCTCCATGGCCTCGGCAAAGCGTAATCCGTCACCGTAGATGCGCACGTATAGTACATCCTTGTCGAGGTGTAGCGCCATGCCATCGCTTATGTCGACGGCCTCCATTAGGGGCGATGTGAAGCGTAGACGGGCGCCATAGTGAGCTGTGAGGGTATCGTAGCACGCTGTGCTTATGGCCATGACAGCAACAATGCCCTCTTGAGGCTCGCTCGACACAACACTCTCGTTTACAGCCGGAGCGCATCCCACAGCCGTAAGTATATGCTTGGCATCGTCCTCGGCAAAGAGCTCGGCGGGCATAAGTGTCGTCTTAAATGTTGACACTACGACCTCTACCGCGCCAGCAGCCTCGATACACTGCGCGGGAGAAAAAGTGTGTCCACCCGACTCAAGACGGATGGACACCTTGTTTAATTCAGCTTTAGCCATAATTAGTTTGCTGTGCCACCCCAGCTGCCGGCCTCGTTAGTAGGCTCCTCAAGGCTACCAAACGAGATGCCGAAGAACTCGATGTCCATAGGAATGGGATGTGCCTCGCCAATCATATACTTAGGCTCCTTCTCTACCGTAGCCTTAAGACCATCGGCCTTCATCTTCTTCATATCCTCGTTAGCCTCGCTGTGGTTGATGAAGTAGTTGAAGCGGTCGTTAAGCTCGTTCCAAAACTCCTGATTGTAGGTCTCGGTGTCGATAAACTTGATGAAGGGAGCGTGGCAACGAATAAGGTGTGTCTTGTAGCTTCCCGACTCGTAGGTGATAGTATCGAGCTCGAACTCCTCTGTATTGTTGGTGAAGGGGATATAGCGGAGGTGACGAATCTGCTCCTCGCTAAGACGGCATACGCCAAAGTCATCATCGAAGATGGTATCGCGCGCTGCAACACGCACTACGCGCTCGTTCTTCCAATTCTTATCCTTGCGCAACTCGGCGAGAATCTCGGCATTCTTGAGGTTGTTCTCATCGTAAATCTGGCTGCGATACTCCATCGTGCCGTTAAGAGCGAAGTCGATAAGCTCATCCCAGTTTGTCGTAAACTTCTTCGCGGGGTTAGAGTCGCGATAGGCCTGTACAAGCTTGATGATGTACTCCTCCTTCTCAATCACAGTCTGGCTACGCTCGTCGAAGTGCTGCTCGAACTGAATAGGCGTAGCGAGCATCGACCAAATCCAATAAACAAGGCCGACAACGGCTGCCACCAACAATAAAATAATGGATGTTCTTTTCATTTTAGTTATTTATTATTAAGTTTGTATCGTTTTTGTCACGCACTAAAAAAGTACGCCCAATATGCTTAACACACATATTA
>JAFVWO010000095.1 GCA_017501625.1 Alistipes sp.
TAATTTTCCTTTTCATTTTTACACTTATTTTTTGCAAAGATACATTTTTTTTGTACTTTTGCACCCGGGTAAGTCTTATACGACCAGCTCCTGCAGAACCCCCCCAGGCGAGGAATCGAGCAAGGGTATGCGGTTGTAGCGGTGCGATATAAGTAGCTTACCCTTTTTTATTTGCTACCCATCACCAATAAATCATCATCCTATACCAGCATATACGGCATCGAGCGTGTAGTGCGATAGCAGGAATGATAGCACAAAGGCTACGACATAGGCTCCAAACACTCTTGCACCACTCTTTGACACCGACTTACTAAAGGCCGAATAGCCCCAATAGAGGTACCAAACAAGTACCACCAACGAGAATATCGCCATAAGCACAGCATACAACGGTGACTGCTCGAACACAACAGTCGGATGGCTCATAAAGGTAGAGTATGCCACCTTATCGCCCACGACAGCCGGCAGAAGCATCATAGTAACAGGCCAATGCGCAAAGAGCATACGTCCGAAGAGCTCCGTAACGGACACGCGACGATTAAACATTAGAGCCACGCCATAGAATAGCACCGTCGACGACACCCACATAACAAGGCCAAGAGCCGTATTCCACAAAAGCGACACCGCACCCCACGTATATCCAAACATCGAGGTGGGGACAAGATCCAAATACCAACAGAGGATAATACCCACAATAAGCCACGCCAAACCCCACATCAGCGCCATAGAGGTTGCATTTGTCGCAGGACGATTCACCATACGACTAAAAAACGAGCCTCCAACACCTTCCTTAACACTCTCTCTTCGTGACATAACCACTATACATTTAGAAATCAACCTTTACGCCGGCCATAAATCCTGCACCATTACGATAATAGTAGGCATAGTCAAAGATGTCTGCACCGAGGAGGTTATATCCATCGACATATACCTCCACACGCTTGGCAACCCTCAGCGCCACACCTGCACGTAGGTCGACAGAGGGGTTGGCAACAAAAGCTACCGACACCTTGCCACTATCGTTATGGTAGATGCCCGACCACTCGCGCTTACCTGTAAAGTCGCCCGAGAGGTACATCTTCCAGCGTTTAATCTTATACTCCACCTTGAGGTTAGCCCTCATTCGTGCATCGCTAACAACGTAGTCCGACTTGCAATTATCCTTATGCGCATAGAACGAGCCCTCGAAAAGCAGACCACCAACAGGCCTATATGCAAGTTCAACACCCACGAACATACGATTATTGTTACCTGCCGCCACGCCAAACAATCCGGGAGTATTGATATACCACAACACCTTGTCACGCATAAAGTTTGCACCAACATATAGGTGGTACTCCAAGCGTGACGATGCCGCAGAGCCGGAGAAGCCCAACGCGAGGTCGTAGCTACGGGTATTAGGCATCGCCGTAAGAGTCTCGACACACGACTCAAAGTCTATATAGGGATTCTCCTCATACATTGCCGCTATGCTATTCTGCGATACCGATGTGCGCAACTCGACGTATGGGGCTATAGCCTGAATACCCGTATCAAAGAGCACCTTAGCACTCGGCATGAAGAGGTGCGGAGATCTCTTTCCACCGTTAACCTTATCGTACATATAGCCCAACGCAACATCTACGCCTACAAAGCCGAACTTGCGACCATACTCAGCAGTAACACCAAAGCGCGAGTCACGATAGCCATAGTGCAACGTCCTCCACAAATCGTACTCAGCTTTGAGTTCTACCCTATTCTCACCAAACTTACGCGCCAAGCGTACCGCACCACCGATGTTTACCTGTGGCACCGAGAAATAGTCATCTGTTGATGATGGAGGAGTGTGTCCCCATATTCCGCCATGCACCTCGACAGCGAAGTTCATACGTCGCAGATTTACAAAGTCATCGCCATAACGCAAACGAAGGTTGGCATCGTGAAAACGCAAATTATCGGGCTCCGCGACATCCATGGCATAGGCATTAAATATGTCGCAGTTGTACTCCATGCCCGCCTCGAACATCTGGTTGCCGGCAAAGACACCACCACCGACATAGAGGCGGTTTTGTGTGTCGTAGCTCTCGGCCATAGGGCGCAGCTCACCTACATACGAGCGCTTCTTAGCGAAGTTACCCACATGGTCGACACCAAAGCCAAAGTAGCCGTGGCGCACATTCTCCGTAGCGTAGTGCAACGTAGCACGCGACGTTAGAGGATAACCCGTGGCCAACTGCGTATAGAAACGCTTGGCACGATGAAAGTCCCAGAAGCTCGATTTCGTCGGGTTTATACTATAATCATCGAGCTCTATCTGCCACGTGTCGGGCGTTACCTTATACTCTATATCAGGCTCGATAGGCGGTGTATCGGCAATATCCGTCGGCACATCCAACTTCGTTGCCGTCGACACCTCGGGATTGTATGTCGTAGTGACCTCAACGCGCTTATACTCCTGTGCTGCGAGCTCAGCACCCGTAGCCGCCATAAAGAGCATCGTCGCAGACAATATCATCATTCTCTTCATAATCTCACAATTTCGGGGTTATCGTTACTTTGCAAGCGAGGCGATACGTTGCTTAGCCTCATCTACAATGCCATCATCCTCAGGCGTGTAGCCATCAACAATACTCTGATACGTAGCACGCGCTTGGAACGTGTTGCCACCCTTGGCGAGCACGTCACCAAGAACAAGGAATATCTTGGCCTGCCAATACATCGAGCCACACTCACCAAGAGCGTATACACGCTGCTCCGCAGCAGCATAGTCGCCCTTGCGGTAGTCATTCTCAACAAGACGATAGTAGGCCTCGGCACCCTCAGCCGTTGCCGGCATCTCGGCAAGGAAGGCATACACCTTCATCGCCTCATCGCGCCTATTCAACTCACACAGAGCATCCGCCTTAGCCTTCATCGCTTGGCGCTTAGCCCACTCCGTGGCATCCGTCATGTCTGCGACCTTGTCACCCATCGCAACGAGCTGTTCGGAAGAGGCATGTTTTATCATAGCATCGACATACCCCTCAGAGGCCACCGCACGACGCTTAGCATCATAGGCCATATTGTATAGTTCGAGATAGGCATTTGCCGCATCGGCATACTGCTTCTGGTCGAAGCTCATACGTGCATATACATCCAATACACGCTCGCTATACTGCGTATGTCCAAGGTCGAGGAGCTCCTTCATCGTGCTCAACGCCCTATCATTATTCTCCATAACGACATAGCAGTCGCTGAGGTAGAACAACGCCTCAGTACGGTTATAACCCTTATCGAAGCTGTCCAAGTAGGCATTGAACTTCTCCGCAGCAAACTCCATGTCGCCATTGAGATAAACGCTCTTTGCCGCAGCAAACGTCAGCGAGTCACGCGCAGCAACACTCATATCGCTCTGCACACCGCTACGCTCGGCATAGGCAAAATAATCGTCGATACGCCCCTCCGATACATATATCTCACGAATACCACGCATGGCCTCCAATGCCGAAGCCGACTGCGGGTCGTTCTCAACAACACGCTCGTAGCAACTACGCGCCTTGCTCTTGTGTCCCGTGTTGTAGTACGCCAAAGCTAAGTCTGAGAGAGCATTGATATAGTATGGCGATGAGCTCTCCGTGTCGACAAACGCCTGAAGCGTAGAGGCTCCATCGGCGTAGCGCTCCGAAGCGATATAGGTTCTACCGAGCTCGTACCACGCATCATCAACATACTCACCCTCACCCTCATTGACAATACCCTTCAGGCGCTCAATCTTGCTCGTAGTCCTATTATCTATGCCATCGACCATAGCCAACTGATACAGAGCATAGTGGCGCTCGGGATACTCCGACTGAGCCGAAACCTTATATACGCGGCGGGCATCCGAGAACTCGCGCAGCGCATAGTGAGCATCACCCAAGCGGTTATGAGCATCGTATAGGTATTTGTCACGCTTGGCATAGTTGCGTACAAACTCGTCAAACGACTCAGCCGCCGCAGCCATCTCCTTCAGTGCAAAGTGGGCATAACCCTTACCATAGTGGGCAAAGTGGTACTCCGACTCCGTCTTAGGAGCACGACGTATATAGTCTATATACCTCTCCTTGGCGAGCTCGTTATCACCCATATTATAGGCCACCTCACCCTGCCAATAGATAGCCAAGGCATTATATTTAGGAACAAGAGCGATACGCTCAGCCTCCTCGAGGAGCTCCGTGGCGAGTGTCCAGTCGTGATGCTTAATAGCCTCAACAGCGCGGAAGACAGCCACCTTCTGCAATACAGCACGTAGCTCCCTATCGGGATTATCAAACTCCTTAAGCGCAAGATATGCAGCATCGTAATCCTTCGAGTTGTAGTATGCCGCAACGAGCAACTGCTTCACCTCCTCCGTATACGCAGAGTCGGGATAACGCTGGAGATAGACCTTAAGGATATTTATCGACTCGTTAAAACGTCCGCCACCAAGCTCATACATCAGGCGACAGTAGTTGAGCATGGCATCCTCGGCAATCTCATCGTCGAAGCCCTCGACCGAAGCCATACTGAAGGCCTCGGCTGCAAGTCGCTTATTCTTCAGGCGCAGGTAGCAATCACCGAGGTGGAACGCAGCATTCTGTGTGAGGGTGTCTTCAGCACCACATACGGCCTTAAGAGGCTCCACGGCATCATCGTAACGCGCCATGCGATAGAGCGAGTAACCCTTAATGTAGTTCTCCTGACGACCATACTTATCACTCGGGTAGTTAGCCATATAACGCAAAGCATTGGCATAGTCGCCCTTAACGAAATAGCTCTCCGCGATTATGCGTACCAAGTCGGTATACGTCTCCGTAGATGACTTGGGCAGGAGTTTCTCACCCTGCGATATCACCGCATCGTAGTTGCCGTTGCGATACTCAAGCTGGAGCATATAATATGGCACAAGCTCCTTGTAGACGTCATAATCCATTAGCTCCTTAAAGCCATCATAGGCGGCCTTGCTGTCACCCCTACGGTAGGCGATATAGGCTCTATGATACAAGGCATGAGGATAATAGTCGCTTATTCGTGGTATCTTTTTGAAGTGGTTTTCAGCCACGATGTCATCACCCGCAACAAAGCGTATGTACCCCACACGTATGTCGTAGCGCTCCCTCTCCAGTGAGCTAAGACCCTTGTAGTCCACACCCTCAAACAGTCCGAGAGCACGCTCTATGTCACCCTTATCGCATACATAGCACGCCCTCATGAAGAGTATGCTATTGCGGTATACACTCGCCGGATACCTCTCGACGAAATCCTCCATCATAAGTTCGGCATCAGCGGCACCAAGCTCCACGGCACAACGCACGGTATGGTAGTACGACCACTCTATCTCGCGCACATCTTTTATCTGGTCGAGGTCACGGCGATACCTCTCCAGCGCAACACGCGCCTCACCCCAACGACCACGTTCAAGCATGGTCTCTATATCATCTACACGCCCACGATGCGTAGGAATCTGTGCCATAGCATCCACCGCAATTACAGCGGCAACGAGCAGTACGGTAAATCTTATTATTGACTTCTTCATATACATATATAATAATGCGCAGAGATACAAAAAAAATGGTAAGACTCCAACACGTGAGACATCCTATTAGATGCAAAACGTCATTGTAGTAAAACCATCGCTACGATGGCAAAGGCACAAAAAAATGGTAAGACTCTCATCAGGATGGGTCTTTTAATTTTTAACCGATTGATTTTCAGTGTTAGTTTTTACGAAAATTGCGAAATCCTACATAGAAGACTACACGGAGGTCGTAATTAACCCCAAAAACTGCAGATGCAAAGGCATATAAAACTTTTGAAAGTAAAACACTGAAATCAAACATCTTTTGAGAATGCAATGTGAATAAAAATCAGGCGTATGCTGTGGACTATACAAAGCCCGACATACGCCTGTTGTTAATGCTGATTTTAGTAAGCCTTTTCTCCGTTACTATTTCGATACACCGTGGCTATTATATTTGCGGCATCTTCTCCATATTTTTCATACGCATAATGATATGCCTCACTGACAACTTTTGCCACGCCTCTTCCCCCTGAATAGCTTGCATCTAATTGCAAATTTAGGAGTTTGCCCAACTCTTCAAATGTACAAATCTCTTCATTGTCCATTTTTTGTTGAGCAATTTTCAAAGTCTTTTCATAAATTATATTCATAATATATCTTATTAGGGTTTATCTAAAAAAGATGGCCGACAATGTAATCAGAGTAATCGCTCCAATGCTCTGCGCTTTTGTATTTTGATAGGACAGCCATCGGAACATAGATTTTACGACTATCAGCATTCCCATCAAATATCCATTTGCTTGATAGAATCGGTGGCGTTGTTGCTTTACAGTAGACACTAATCAAATTACTGCAACCATAAAATGCGTAATCGCTAATATCTGTAATACTTTTAGGTAGTATCACTTCTGCCAGTTTATCGCAATTGTAGAATGCACGATACCCAATCGCAGTTACACTATCTCCAATAGTGACCTTCGTAAATTTACTGCCTTGAAACATTCCATTTGAGCTACCAAGAACATTTGGGATATCGCAATTCACAATCAACTCTCCCGTACAGCCCGTAAATGCTAACTCGTAAACCTGATTAACACTTTTACCAATCGTCAAACTTTCAAGAGCGATACAATCTTGGAATGCGCAACTACCAATATAGGTAACACTATCGGGAATTATTATACTTTTGAATATACAAGATCTGAATGCGTATGCTCCGATTTTATCTACATTTTCACCTATAATAACATTGCTTAATTGAGTACAGCCATCGAAAGCATTGTCGCCAATAGAGTATACACCTTTGCCTATGGTTACACTTGATAGTGTTGTATTGTATCTAAAAGCACTGTCACTAATCTTAGCAACACTATCCTCAATCATTACATGAGTCAAACTATTATACTCGTAGAACGCCCACGAGCCAACTCTTTTAGCATTACCACCAATAGTTATCTTGGTAAATTTAGATTCATGAAGCCAGCCATCCTTTCTTGCAGGTGCATCATCATACCCCGTGTAATCTTTTTCGATGAAACTACTATTAATTATCAACTGTCCACTACAGCCACTGAAAGCAGATGCCCCAATAGATGCAACGCTTTTGCCAATTATAATACTTGTCGCCAAAGAGCAATTACTAAATGCATATGCGTCTATATTAGTGACACTATCAGGGATAACGATGCTTGTTAACATACTGCATCCGCTAAATGCATAACTGCCTATGTGAGTGACACTATCAGGTAGTGTCAATTTTTTGATTGCTCCACAACCAGAGAAAGCAGAATATCCAATTGATGTGACACTACTACCAAAAAACACCTCTTCAAGATTGTCATTCGAATAAAAAGCATAGCTACTAATTTGTTTTACATTATTGGAGATAACCACACTTTTAAGTGAATCATAGTTAGCGAAGGCGTGATCTCCTATACTCTCAACATTATCACCAATAACTATACTTGAGAAGCTACTATTTAACAACCAAGCTAGTGGTTGTGCATTATTAATACTAGATAGCTGCACTATCTTGCTATTCACAAATAATTCGCCCGAACAACCATAAAATACATCTGCACCAATCTTAGTAACCCCTTTGCCTATTACTACCCTTCTTGTTGGACTGAAAGAGCAATAAAAAGCTCCATCTCCAATTTCAATAACATTGTCAGGAATAGTTATTTCGGTTAGACGGCAACCATTAAATGCACTTTTGCCAATCTTTATAACACTATCTGGAATAATTATACCCTTTAATGAAGAACAACCATAGAATGCCGCATCTGCAATCTCTTCAACACTATTAGGCATAGCTACATTTGTTAATGAGTGACAATAACGAAATGCATTCTCGCCAATTGAAGTAACTCCATTTGGAATAGCTACATATGAAAGTGTATAGCAGTTGCTGAATGCATCTCCATCTATTGATGTCAATGGTCCATCAAATCTAATAACGCCTTTACCATTTTCATAAGTATTAGAGATAATATTTACACCAAATGCATCTGGCATTTTGGGTGTAACTACCAAACCATCCGTTGATGTATACCAAATTTCATCCATTGGGCAAAAATCACTTACAGATACTTCTTTCGGTGTTAATGGTATATAGGTGCTTGTGAGAACACTATTACCATCTGAAATAACCAATGCTGCGCTAACTGCCTGTGTATTAGTATAAAATTCATTTGATAAATTTTCTCCCGACACAGTAAGTGTAATTACTCCTGTTTCAGCATCGGCTTCAAAAAAAGTAATTGGCATATTTATGAACTCCGCTGCTCGAGTTTGTGCGTATGCTGATTTAACAGAAAGAACCTCTCGCCATAATTCTGATAGTTCCACAATTGTAGCTTTGGGTGATATTTCAAAATCGAGAACAAGTTGACTAATTACATTATCTGCATATTTCATAACAGCCTTACCATCAGAAGATGTTGGAATGTAAGAAATTGATTGTATTCTAGACACAAGCGATTCGTTTTGGCTACTATCTATTTTCGGTATGGTAATAGTTGTTCCATCAGCAAGCGTAAAATATACATTGTATTCATCTTGGGTAATGCTTTGAAATAACGAATCACCATTTTTGCCGTCAGTGCCATTTTCTCCATCCTTGCCATCCTTGCCATCTTCGCCTGTTGCCTTGCCAAGCTGAGTCCACGATGCACCATTGTCGTATGAGATATACCAATAGTCATTCTCGATTTTTAGTTGAGGTGTGATGCCGTCTTTGCCGTCGGCTCCGTCTTCTCCATTTGTTCCGTCTTGACCGTCTTTCCCATTCTCGCCATTAGCTCCATCTTGACCGTCTTTTCCGTCAGTACCTTGTGCTTTAATCTTATTGCCGTTGGCATCGAGCAACCACTCACCATTCAAAGTCCAATAGTAGATGTTGTCGGTGTCTTGTTTTACTCCGATAATGGGTGTTGAGCCATCCTTACCATCTACTCCGTCTTTACCGTCAGTTCCATTTTGGCCATCCTTGCCATCTTCACCGTGATAGATGGTAATGGGCTGCGATTTGGTAAATGTGATGGTATAGCCGATCGTTTCACCATCTTTGGTGATGGGTGTAACGCCTGTAACATAGTCATTGTTCTGCAAAGCCTTCACAATCGTCTGTAACGATGAAATGTTAGTGTTCATCTGCTTGCAGAGTTCTTCGAGTGTTGCAATTCTCTTCTCGTGGTCGTCGAGTTTGTCCCAAATCTTTGAATCGTCAAATGATTCACTACACCCTGCGATAATCATCGTTATCGCAACGAGCAAATAGGTAAATAGTTTTTTCATAGTAATATGATTTTAGTTTAACATTCTACCAAATCAAATTACCATTCTGCTCCTCGATGGTGGGTGTCGGTCGTGTAAGTACAAAAAGAAAGTGTGGAGCAGTTCCGTTTATCTGATAAGAGGTTCTGACAAAACCCAAGACGAATAAACGATTACAAGACCCCACACCTGTATATGATATGACTTTGAATCGCATACCTATACAGATGATGAGTGTCGTCGTTATCCTCGTCTTTGGTTGAAACTGTCAGATTTCTTATCAAGGATAAAAGCGAAAACACTTTCATCAAATATGTAATGCCGAGGATATAACACCCACGACACCACAAAATTAGTAAAAATTTCGCAATAGACAACACTCTTTTGGGGTCTTGTTCGGATAAAATAGAAAAATCACCTCTTGCTATCAAGCGAAAGACTAAATAATGGGAGTTTATTTAATTACACATAATTTAGACTACATGGAAGACATCATAAGAATAGTGAAAATATAATTTATTCGACTTTTGTATAAAAAGTCGTTTCACAATCTAATGAACTAACATATTGTAAATAAACAAATTCGGCAGTGAATTGATTTTCACTGCCGATAAAGGATAGTCCCAACACGTGAGACATCTATTAGATGTAAAACGTCATTGTAGTAAAACCATCGCTACGATGGTAAAGGCAGAAAAAATCGTTAACCGACGCTATATACAGGAACGATTGTTGCCCCAGAGGTAGTGTATTAACCAATTATTTTTCGTTATGGTACAGAAAATAACTCTGCGCATGACCGCAGACCGACATTTCATCATTGAGCCCGAGCGCTCGTTGGAGAGTCTCAACCCCAAGGAGTTGCTCCTCTACGCCACCGCCGACTGCGCAGGGCGCACAATAGTAGGACTTCTAAAGGAGCGTGCAGATGACCTCTCGGACTTCTCGATAACCCTCGAGGGCGTACTTTCCACAGCTACCGTAGTGGCAGAAAGCAAGTACAACAGCTTCAACATTGTGTACTCGGCCACGTGCCACACACTGTCGGAGCAAATCGTGATAAGTCGTGCCATAAACCTCGCACACGACAAATATTGCGGCATGCTTCAGATGCTACGCCGCATAGCTCCGCTATCGCACGAAATATCGATAGTAACAACAGGGGAAACAAATAGTTAGACACCCCTACCTCATCTGCCACTCCACCGCCGTGATACGACGGTAGGCTGCTATTGCGAGCGCATAGTCATAGTGTGCCGCAATAGCATTTTCGTATATCTGCAACCAGCTAAGCTGCGCCTGCAACACATCGAGTATCGTAGCCAAGCCCTCGTGGTAGGAGTAGGTGCTAATCTCGAGGTTTTCACGTGCCAGCGATAGATTTCGGCGTGCCGCCTCAACACGTGCCTCAGTCGAGAGTATGTTTGTCCAGCCGTCGCTCTCCTCAAGCGACAGTCTATCCAGCACACTCTCTACGCCTATGGCCGCAACTTGCTGAGCGCTACGCGCAGAGCGTAGCGCCACGCTACGCTCACCAAAATGGAATATCGGAGTATGAAAGGATAGTGCCACGCCACCATCAAGACGTGTGCCGGCACCCTTTACATTGGGTGAATTAGGTTGCCACAGGCCATAGACACCGATATTTATCGAGGGGAGGAACTCCGCGCGTGCTGCCTTAACACCCCAACGCGCATATTCGCTCTCGGCAAGCGAGACAGCATAGTCCGGGTGGCGTGCCACCACATCATCGAAGGCCTCACGCTGCGGTCGACACATAGTATCGAGGATGCTCTCCATAAGCACCACTTCGCGTGTAGGGTTCTGGCCACAAAGGGTATTAAAGGCGTGTAGCGCCACGAGTCTTTGTTGTTCGGCCGAGGAGTACAGATACTCCGCATCGCTTAGGCGCGACTCCACCTGCAGGAGATCGCTCTTGGAGGTGTAACCCTCGTCGTAGCGACGTTTAACAACGTCGCGCAGCGACACAATTATATCGCGATAGTACGACATCGCTTGCAGATAGATGTCGGCACGCGACAGCGACCAATAGCACGCAACAGCCTCATACTCCACATCGAGCATCGCACTGCGCTCCTCACCCTCACGAACACCATAACGCGCCTCCGCCTGCTTAACAGCAGCACGCACACTGCCGCCATCGAATAGCGCTTGGCTGACATCGGCACGCATAGTCCAGCCAAGACGTCGCTCACCATTGCGCTTACGAAACGAATAATCGACATCTCTACCCATATCCAACGAGGGAAGATAACCCTTACGCGCACGAAGCATATCGGCATCTGCGCCCTCGGTTGCAGCCTCGGCCGCAGCAAGTTGATGGCTATACTCCATGACAGCATTTAGATAATAATCGACATCAATCTGAGCATGAGATGATGCAGCCGAAATAACGAATATTAAGATAGATACAGCACGTTTCATAGACGAATACGATAAAATAGTGAATAGACCACAGGCAACACAACAAGGACAAGCAACGTAGCGACAACGAGGCCTCCCATGATTGTGGCTGCCATACTTCCGAACATAGAGTCGAACAACAGTGGTAACATTCCGAGCACCGTAGTGCCTGAGGCTGCAACAACGGGGATAAAACGATCACGCGCAGCCTCGACAACAGCATACGCGGGCGCATAACCATCGTCGCGCAACTCACGTATGCGCGAGATAAGGATTACGGCATTTTTCACATTCATACCCACAAGACCGAGGAGTCCCAAGAGCGAAAAGAAGTCGAACATCTTACCCGTAAGCCCAAGACCCGCAACCACACCCACAAATATGAGTGGCAACATAAGCATCACGGCGATGGGATCGCGATAGTTGCCAAAGAGTATCAACAGGATAACAAATATCACCACGAGTGTCACTGGAAGTTGGCTAACGAGTGCGGCGTTTGACTCCTCACGGCTCTCAGCCTCACCATATACACGCATCTCATACCCATTTGGGATGTTCACTCTCTGCTTCACCTCGTCACTAAGTGACGACAACAGCGCCAAGGCATTGACACCCCGCTTCGGGTCGCACTGAGCCTTCATGACACGCTCGGAGTTGATACGCTTAACGACAGGAGGGGCAAAGCTGAAGTCGAAGCCTGCGGCAGCCTGTGCTATGGAGAAGCTATTACCCGCAGCGGAGAATACGGGCATTGTCGTAAGCGACGACAACGACCCATCCGCTGAAGGCGTACTACGCAGAAGAATAGGCATCTGCACATCGGCCTCGCGGTATGTGGCGACGCTCAGCCCCGATGTGGCTATCTCCAACGACGTAACCATAGCATTGCGCCCCACGCCAAGCCTCTGAGCCTTAATCTGCGAGTAGCGCGGCTGCCACAGCGCCACCCTATTACCCCAACTATTACGTACATTACGTGTACGGTCGTCCTCACGCATGATGCGCATAGCATCTGCCGTGAGGCGACTGAGCGTATCCACATCGGCACCCACAAAGCCTATCTCGATGGTGGCATCCGGCACGGGCGAAAGACGAAAGAGCGACGAGCGCAACCACACATCGGGGATATTATCCTGCACCCAGCTGTCGAAGGCCTCCTCGACCGCAGCAGTGGCATCTGCCGTGTGCAGTTCGACAAGGATATTTCCATAATTAGGGCGCGACGAGTAGCTGCCACTCGCCAAATAATAACGTGGGGGCGTGCCTCCTGCCGTAGTAGATACACGCTTAACATCATTGTGACCTCTAAGCCATGCGGTCATCTCCCCGAGGCGTGCCTCCGTAGCCTCTATATCGTAACCATCAGGTAGGATTACATCGGCACGAAAATAAGGCTTCGACAGTTGCGGAAAGAAGTTCTGCGGCATGCGCCCAATAGCCCATAGCGAGAGACCAAAAATAACGACCACAACACCCACCGTAGCCCAACGATGGCGCAACAACCTGACAAGCACCTCGGCAAACCACTGTGAGCGAGGTCTTACGACAACCTCGGCGGGCACGCGCAACAGTCCGACACCCATAAGAGGCACTTGCGTAAGTGCCAACACCCAGCTCATAATAAGCGAGATAGCCACAACAGCAAAGAGCGGACGTATAATCTCCGCCACGGATGAGGGTGCAAGTTGCAGCGGCAAGAACGACACAATGGCGATGAGCGTAGCAGCGAGTAACGCCATACGTGACTTTGTGGCAGCACCCACCAAGGCATCGCGATTGGCAAACCCCTGTCGCATGAGCGACGTAGCACCATCCGTAACGACAATAGCATTATCCACGAGCATACCCATGGCAATAATAAATCCGGCCAGCGATGTGCGATTAAGGCCCTCACCTATATATAGCATAATGAGCAACGTAGCACCTATGGAGAATACCAACGAGGAGCCTACGACCATGCCGGCACGCCAGCCCATAAGTACCATGACCAAGACGATAACGATAGCTATAGATTCCATGAGGTTGACAAGGAAGGCGTTGTTTGCCTCGCGGGCTATCTCATTTTCGGGGTAGAGTGTAATCAACTCCAAGCCTGCGGGGAGTGTTTGAGCCATCTCGTTCAACATGGCCTGAACACTATCGCCCACAGCAACGACATCCATTTCAGGATTCGAGGCTACGGCAATACCTATGGCTTCGCGCCCATCGACACGCACAATGAGCGAGGCGGGCTCGTGGTAGCCACGCACGACACGCGCAACATCGCCTAAACGATACTGTTTGCCATCGGAAGCCGTAAGCAACTGATTCTCTATATCCGCTATAGAGCTGAATGTTGCCCCCTCGACAATCTCTATGACAACATCGCCGGCACGTCGCTCACCGATAGCCGCAATCATATTTTGTTCCTTGAGAGCACGACCTATATCCTCGGGGCGTAAATCAAAGGCCGCAAGCGTTGCAGGACTGAGGTAGATGCTCACCTCGGGACTCTGCTCACCCGAGAGCATAACCTTCTCAACACCCGTAATGGTATATAATCCCCGCTCTACGTTCAGAGCGTAGTCACGCAACTCATCCCACGTGTAACCTCCATCCGAGGCCAGAGCATAATACAAACCGTAGACATCGCCAAACCCATCGTGTACCGAAACAGATGTGACACCCTCGGGCAGGCGCGGCTCCACATTGTTAACCTTACGACGCAACTCATCCCATGCCTGAGGGATGCGCTGTGGCGATGTGTGCGGGTTAAGCTCCACAAGGATGCGTGCACGGCCGAAGTGTGCCTCGGAAGTTATCTTATATACAGACGTAAGAGTACGTATCTCGCGTTCAAGAGGCTCTACAACAAGGCTCTCCACCTCCGTAGGCATAGCCCCGGGGTAGCGACACTCCACGACAGCACTTTTAATGATAAACGTGGAGTCCTCCTTCTTACCCATAGCATAAAAGGCATATATGCCACCAAGAAGCATCACCCACAGCATAAAACGCACGACCGTAGGATGTGTTATCGAGTAGCGCGATATATTAAACATAGTGGTACCCATTTAGTTATTCAACAATACGCACACTCTCACCCGCGCTCAGATGGTATACGCCCGCAACGACAACCCTCTCTCCAGCATTGACACCATCAAGCACGACAACATCGCCCGTACCTGTGGGGGCTCCAAGAGCAACCCTACGTTGTTCCACACGGCTATCGCCATTGACAATCCACACATAATCCTCATCACCCAAGGGAGCGTATATTGCCGTAAGAGGCAGTGTCACGGCATGGTGGTCGCGCTCGGGTGTGATGACCTGCGCAATACATGTCATACCCGGAGATATACGATAGAGACTACCGTCCACGTCCGTGAGGCGTAGCGACACAGGGAAGCCGAGAGCATCCGAAGAGGTGCGGGCAAAACTCTTGATAACAGCCTCAAACGTAGCATCCGGATAGGCATCAAAACGGACATTAAAGTGCGTTGTAGGCTCCGAAAGTACCGCGACAAGGCTCTCAGGGGCTGTAAACCCCACCGTAGTGCTCTCAGGCGCAACGATACGCACAATCGTTTCGCCCGAGGCAACACGCTGGAAAGCATCGACATACGTGCGCTCGACGATACCATCAAATGGAGCTACAATGCGCGTATCGTTCAAGAGGTCGAGGCTATTTTGATAGGTGGAGAGTCTTTGTGTGGCCGCGCTACGTAGCGACTCGACCTCCTGCTCCGAGATAGCATCGTGTTGAAGCAGTCTCTCTGCACGCTCCAAGCGCGACTGCGCCTCACGATAGGCGGCATGTGCCGCAGATACCTGCAACTCCACATCCCTCTTATCAAGCTCCGCAAGGAGAGTACCGCGCTTAACAATCATACCCTTGGCAACAGGAATATCGACTACGCGCCCCGATATTTTGAATGCCAAGTTCACAGCATCGTCAGCCGTAGAGAGTGCCGCAAAATCACGGCTGACATACTCCGTAGCCGTGGCAACCACAGTCTTAACAGGCTGCGGAGCACTATCTTTGGGCTTCGTGCTATGACCACACGCCACAAGGAGGATAAAAAGAGGAATAGTTGTATATCTGTGCATAATAACAAAAATTGACCGTTCCCACGGGAATGGTCAATTATCTTGCCACAAGCAAAACGTATCGCTACAATGACTCTTTATACTCAACTACACCATCATTCACAACCATCACACCCACCTTTGCACGGTTTATGGAGCGAAGAAGCTTCGCATCGACACTATATATAGAGGTATTGGGGAAGAGCGCAGCATCAACATCGGTCACAGCACTAAGCACCACAATGGCCGACGATGGGTATACCGCGTATATATGGCGAATAGCCGCCACACTATCCTCGTCGATAGCCGAGGCATCGTACACCGTAATCCACGCAACGCGCCCGGAGCGAGCAAGGAGTATTTCGCTAACATCCTCATCCTCCGCATCGTATATCCTAAAATCAGCATACGTAGCACTCGCTGTCGGCATCGTAGAGGTTGCTACATCGACGTACTCCAAGTCGTCACGCAACCAGCACTCCGTAGCATCCGACGAAAACTCCTCAACCGCACCCGTAGAGATGTTTCTAAAGAGCAAGATGCTATGCGACACCTCCGCCTCGCGCTCCTTGGTCACCTGCGAGCGCAAATCCGTGCCAACACTATAGGGCATAAGGTCAACAAGAGGCTGATGATGCAAGGCGTAAAGATTTACACCGAGCGACGAGGCAACAGCAAGAGTCAAGATGCCTACATCGCGACGACACATACTATCTCTATTGGTCGTGCGCCACACAACATAGGCCATGAGCAGCAGCACCACATTTTTCAGAAACGTACCCCATGGCGTAAGGCTCACAACCTCACCAAAGCATCCACACTCACCAATAGGTAATATCGTAGCACTAAGGAGCGTAACGATGGTAAACAGAGCAACGACAATGAGCGACAATAGAGCCACCATGCGGCGTGCAACAGCGGCAACAAGCATAACACCCAGCGTAAACTCAACAACCGAGAGCGCCACAGCAATGGCTACGGATGCAGGCATAAGAGCCTCGAGCGAGTAGGTTGCGAGATAGCTCTCCACAAAGACCGATGTGCCGACAGGGTCGATAAACTTTGTGGATGCAGAGAAGATAAACACCGCACCCAACAACCATCGAAGCGCCCATACAACATATCGCTGCATCCTACCGTCTATCGTTTTACAAGAGGTTCGACATGAAGCATAATACGTCGATATATCTCCTCAGGCGAGGCCATAGCCCCATCCTCGGTAGAGCAGTCGACAACCTTAAGGTCATCATACGCCTCCGCAGCATCGAGATATACCTCGCGCACGCTACGCTGAAGGTCGAGCGATGCTTCGTGGATGTCCTTACCCCCCTGAAGATAGCTACGATCGTCACCCTCACGTGTCTCCGTGAGCTTGCGCTCGGTAAAGGCAAAGGGCACATCGAGGAACAACGACAAATCGGGGCGCGGAATATTAAACTCTCGATATTCGGTATGCAAAATCCAGTCGCGCAATGTTCGTCGTGCCTCTCCATCGGCAATCTTCGCGCACTGGTAGCCTATATTCGAGTAGACATAGCGGTCGACGATAACAACCTTACCCTCTGCCTGCCATGAACGTATCTGCGCGGCTGCATCTGCCCTATCACCGGCATACAACAGCGCCACAAGGTAGGGATTGACACCCTCAACGGTGCCAAGGTCGCCACGCAGGAAACGGGCGATAAGCTCGCCATAGACCGGAGCATCGAAGCGCGGGAAGTGAAGATACTCCGACTTCACACCCATAGCCTCAAACATAGCCCGGAGCTTAGTTATCTGTGTCGACTTACCGGCTCCATCGAGCCCTTCTAAAACTATAAACATAACACTCTATTTAAGCATCATAACGGCACGCTCAACGCCACGCGCCAAAATATCGACCTCGGCCTCGGTATTATACATGCCGATAGAGGCTCGGCACATACCCGTAATGCCGAAGTGAGTCATAACAGGCTCAGCACAGTGGTGTCCCGTGCGTATGGCAACACCCAACTTATCCAAAATCATACCCACATCGTAGGGATGGGTGCCATCAACCGTGAACGACACAATCGGACACTTATCATCCGCCGTGCCATAGATGCGCAGGCCCTCAATAGCACCAAGTCGCTCGGTCATAACACGCAAAAGGTGCTGCTCATGGCTCTCGATAGCATCTACACCTATACTTTCAACGTAGGCGATAGCCTCCGCCAAGGCCACAGCACCAATAAAGTTAGAGGTGCCAGCCTCATATTTCAGTGGCAAGGGAGCATACGTAGTCTTAGCGAATGTCACCTTATCGACCATATCGCCACCAC
This sequence comes from Alistipes sp., assembly GCA_017501625.1. Classification (GTDB taxonomy): domain Bacteria; phylum Bacteroidota; class Bacteroidia; order Bacteroidales; family Rikenellaceae; genus Alistipes. Next base: position 18,064 of record JAFVWO010000095.1, read on the forward strand.
CCATGAACGGAGGCATGGCCTCCAACAACTCCCTGCGGCCATACAACACGCCTATACCCGTTGGACCATAGAGCTTATGTCCCGACAAGGCGTAGAAGTCGTAACCTCGCTCAGCCACCCTGCCGCCACCATGAACGATGCCCTGACAGCCATCAACCATAACTACGGCACCCACGCTGTGTGCCTTGGATATGATGGGCGCGAGGTCGGGACATGTGCCAAGCGTATTCGAGGCCTCCGTAACAGCAACAAGGCGCGTGCGCTCGTCGATGAGCTTATCCAAGAGCTCCATCCTAAGCAGACCTCTATCGTCGAAGGGTAACACCCTTAACTCTGCACCCTTACGCTCGGCAGCCATCTGCCACGGCACAATATTCGAGTGGTGCTCCATCTCGCTCACAACGATATTATCGCCCGCCCTCAAGAAACGCTCACTCCATGCATACGCCACGAGGTTGATAGATGCCGTAGCGCCAGAGGTAAAGATGACCTCCTCGCGCTCACGTGCCCCGATGAAGCTACGCACACGCTCCCTCGCCTCCTCGTACAACTCCGTCATCTTACCCGAAAGGTGGTGAACACCACGATGTATATTGGCGTTGTAGAGGCGCATAAGCTCATCCACGCGCTCAATGACCGCGAGGGGCTTCTGCGCCGTAGCTCCCGAGTCGAAATATACGAGCGGGCGGTTGTTCACCGTGCGCTGTAGTATCGGGAAATCCGCGCGTATCTTATCTATATCAAAGGCCATATTACAACCTATTTAGCTTTCCGGCAACAAGCTCCGAGAGGAGCTCCTCAACACCCTCAACAGCACTGTGAAGGATAACATCGCCAACAAAACCCTCAATCTGCAAGCGCTTAGCCGTCGTCAGGTCAAGACCGCGCTGGCGCATATACAGTACCGCATCGCCATCCATTTGTCCCACCGTAGCACCATGACTACACTTAACATCGTCGGCATAAATCTCCAACTGCGGGAGTGTCTCGATGCGAGCATCACCAATGGTGATATTGCGGCTCGACTGCACCGAGTCGGTACGTTGAGCCCCGGGAGCGACATATACAAGTCCCGAGAAGCTACCATGCGACCTACCCGAAGCCACACCCTTATACGAGGTGTTCGACGTACACTCCTCGGCAAGGTGGTTGACATCAACCGCAACACTCGCCTTATCCTCATCCGTGAGGATAAACGCACCGCCAAGCTCAAAGCGAGCACCACGCTCCATGAGGCTTGCGACAATACGTGTATCCGAGGCTGCAACAACAATCTCCGTAACGCGACACGATGCGCCCTCAGCTACTGCAACAGCTATCTGCGAAGCGCTATGCTCCGTAACGACATGCAGGATACGTAGTTGCGCACCAGCCATAATGTCGACATTCATGTCGTGGGCACCTACACCATCGACAACGACAAGCGTAGCGCGTGCCTCACGCCTCACAACGACATCGCGGTCATCCGTAAGAGCAAGCCACCACACACCTCCGGTGATGTTGCCATCATCGGCCAAAGGTGCAGCACCCAACTGCTCGATAATTCTCTCTGTCGTCATAGTCTACTTCTCGTATTCGTTGATAAGCCAATCGTAGCCCTCCTTCTCAAGCTTCAGTGCGAGGCTCTTATCTCCCGTATATATGATGCGACCCTTATACAAGACATGCACATAGTCGGGGACGATATAATCCAACAGACGCTGGTAGTGCGTGATGACAACCGTGGCATTCTCCGGAGTCTTAAGGCGTGTAACGCCCGTAGCTACGATACGCAACGCATCGATATCGAGGCCCGAGTCGGTCTCATCGAGGATGGCGAGCTTAGGATTAAGCATGGCCATTTGGAATATCTCGTTCTTCTTCTTCTCACCTCCCGAGAAGCCCTCATTCACGGCACGTGATGTGAGCTTCGAGTCGAGCTCGACGATAGCACTCTTCTCGCGCATCATCTTAAGGTACTCGGCAGCCGTAAGTGGCTCCAAGCCCCTATACTTACGCTGCTCGTTGACGGCTATCTTCATAAAGTTGGCCATCGTGACACCCGGAATCTCCACCGGATACTGGAAGCCGAGAAACAGTCCCTTCAATGCACGCTCCTCGATAGGTAGCTTAAGAAGGTCCTCACCCTCAAACTCTACCTTACCCTCCGTGACGGTAAACTTTTCGTTACCCGCCAACACCGAGGCCAACGTCGACTTACCCGAACCGTTAGGGCCCATGATGGCATGTACCTCGCCAGCCTTAACCTCGAGGTTTATACCCTTCAAAATCTCCTTATCGCCAACCGTGGCGTGTAGATTTTCAACCTTTAACATACTCTATATTTCGTTTTTATTCTATTCTCTAATATTCTAACATAAGAAGTTATATAACAGGAGCTGATTTTAGCCTTGCGAAGCTCGAAAAAGCGCAGTTTACTTAACGTAAACGAGCATTTTGAGAGCGGGCATAACGACAAAGCAGCCCTGTCAGACGACTTCTATCCTACGCTCCCCTCCAACGATAGAGCCAATAGCTTCTGCGCCTCAACGGCAAACTCCATAGGCAACTTGGCCAACACCTCGCGTGCGTAGCCATTGACAATTAGTCCCACGGCATCCTCGGTCGTAAGACCTCGTTGATTGCAGTAGAAGAGCTGCTCCTCCGATATTTTAGACGTCGTAGCCTCGTGCTCCAACACAGCCGAGGGGTTATGGCAGTCGATAACGGGGAATGTATGCGCACCACATCTATCGCCTATGAGCAACGAGTCGCACTGCGAATAGTTGCGTGCATTATCCGCTGCCTTGGCCACGCGCACCAAGCCTCGATAGGCATTCTGCGACAAGCCCGCAGAGATACCCTTAGACACGATGCGTGAGCGTGTATTACGACCTATGTGTATCATCTTCGTACCCGTATCCGCCTGTTGGTAGTTATTGGTCATAGCCACCGAGTAGAACTCGCCCGAAGAGTTATCGCCCTGCAAAATGCAGCTCGGATACTTCCACGTGATTGCCGAGCCCGTCTCCACCTGTGTCCACGACAGATGCGCACCCTCGCGACATATACCACGCTTGGTGACGAAGTTATATATACCACCCTTGCCCTCCTTGTCGCCCGGGTACCTATTCTGTACGGTAGAGTACTTAACATCGGCATCCCTCTCAACGACAATCTCCACAACGGCAGCATGCAACTGATTCTCATCGCGACGGGGTGCCGTACAACCCTCAAGGTAGCTAACATACGAGCCCTCATCCGCAACGATAAGCGTGCGCTCGAACTGACCCGTGCCCTCAGCATTGATACGGAAGTATGTGGAGAGCTCCATAGGGCAACGAACACCCTTCGGGATATAGCAGAATGAACCATCCGAGAATACCGCAGCGTTGAGCGCAGCGTAGAAGTTATCGGTATAGGGGACAACCGAGCCGAGATACTTCTTAATAAGCTCGGGATGCTCCTTAATAGCCTCCGATATAGAGCAGAAGATAATACCCTTCTCGGCCAACGTATCGCGGAACGTCGTCTTCACCGACACCGAGTCCATAACGGCATCTACGGCAACACCCGCCAAGGCCATCTGCTCCTCAAGCGGAATACCGAGCTTATCGAAGGTACGCTTAAGCTCGGGGTCTACCTCGTCCATCGAGTTGAGCATTTTCTTCTGCTTAGGCGCAGCATAGTATATCACATCCTGAAAGTCTATCTCGGGGATATCCAAATGCGCCCACTCGGGGTGCGGCATCGTCAGCCAATGACGATAAGCCTTGAGCCTTCGCTCCAACATCCACTCGGGCTCGCCCTTCTTCTCCGAAATAAGTCTTATGACATCCTCGGAGAGGCCTCGCCCAATGGTTTCGGTCTCGATATCCGTGACGAAACCATATTTGTAATCGCTCGTTTCGAGCTCCTGTAATATATTTTGTTCTTTATTTTCCATCTGTTTATATTAATTGCGTGCAAATATAGCAAAATTTATTCATTATGCCAACACACCGCCATCAATAATTATTATTGCGTTATAAGCAAAAAAATATGGCTGCACCATACTCGATGCAACCATATAACAATCAGAAATATACCACCTACTCTCGCTCCTCGTCACTCCACTCGGAATATGGATGTGCCCTCAGGTGCGAATTATAAAATCTACGCTCGCCCGTAACCTCACGGCCAAGCCATGCAGGGCGCTCGAAGGCCTCATCGACAGACGACAGCTCCACCTCCGCGATGGTAAGACCCTCATTGTCACCCGCGAACTCATCAACCTCGAAGGTATGTCCCTCGTACTCCACAAGCCAGCGGCGCTTATCTATAAGCGCGCCCTCGGCAAGTTGCAAAAGCTCGAAGGCCTCGCATGCATCTATCTCCTTCTCCCACTCATAGCGCGAGAGTCCCCCATCGCGCGACGGGCCCTTTATCGTGAGCCACGCGCCATCATCGCTCACCCTCACACGCACTGTTCTACGCCCCGAGGCGATATAGCCCTGAACAAGGCGTGAAGAGCTGTGGGCGAGCTCTTTATACTCGCCCACAACCAAAAATTTACGCTCTATCTCTTGCGCCATACTCCTACTCCTCGTAAGCGAACATAGGATCCCACGAAGGTAACTCAATAGGCTTCTTTTCGAGAAGTTTGAGTGTCTCGGCGGGTATATACTTCTTATCGACAACCACACGGAACATATACTCCTCGAACCACTCGTCGGTCATGATGAGGTTACCCTGCCATCCGGCCGAGGGGCCCCAACTATTCTCCACCATCCACTTCTTAGGCTTGCCCTCCTCGTCGATGTCTACGGCAATAAGCGTCATGGCGTGTGACGAGCCACTTGCGAATGTACGCACGCGCTGCTCCTTGTTCATCGGGAACTCAACACCCATGAGCGACTCATAGTCGAAGTTATTGATATCGAGCGTACCCTTCTTCGAGAGCAGATACTTGCCCACATCACACGAGAAGTACATCGCCGTATTATCCTTAATCGAGGCAATAGCCAAGGCCTTAACCTCATCAATAGGAAGATTCAGGTATAACCAATTGTCGCCATCATACACATGACGGTCATACTCTATCTCATAGACATTGTAGTACTCGCGTGACGGGTCGTTCATGACCATAACAAAGTCATTCTCAAGGTCTATATCACCGAAATACTCCGCGTAGAATGACTGTGGCGTATAACTCTTCGTCTCCACGGCATTACCATCCTTATCGCGACGTGTCCACTCGAACTCCACGGGAGGCTCGCCATAGGCGCGAACAAGCATCGAGTATATCTCCTTAAGCATCTCCACCTTAAGAGCCACAGGAGCACGACGATCGCGCTGCTCACGGAGTGCAAGGCCGAACTCACGGAGTTTTAGTTTTATAAGGTTACCCACCTGTGCTGTGTTGTTCGACTGGTAGTTCTCGGGCATAATCTCCGCAGGCACAACACCATACTTCATGACGAGGTTCGACACACCCGTAAACTGACCACCATCGTTCAGCGGATTCTTAAACAACCACTCCACCTTACGATCCTCCATCGGGAGATGCTTGGTGTCGATGACGGCCTGAAGGAAGAGGTTCGACTTCTCGAGCTGGTCGTAGAAGAAGAGGTAGTTCTGCGAGAACTCCATGCCACTGAGGTCGAGGTCGTCAATCATCTTGGCACGCAAGACGTTAAGACCCGTAAACAACCAGCAGCGACCCGACTGTTGTTGGTCGGTGATGCCCTTAGTCTTCACGCGGTGCGAGAAGTGAGTGTCAATCATCGCGAGGTTATCGGCATCCGTAGCAAGCTCCGAAATATTGTTTAGTGCCATGGCATTACGTGCCATCTTCTCGCCTACGACATCGCGCTCGGCAGAGCGCAACTCGGCAAGCATCTCAGCCGAGATACCGCCACTATCCTGTTGTGCTGAAAGTGTGCCCGCAGCAAATAGCGCAAGGGCCATAAAAAGTACTTTTCTCATATCTTTAATCCGTTTTTAATTGTATCACCAATACGTTAGTATAAGGTAACAAATGATACTCTTATTTGGCGTAACACATCCCTGTAGTAGGGCCGTCGTTACGACGGCAAATATACGAAAAAAAAGATTGAAAATAGCACTTGTTTAACGAAAAATATAAAAATCGAATCAATCGTCAGAGCCAAAGACACGGTTGCGCTTATGGAGCATCATCGCCACGACGGCCAACACAAGCGTTACTACGGCATTTACCATAAATGGCGACTCGGGCTTCGAGGTATCGAGGATATAGTCCACACCATCGATGATGAATGGCGCTACGAGGATAGCCAAGTAGTTGACCGACATAACGATAGAGAGTGCGAGTGTCGACAACTCGGGTGGCGCATTCGTTGCCGCCTTGTCGTAGACTATAGGCTGCATCACGCCATAGCCGAGGCCTGCGAGGACAGCCCCCACCGCGAGCGACAACATGGAGGGGTGTCGTAGCGACATGACACCAAGACCCACAGCCATAACCAATAGCGACCATGCGTTTGTGCGACTGCCGAGCTTGGCGATGATGGTATTAAGCACGAATCCCGGGGCCATGATAGCGAGGAAGAAGAGCGAGATGATGACTCCCGAGCGCGAGCTATCAAGCCCTGCGCGTGCCGCAAGGAACGAGGTGTTAAATGTCACGATTAGCGACAGATAGGTTATGGCAAAGTAGAAGAGCGCAATGCCCACAATCATCTTACGATTAAGCGCCTTCTGTCTATGTTGAGCACCCGATGGCGGCTCGGGCACCGGCTTTGAGCGACCAAGGGCGGGGATAAGTACCAACGTAATGATGGGGAGCAGGTAGACGACGAAGGCTAAGCGCCACTGCACGGCTGCGAGGTAGCCACTGAGCGATGTGGCAACAACGAGCGTGAGGTTGTTCACCGCAGAGCTTATACCGAGCTGCTTAACACGCCTATCGCCCGTAAAATAGTCGACAACGAGGCCTGTGGATAGCGGTATTATCATCCCCGCACCTATACCCATAATGGCGCCGCATACTATTAGCTCGACAAGCCTATGCGAAAGGAGCGAGCCTACGCCACTAAAGAAGAATATCACCGTGCCGGCAATAAGCAGCTGTAGCTTGTTGCCCTTCACCGACCACCTTCCCGAGAGCAACATAAACGGTATAATCAATAGCGATGGCAGCGACTCGAGCATCTCTACCTCGAGCTCGCTGGCGTGCGGAAATATGGTGTCGAGCTTTGCGAGGATTGGCGATATGGCCAACCCCGGGAGCGACACTATGGCCGACACCGACCATATAGCCACGAGTGCCACAAGGGGCATCGTACCCTTACCTGTATTTACCTTCATACGTGCAGTGTTTCTCTCACGGCAAGCAATAGCCTTGCCATACCACTCATAGCTCAAAACATTTACACCGTATTTTATCGAAGCAACTCGTTTTGGCAATAAATTCACCTTTGCAGCACAATTCGATTACCATTATCCAATCGGGGCTACAACGACCATAATATGTCATTATAAACCGCAAGTGACACATGAGAGAGAACAAAAGCATTGACCTAATGGCAAAAAAATATGTTTTGTGTGTTTTGATTTTCCGATTTTAGTTATTACCTTTGTTAGTTGGAAACGTAAATTATAAACCTTACTATAACACTAATATGAACAAAGACTTACAGATTTTTGACCTGATCGCCGAGGAGCGCTCACGTCAGATGAAGGGCATTGAGCTTATCGCATCGGAGAACTTCGTTAGCGACCAAGTGATGGCTGCCATGGGCTCAGTATGCACAAATAAGTATGCCGAGGGTTACCCCGCAGCACGCTACTATGGCGGTTGCGAGGTTGTGGATAAGATTGAGAATCTCGCTATCGAGCGCATCTGCAAGCTCTATGGCGCTGCATACGCCAACGTACAGCCCCACTCTGGTGCACAGGCAAATATGGCAGTATTCTTCGCTTGCCTTAAGCCCGGTGACACATTTATGGGTCTCGACCTCTCACACGGTGGTCACCTCTCACACGGCTCGCCGGTGAATATGTCGGGTATGTACTTCAAGGCCGTAGGATATAAGCTTAAGGAGGAGACCGGCAACATCGACTACGACGAGATGGAGGCATTGGCCATCGAGCACAAGCCCAAGCTCATCGTCGGTGGTGCTTCGGCATTCTCTCGCGAGTGGGACTACAAGCGCATGCGCGAGATTGCCGACAAGGTAGGTGCTTTGTTGCTCGTCGACATGGCACACACCGCAGGACTTATCGCTGCCGGACTCTTGGATAACCCCGTGAAGTATGCCCACATCGTGACATCGACGACACATAAGACCCTCCGTGGTCCTCGTGGCGGTATCATCCTTATGGGTGAGGACTTCGACAATCCGTGGGGCTACACCACACCTAAGGGTGTTGTGAAGAAGATGTCGCAGATATTGAATTCGGCAGTATTCCCCGGTATTCAGGGTGGTCCTCTGGAGCACGTCATCGCAGCTAAGGCCGTAGCCTTTGGCGAGGCTCTCACTCCCGAGTATAAGGAGTACCAGCAGCAGGTTGTCAAGAACTCAAAGGCTCTGGCTGAGGCTCTCACAAAGCGTGGCTACAAGATTGTGTCGGGCGGCACGGACAACCACCTCATGTTGGTCGACCTGCGCACCAAGTTCCCCGAGCTCACAGGTAAGCTTGCGGAGAAGTGCCTCGTTGCTGCCGACATCACCACAAACAAGAACATGGTACCCTTCGACTCGCGTACTCCCTTCACCACATCGGGCTTGCGCTTCGGCACCCCCGCCATCACAACACGTGGCGTGAAGGAGGATAAGATGGACTACATCGCCGAGCTTATCGACCGCGTACTCTCAGATCCCGAGAACGAGGCTAACATCGCCGCTGTTCGCAAGGATGTGAATGCCATGATGGCCGAGTACCCCTTGTTTGCGTGGTAGTAGCGCATACATATTTATATATAAGGCTGGTCAGAACTATATTTGGCCAGCCTTCATACTAATCGTAGACAAATGAAAGATATACTATCCTTCCTCACCGAACTCCACGACAACAACAACCGCGAGTGGTTCGAGCAAAACAGGGAGCGCTACCGCAAGGTGCTGGCCAAGCATCAGGCCAATACCGAGCGACTTATCGCACTCATTGCGCAGTTTGACCCCACGGTGGAGGGCGCAACTGTTGCCAACAGCACCTACCGCATATACCGCGACACGCGCTTCTCGAAGGACAAGACTCCGTATAAGGACTTCTTCAGCGCCTTTATCGTGCGCGGAGGCAAGAGGAGTGGCTATGGCGGCTACTACCTCCATATATCGCCCAAGGGGCACACATGGGGCGAGGGGTCGTTCCTCGCTGCGGGTAATGTATGCCCCGAGCCATACGTGCTACGCAGCTTACGCGAGGAGATCGAGGATAACAGCATCGAGATGCTGCGAAACATCGAGATGAGCGGCTTTGCGCTCGATACGACAAATGCTCTCAAGCGCACACCGCGTGGCTATAGCGTGGCACCCGAATGTGAGGCACTCCTCCGCCAGAGGGAGCTGATACTGAGCCACCCTATCGACAACGCATGGCTACTACAAGATGACTGGATAGAGCGCACGGCAGAGCTCTTCAAGGGGTGCAAGCCTTTCTTGGACCAAGTAAACCGCGCCACGGAATATGCCTACGAGAATGAGCGATAATTTAGCATAAGACGTTTGACCGACACGCTGCAAGAGGCTGAATCAAAAGTGTATTTTGTGCATATACCTCATACTATCCAAGTGTGGCTCAGTCTTAATAGTCGGTGGAGTATAAATAAATTCGTCATGCCGAGGCGGGGCATCCGAAGCAGTGCGGAGTGTTGATTGCTTCCATGCCCCAACGTAGGCATCTACCGCTGATTATACCTCGTTGCGGAGTGTGGCGGTATATGTCCGCTTATTCACATTTACCACCTATTTTGTTGGTTGTCCGCGAGCAGGACTTTCATTCCAGTGGGAGCCACGGCAGAGGGCTTATGTGTCTGCGGCACTCGGCCACA
>JAFVWO010000010.1 GCA_017501625.1 Alistipes sp.
CCCCTTTAATAAATCTCCTCCAAGAGCGTGGCTAAGCGAATACCTGCCTTAAGGAGCTGTTGCTCGATAATCGGGGTGTAGTGTGCCACATAGTCATACGACAGGTTCTCGCCCGTTGTCGAGCGCTCGTATACGTCGCGGGCAAGGGCTACGCTCTCCTCTATCCAGTCGTTGGGCGTACCTTGTGCCATGGCCTTCTGCTCCTTTTTCGTGGCGCGGTCTACCTGCTCCTGCCACTCGCTATAGCTCCAGCGGTGTGCCGACTCCACAATGTCGCTATCCCATACTGCGTGGAGCTTGCGTTGCTTGCCGAAGTATGTCACCTTTGTGCCATTACCCCCGCGGTCGCTCTTATAGCCTGCGTGCATCGGGCAGTGCATGTCGCCAACGAGGTGTATGAGCATCATCAACTCGGCACGTTCCTCGTCGCGCGTGAGCTCACCACTCTTTAGATGCTCGACGATGGTGTTTATCGCCACCACAACATCGCCCTTAGCCTCCTTCACCGAGTTGACGTAGCACCCCTCCGTAGGGTCTACGTTGACGTAGTGCCACGTCTTGGTGTGAGCATACTCCTCCGTGTGACTGGCGTTGTCGAGCCAGTTGGCAACGTATACCGGTGAGTACCCACCCAGCACCTCCTGCACCCTCTTGAGACTCTTCTTCGTAAGGTGCTTCTCAGCGATGTATGCAACGGTGTCGTGACCCTTAGGCCCCCATGCCGAGGCGCTGAGCACCATGCACATGGCCATGCCGAGGGCTAATAGTCTCTTTATCATATCCTACTACTGATTCATCGTTGCTAAGAACTCGTCGTTATCCCTCGTGAGGTTCATCTGCTTCTGTAGGAACTCCATAGCCTCTACGGGGGTCATATCCGACAGATGTTTACGCAATATCCACGTACGCTGCATCACGTTGGGTGTGAGGAGCAAATCCTCGCGACGTGTACCCGATGCCACAACATCGACAGCGGGGTATATACGCTTGTTTGCCAACTTGCGGTCGAGCTGCAACTCCATGTTACCCGTACCCTTGAACTCCTCGAAGATAACCTCGTCCATCTTCGAGCCTGTGTCGATAAGTGCCGTGGCGATGATTGTCAACGAACCCTTCTCCTCGGTGTTACGTGCAGCACCGAAGAATCGCTTCGGCTTATGCAGAGCATTGGCATCGACACCACCCGAGAGCACCTTACCCGAGGCGGGCTGCACGGAGTTGTAGGCACGTGCCAGACGTGTTATCGAGTCGAGGAAGATGACAACGTCGTGGCCGCACTCCACCATGCGCTTCGCCTTCTCCAAGACCATCTCTGCCACCTTCACATGGCGCGATGCCTGCTCGTCGAAGGTCGAGGCCACAACCTCTGCCTTCACGTGGCGTGCCATCTCGGTGACCTCCTCGGGGCGCTCGTCGATAAGCAACACTATCATATATACCTCCGGATGGTTGTCGGCAATGGCGTTGGCTATCGACTGCAAGAGCATCGTCTTACCCGTCTTGGGCTGTGCTACGATGAGCGCTCGCTGACCTTTGCCTATAGGGGCGAAGAGGTCGATAATGCGGTTCGACTTGGTATTGTGGCTTCCTGCCGAGAGGTTGAACTTCTCGCTCGGGAATAGTGGTGTCAGATACTCGAACTGCTGGCGATCGCGAATATAGTCTGGCTTGAGTCCGTTGATAAGGTTTACGTGTACCAGCGGGAAGTACTTCTCGCCCTCCTTCGGTGGGCGTATCGTGCCACTCACGGTATCGCCGGCCTTCAGACCAAAGAGTTTTATCTGCGAGGGTGACACATAGACGTCATCGGGTGAGTTCAGATAGTTGTAGTCTGCCGAGCGCAGGAAGCCGAAGCCGTCGGGCATAACCTCCAAGACACCCTCGCCCTCAATCTCTGCGGTGAAGTCATCCTTCGTTATCGTCTCCTCTATATCGTCATACGCCTCGTCGAAGAGCTCCTCGGCATCTATGACGCTCTCTTCAACCTCTGTCACAGGCTCCTCAACCTCGCGAGTAGGCTCCGCGATGCTCTCCTCCGCTACCGTGGGAGTTGCATCTGCTGTTGCTGCCTCATGCTCACGCTCCTCGGCCTCGACCATCCACTTTGGCTTACGGCCACGGCGCTTAGGCTGAGCCACCTCCGCAACCTTGATAGTTTCTATGACCTCCTCCGTCGCAGGTTTATCCTCAAATGGCTGTTGGCTAACCACCTCTGCATCATTTGTGGCTAAAGTGTTATTATTGTTGCCACCGACCTTCACGCTCATCATTCGCGGGCGACGACCTCTCTTTACCGGTGCTTCAACAGATGTCTCCACCTCACTATGCTCGCCACGTGCCACGCCACCCGAGGCCGCAGCAACAATCCTGTCGAGCAACTCCTTCTTCTTCATATTCGAGGGTGTTATTCCCAAAACCTTCGCAATCTCGCGCAATTCGAGAATAGTCTTACCCTCCAATGCTGTTAAATCCTGCATAATTTACTCTATTGATTTTAGCATTCTCACCAACGACACACACAACTATTGCATAGTGTTGCTAAGATCTGCCTATTTTCATCTTTGATTTTCGTACACCACCGACGAGCAGTGTACTTTTCCATTTTGCTCTGCAAATATAATATCATTTTTGAAGATAACCAATTTTTTTGGACTTTTATTCATATTTTTATCCTTTGTCACACCATATTCTAAATATATGTATTACATTTGTAGTGGTTAGAACGTATAAAAACACTATCGACCATGAATATTATCTTCAAATATCGCATGCTCAGCGACGAGAGCGATAACTTCGTTCGCGACTTCGAGGTATATCCCGACATGACCCTCACGGAGTTTCATCGCTTCATCCTCCGCGCCCTACGCTACGACGACTGCATGGTATCTATCTTTAAGGCCGACCACGAGTGGCGCCCCATCGAGGAGTTCTCGGAGATAGACCTAGGCGACGATGTTCCGGGCGCACCGCGCTGCATGGATAACGTGCGACTCATGGAGGTCACCAGCGACTTCCACGACCGCCTTATCTACACCTTCGACATGCTCAATAATCGTTCCTACTATCTTGAGCTTATCGACATGCAACGCCCTGCTGACGACCTCACATACCCTCGCGTAGTCTTTGAACACGCCCCCGTGCCCGACCAGTACGACCCTGAGGCTACGGAGCAGTCGGGCTCCATTTTCGAGGAGATGATGAGCGACTACAACGAGTTTGATGGCGATGACAGCTACGACGACGAATACTAAGCGCGGTACGCTCGTCGTTGTCGTCGGCCCCACAGGCTCCGGCAAGACGGCACTTGCTGTGACACTTGCTCGCCACTATCGCGCGCCCATAATATCCACAGACTCGCGACAGTTCTATCGCGGCCTGCCTATAGGTACGGCACAGCCCACAGCCGAGGAGCAGGCTGCAGCACGTCACTACTTCATCGCCGACCGCGACGTGGAGGACGACTTCAACTGCGGCAAGTATGAGGTCGAGGCCCTCGCACTCCTCGAAAGGCTCTTTGCCGAGAATGACTATGTCATAGCTGTTGGTGGCTCGGGGTTATATATTCAGGCGCTATGTGAGGGCATGGACAACCTCCCTGAGGCCGATGCTGCGCTACGTGCGAACCTGCGCCAGCGCCTTGATAACGACGGCCTTGAGGCCCTTGTAGACCAGCTGCGATGCTTAGACCCCGACTATGCCGAGAACGTAGACATACACAACCCCGCACGTGTCATGCGTGCCTTGGAGGTGTGCCTCACAACCGGCCGCCCATATTCTGCGCAGCGCCATGGTGTAAAGGCCGTGCGCCCCTTTAATATAATAAAGGTAGGCACAGACATGCCCCGTGACATCCTCTACGACCGCATCAACCGACGTGTAGACATCATGGTCGAGGAGGGTATTATCGAGGAGGCACGTGCGATGTATCCCAAGCGCCACCTTAATGCCCTGCAAACCGTGGGATACCGTGAGCTCTTCGACCACTTCGACCATAAGACGACACTCGACGAGGCGATAGAGCTTATAAAACGTAACTCGCGCCACTATGCCAAGCGCCAGCTTACGTGGTTTCGGCGCGATGGGTCAATAGGGTGGTACGCTCCCGATAATGTAGAGGCGATAATTGAGTATATTGATGCTAAGATTTTGCAGAATTAAATAAAATTACTACATTTGCACCGTCTTAAAGAAGACTGAGTGGCTCGGATGGTGGAATAGGTAGACACGCCGGACTTAAAATCCTGTGGGCAGTAATGCCCGTGCCGGTTCGACCCCGGCTCCGAGTACTTTGGGAGTAGCTGTTGGCTGCTCCTTTTTTTGTTCCTTGTTGAGAGCGAGATAGCTCCGCTATCTTTCATATAGTAGGTATTTTGTAATGTATGCAAGCATCCATCCTTAATACCTACTATATGGGCTAAAGCCTCGCTCTCACCTGCACACTCTGCCGCGGTGCTCACTTGATGGCGGTTGCGCGGATAGGGTTATAGTTTATTGCTTGACCTTGCGGTCTGCGCCTCGATTTTGTGGTATCCGCGCCAGCTTGCGACTTTCAGTCGCGGCGCTTCGACCCCGGCTCCGAGTACTTTGGGAGTAGCTGTTGGCTGCTCCTTTTTTTTTGTGGGTCGTGTTGGGTCGTGTTGGCGAGGAGCGATATTATTGCACCTGTGAGATTAGCCTATATGTGTGAATGAGAATTTAGACTTAATCCCTAACTTCTCTAATCTCCATAAACTCTTTTACCTCTTGATTAGCAGCGTGACAGCCGTGGCCGACACACCCTCCTCGCGGCCCTCGAAGCCGAGGTGCTCAGTGGTGGTAGCCTTAACGGAGACTCTATCGATGTCGATGCCGAGAGTCACAGATAGGCGCTCGCGCATAGTGTCGATATGGGGGCGCAACTTAGGACGTTGCATGGCAATAGTGCAGTCCACATTACTGATTTCGTAGCCATTGTCATGAACTATGTCGACGACAACTTGAAGTAATTTCATAGAGTCTATACCCTTATACTTAGGGTCGCTATCGGGGAAGAGCTTGCCTATATCGCCAAGAACCAATGCTCCGAGCAACGCATCACATATAGCATGTATCGCCACATCGCCATCGGAGTGTGCTACACACCCCTTTGTATGCGGTATCTCTACGCCACATAGCACCAAGCGCAAGCCATCTGCCAAGGCGTGGACATCGAAGCCGTGACCTATTCTTATATCCATAGTTATCGTTGATTTTTACGTTTGTAGTTTGCCATACGGCGCAGGATGGCCAACGCATAGCGACGAATAATCGTAGGCTGCCACAGCCACATGCGCTCCCTGCGGTGCCAACGGGGTGTTGTGCAACTCACCGTGCGGCCATCTTCGCGAATGACCTCCTCAACAACACCTACCACATCGCTACGTTTGCAATACTCCCTCTGATAGGGGTTACCATCGCCCTGAAAGGTGATATTGTCGCCATCAACAGCAATAACACGATGCACGATGATATGTCTATCCTTGGCACGAAACATAGCAATACGCCCCATGAGAGGCTCCGTGTCGTCGGTGCGGCGCACAACGATGGTATCGTGGCCATAGCCGAGCAGCGGCAGCATGCTATAGCCCGTGACGACAATCTTAAATTGTTCACCTACAGGCACAAGGCTCTCGATGTTATCCTTTGCAAGTTGACTTATCATCTCTTTGTCAGTACTATGGTTTCGAGGTATGACATCTGTGCTGCATCGGCATCGGGCAGACACTCTAAGCGGAATATCGGCGTAGTGGATATCACATTATCCAATGTCCTACATATATGGTCCTGCAAATACTCATCGTGGGCAAATATCGGAGGACATGATGGCAACAATGCTCCGATAGCGAATATAGTGTTGAGCCTAAATATCTTGTTTTTAGGCGCTTGAGCCAGACGACAGAGGGCCGCAACAGGATAGTTCTCATTCTTGTAGCAGGGGGTCTTTCCACTCCATGGTGAGCCGTAAACGCGCACGCCCTCCTCCGTGACACGTATTATCGGAGAGTCATCGTTAAGGAGCTTGGCACCCTCGATATTCTCGCGCCAAAGGCGTGTGTGCGTACTCTTTCCCGTACCCGATTCGCCCAAGAAGAGGACACAGCGACCATCGGCAACGATTGTCGAGGAGTGTATGGCAATGGCATCGTGTGCCGAGAGCACCACGCCAAACATCACCCAAATGCCGAAGCGCATAATCGAGACATCTATCTGGTCGGTAGCCTTAATATCGGTAATAACGCGCCCGCTATCTCTATCAATATGGAAATGTACCATCTGACTATCAGGCAGGTTACGCTTGATAGAGTATAGGTATCCTGTTTCGGTACGCGAAAACGAACTGTTGGCATCGGCCTCGGCGACATACGACGTCGATAACTCGCGGTGTACACCCAAGCTATCTACATCGATGCTATCGACACATGTGATAGTGCAATCTGCCTCGCCCTCCACCTCCGTAGCGAAGGGCTTGAAGCCACGAATACCAACCTCTACGAGGTCTTTGTCTGTGCGAAGTCGCAAGCCGGCTATAATATAATCAAAGTACATCATTGAAGTGTTATTATGCGATCGCAATACTCCAACGAACTATCGCGATGGGCAATGACAACAATGGTCAACGCGCGATTGTTGGTTGATAGTCTGCGTATAGCGTTGTTTATGTTCTCCTCAGTTTTACCGTCGAGTGACGATGTGGCCTCATCGAAGAAGAGTACATCGCAACCCTTATATAGTGCACGAGCTATGCCTATACGCTGGCGCTGGCCTCCCGATATGCGACTGCCCTGTTCGCCTATGCGGCTGTGTATGTCGTCGGGAAGCGATGTGACAAAATCCTTGAGGTCAGCAAGCTCAATAACCTCATTTATACGGTTATAGTCTATGGCGTCTGCGCTCAGTCCAAAGGCTATATTCTCGGCCAAGGACATGTCGGCAATAAAGACCGACTGTGACACGTAGCCAATAGTGTTTTGCCAGCGACGTATATTATCTTTGTCTAAAGCGACACCATCTACGTATATCTGCCCCGATGTGGGTCGGTACAGACCGAGAATGAGGTTAAATAGGGTAGTCTTACCCACGCCCGAGCTGCCTCGAATACCCAAGCGCTCACCCTTATTGATAGTGAGCGATAGGTCGTTTATCGTGTTTATCTCGGCATCATCAAACTTAAAGTCGATGTTGCGCAACTCTATGCTACGCTCAAACGACATACGCTCCGTGCATGGCAAAATCTCGGCATCATCAAACTCGTCAATATCAGCGAGCGTATCTACCGAGTATCGATTGTAGCGTATGGTGCTCCACCCCGACATTATGCCTCGTACCGAGGGTATAAGACGAATGGCCGCAACGGCAAATATACCAAACATCAGAGCTACGTTGTCGCTATCCGTCAGCGTGCTTAACAGCACGAGTGACACAAGACCTACAGCCAATCCCACCTCGGTGAACATGTTGGGAAGCATGCCGATGGTGGCATTTCTCTTCCTCAGCATCACGACCTCATCCATAGCCACCTCGAAGCGTTTGAAGAGCTCCGGAAAGGCTCCTCCAATCTCCACGTCGGCATATCCGCGGAAGCACTCCGCAACGATGCGGCTCTTGGTGCGCTGTGCAGCATTCTCTCTCTCTCCGATATCGTTCAGGCGGCGGCGCATGGAGAAGTAGAAGAATGCGACGATAGGCATGAATACACACACGGCCAAGAGTGCTGCCATAGGTGAGTACCACGCGAGAGCCGCAAAGATAAGAACCAAGAGTAACACCTCGCCGATGATTGTGGCAATGGGCTTCAGCACACCGGCAACGAACATCAAACTCACGACATTCACGTTGCGTGTGAGTATTGCCGAATTATGCTGCTTGACAAAGCCGTAGCCTCGGCGATGATATGTCGTAAACAGCGACCTCGATAGATAGCGGTATAGCGAGTATATGTAGTTGCGCTCGTAGCGATAGAGGAGAAGTATTGCGATATTCTTCAGAAGGATAACCGCCACAACAGCCACGCACACAACGACAACGAAGCTGTCATACGAGTCTATGTTGAGCAACTCATACGCTTCGAGCATATATCGGCTCGAAGCGATATTCTCCCTATCGAGGATGAGGGTCAGCACGGGAATAAGCATAGCCACACCGACGAAGTTAAGCAATGCTCGCAGAAATATCGTCGCGGTGACACCAATGGCACGACGACGATAATTTCGAGGTATTATATCCCACAGACCTTTCATGCTGCAAATATACTACTATTTTAGCAGATAATAAGTACTTATTTACAAAATAACTTCATGCTAAGCATCACAAATCGGTAATCACCGCCTCTATGACGTGCAAACCTCCTCGACTTCGCCACGCATGATGTACCACACATAGCCTTCGATGTGGTTGTAGCACCCCATATCCTTTAGTAGTGTCATATATCTCTTTACTTGGCGGTTATAATCCGCGCTCTTGTGCTCACCGAACTTATAATCCACAACGACGGCCCTATCCCCCTTAATCATCACTCTGTCCGGACGTCGTGACTTATCATCACGGCTGGCTATGGCCGTCTCGATGCGCACATCATCCCACTCGCCACTGAACCACTCGCATATCTTAGGCTCGCGGAGAGCATTGTCGACGTTCAGCTGAAGGGTGATGGCCTCATTCTCGTCAATCAAACAATCGAGCATCATGCGACGTATGGCCGCACGCAGGTCGTCGGCATCTTTCGCCTTCTCGAATATTCCATGCAGGCGAATACCCATCGTCGATGACGCGCTACCAGCCCTTATGCCCTCGTCCACAAAGCGAGATGAGGGGTAGCGTACCTTTATCGTAGGCTCATTGGTGACATAATCCTCAAGCAACAGATACTCCGTGTCCGTATCATTGAGGCGTTCTTCTGCGGCTCGAGTAAGCTCGCCATAACGATACCTGTCGCACAAAACCACATCATCCTCCATGATACGCTCGGGAGCCGCGCATAACTGCGGCAGGGCATCGAGGATAAGCGGGGTGGTAGAGGGTATAGACTCTCTGCGACTCGTGCCATTGAGTGTGACGGGGAGATACATGTACAACTCGCGCGAAGCGCGTGTGATGGCTACGTACAGGATGTTAATGCCATCGACATGGCTCATGACACGCTCCTTGTAGTAGTCCTCGGAGTATGTCGACGACTCCATGGACTTGCCATACGACACGGGGAAGTTGCCGATAGTCGAATTTTCCGTATTCGACCACACGATGGGGCTTAGATTGGGCGATGGCTCAAGCGTGAAGCGAGCGTAGGGTATGATTACCACGGCACGCTCCAAACCTTTGGCCTTATGTATGGTGGTGACCTCGATTGTGTCATCCGTCATCTCAACCTTAACACTCTCTTTCTTACCACGCTCATCCCACCATATCAAGTAGTGCTGTATGTCGGCAATGCGCGATGTGGAGAACGATATTATCTGTTCGTGGAGTGCCTGTAGGAAGGCGATACTCTGCTTATGTTCGTGAAGTTGGAAGTGGGCGACAATAACTTCGAAGGCCTCCATTGGCGAGAGGTGTACTATGCGTTGTAGCAGTTCAAGTTCCGCATCGCCAAACTCTCTATCTATGGGGTAGCCGAGAAATCTGTTGTAGACACCGCGTTCCACGTCGTTATGTCCGTTTACAGCCAAGCGAAGCACCGACACCACAAATTCCACGACGTCGCAGCTCTCAAGTGTCAGCTTGTCGGGCATCAGAATGTTAAACCCGGTATCTCCCGCAGCGCTAAACTTACGCTCCTTGTAGTCGAAGAGTATATCTGCAACACGCTCGGCATCAGAGCCCTTACGCACAAGGATAAGGATGTCGCTATACTTATATCCACGTTCTATGGCGCTCTCGATAGCCCCGATAAACGGCGACTCAACCTCGTTAGAATCGTAGGCACACACCTCTACATAACCCTTATACTCATCGTTGCTTACGGCGTGTTGCGAATGTCCGTTATATGCTTTTGCAAGGATGTCGCACAGCTCCTGATGTGTCCCCTTGGTTATGTTTCCTTCACGTAGCGCCTTGTTGACAATATCGTTCAGATTATTGTTGTCGGCCTTCACAACCTCCTCTATAAGCGCGTTATTGAAGGTTACGATATTCTCTAAACTTCGATAGTTCTCCTTCAGGGGGATGACCTCCGTGTTTTCGCGCCCCAAGTCATCGATAGCAACGCTGTTCAGCAGTCGCCAATCACCTCCACGCCAACGATATATCGACTGCTTGATGTCGCCCACGATAAACACCGAGGCTTTGTCGTTAGATGCTAACGCCTCCCTCAATAGTGGCAACATATTACGCCATTCGCGCACCGATGTGTCTTGAAACTCGTCAATCATATAGTGGTCGTAGCGATTACCCACCTTCTCGTAGATGAACGGAGCGTTACTATCGTCGATAAACTCCGAGAGTATATCCTTTGTCTTGCTGAGAATCATGGTGTTCTCATCCTTGCAGATAGTTGTGATGTTTTTCTGCAAATCTACAAGTAGCGCAAAAGACCTATATCCCGACTTTATAATCTTGGCCGTGCCGGCGCTCTTTATGGCATCGCCCACGCACGATGTTATCTCTCGAAGTATTGGCATGAGGCGTTCCGTGGCCGTAACGACACTCCCCGATGCCCCCTTCTCGTTGTACCACGCACTGCGTTGCTCGCATGCAACAAGCATCGCCTCAGTCACAGGCTTAAGCTCTCCCGAGGCATAGCGTGCGAAGCATGTGGCAATGCTGCGACTCTTGTTCTTAAAGTCCGTAGGTTTAAGACCATACTCCGAAATGATAGCAATGGCGCTATCAGCTAATTGCTTAATATGTTTTGTCTTATCTTCGCTATCCTTAATCAACGCTTGAACAGCCTTACGAATATCCTCCTTCTTTAGCGACATATTCATAAGCTTAGCGCCATTATCCTGAAACAACTCTGCACCGAGCCTGCTCAGCTCATCGCGCATATCCCAGCGCGTGCCATCGTTGATGCGCTCCTCGGCAAATTCGAGCAGCCAGCGCCTCACATCCTTATTCTTGGCAATGCTCTCGACCAAAGCATCCGCACCACGCTCCAGAAGCAACGAAGCATCGAGCTCAATATTATAGTTAAGGTCGAGGCCCAGCTCCTTGATGAATGCGCGTAGTATGCGTTGGAAGAAGCGGTCGATGGTGAGCACCGAGAAGCGCGAAAAGTCGTGCAGGATGCGCGTGCGGGCGATAAGCGCCCTCTCCCTAATCTTCTCCTCCGACATGCCCAATGCGCTCGAGAGGTTGGCGATGTACTTACTCTTCACGCCCGATGCGAGGATATGTATCTCGTTCAATATGCGTGACTTCATCTCCTCGGTAGCCTTGTTCGTGAAGGTCACGGCGAGGATGCTGCGATAACGCTCCGGATGCTCGATAATATCGCACATATACTTTAGTGCCAGCTGGTATGTCTTACCCGACCCGGCACTTGCACTCAGTATCTTGGCTCGTTTCATCGTCTGCATATCTTTCTAAAGTCACAATAGGTACATGATGCCTCGTCCTCAGCCTGACGGAAGGGTATTGCGGGGTCGAAGAGCTCTTCGAGTGTGCGCGACAGCTCTGCCTCGAACTCCTCGGCAACATCGCTATAGCGCTCTATGACCTCGCCCGTAGACTTGTCGAGAATCGTAGGCTCGTAGTCGCCTGACAACATCTGAGTGACGAAGAATAGCGATGGCTTGGTCTCAACACCATCCCTCAGGTGTAACATCATCGAGTATAGCAACGTCTGTATGATATTAGGCACTCGGTCTATGGCTGCGCCGACAAATAAATCGGTGATGCTGCGACACTCCAAGTGAGCACGTCTACTACTCTTGTAATCAATAATCTGCAATGTGCCATCCGCGAGTCTGTCTATACGGTCGGCACGCCCCGAGAGCTTCACCTTGCGACCGTCGGAGATGGGGTAGCCATACTCCACGTCCTTCTCCAATCCCACAATCGTATATCCATCGCGCTCGGCATCGTATCTCATAATGCCACGCATGATGTATTTTATGATTATGTCGCGCACAAGCAGCGTGTCGCCCGAGAAATCCTGCACGTCGACATGTCTGCCACCTTGCAGCAGCTTGCAAATGACCGCATCGACAACAGCCTCTACACGCTCCTGTTTGATGGCCTGTATTAGCTCGGCAGGGTTCTCCTTGTTGATAATATCCTCGTCGTAGAGCGCCTGCAACGCCTCATGAAGGATATTACCAAACGTGAGCGCATCTATCGTATCACCCAATTCGTCGGGCGTTCTCAGGTGCGCAACCGTATGATAGTAAAACTTCATTGGGCACTCGATATACCGCGATAGCGACGTTGGCGAGAGGCTGTAGTCGCTCTCGGGGTCGAGATAGCGGGCAAGTATGAAGAGTTCCTTATCGCCCTTTGCTACCTCTATGGGCTGTATGGCGCTAACACCGAGGTCTACACCCACGGAGCGCTTCTTAACCTCGTATGGCGACTCATAGTCGAGCTGATATATATAACGGCTACGCTCGCCAGTGCTTTTATCGTCAGCCCTCGAACAGTATAGCATGTCGACACGCTCGGCACGCTGCATAAGACGATAGAAGTAGTAGGCATACATCGCCTCATGTTGCTCGGGCGTAGGCAGACCGTAGGCTAAGCGCAAACTATAGGGGATAAACGACGACTGCTCGGTGCGATCCCCCGGGAAGTTGGCATCCGTCATGGAGAGGATGATGACGTTCTTAAAGTCTATGTTTCGAGTCTCAAGTATACCCATAATCTGCACACCCTCCAATGGCTCTCCCTCGAATGGTATGGTCAATGTCTGTAGGTGGCGACGTAGCAACGAGATAAAAACCTCTATCGGGGCTTCAATGTCGCAATTGACTATCGACAACTCCACCTTGCGCACCTCATCCATCACTACACGCAGATACTCCCGCTGGGCAATGTCGTCGATATTGAGCATGTCGATAATGGTGGCAATGACATTAATGATATATTTAGATAACGATGGCCAACTATCACACTTGCAACTAAAAATATCCGATAGCAAACGCTCCTCTGAGAATATTGCCCCTTCGACCGTCGTCATCCTATTCTTCGTTATGAGCGAAGCATAGTACGAGGCTCTGCTACCGCAGCAGTCTGCGATATAGGGGTGTGATAGTAGCCCCGACACATCCTGATGATAAAATAGCGTAGCACCCTCATGCTGGCGACTATGCGCCTGTAGTGCGACAAGATGTTCGACAAGAGAGTAGGCGAGGGTTGTCTTAAGCGGATAACCCATCGTTACATTTACGCTCTTAACCCTCTCCGGCAGGGCGTGAAGCAGGGGTACGAGCATGTTTTCATCCGTGAGGACTATTGCTGTGCGTTTGTCGAGCTCCTCCTCGGGTAGCTCTTCGAGGATGGATGCCACATGTTTCACCTGCACGATATTCGACACACATGCCGTGGCGCGAAGTTGCTTGTCTACACCGATAAAGTTCTTGTGTGTCATCCCTTTGGCACTGCCATAAGTAGCAAGATTACCCCTTAGGAACATTCCTGCCTCATGGTTGGCATTGTCGACATAGTAGCTGTCGTAATCCCAAAAGAACTCTGCGCCCATATTACGTTTTGACAGGTATTGAAAGAGTCTATCTTCACTCTTTGAGAGAGCATTGAATCCCGCCACGATAAATCGCTTGTTGGGGATGTCGAGCTCCTCACCACGCATGATGCGCTCGGCAGTCTCACGGTATATCATGCCCGAGTACCCTATGCCGATAGAGCGCAGATGTTCGCGATACTCATTGTATATGACGGGCAGAGAGTTCCACACCTTCAGGAAGAGTCTCTTATGCACACTCAACGACTCCTCGGGGCCTATGGCGCTCCAAAAACGAAGGATGCGCTCTTGCTGAGGATTGAGGTAGGATAAATCGGCCTCTATCTCCTTTATATCGTTGATGTTACGCAGCAGCATAGATGCATCGACAAGATACTTGTCAATCATATCGAAGTCCGAGATGAGCATCTCCCCCCAGAAGTAGAAGCGGTCGAAAGTCTCCGACGGATGGTGCTTGACGTATACCTTGTATAGCTCGCTTATCAGACGAATACGCTCACCTCGCACTAATCCCGAACCTCGCTCCATGAGCTCGTCTATCGACATCCATGTCGGCTGCCATACAGGTCTATCGGTCATGTGCGCCACGGCATCGTTGAAGAAGGTGCGGGCACGTAACGACGGAAAGAGCACAACAAACTGCGACAGGTCGCCATCGTACCTATCGAGGAGTGTGTGTGCTAACTCATGCTGGAATGTATGCATGAAATAGGCCTAATTAAAGTTGAGATATTTCGCCACCAAAGAGTGTGACCTCGCTCCTGAGAATCTGCGGGCGAATGGTATAGAATATCTTACCTCCCGTTGCGGTCTTAACCTCAAGGCGCTCCGTGGCATTGACCTTGACAACAGCATTGTGTGCCGCTTCTGCCGTTGTGGACATAACTTCAAGCTGCCCGGCATCGTACTCCGAAGCGGATATGTCGGCCGAATGGTAGCGAGCCTTGCCCTCGAGCATAACACGACTCTTGCCACCGACAAAGGCCATAAGGTCAATGACATCTACCGTAGCGATGAAGTGTGCATCGTTCGATATGTAGAGGTCGAGCAACTGCGACTCGATAACTCCCTCGACCGTAACCTTAGCCTTGGATATAGATATGTCGGTAAGTTCACTAAAGTATACCTTCACTTCGGTGATGCTCTCGCGCTTAGGGTCAGAGCGTTCACTAATCTTCAGCAGCTTACTTTTGCCATCGACCTCAAACGTAAACTTAGAGTCTGCACCCTTGGTATCGAAGATTATATATGGAGCCTCATCGGCGCCAATCTTGATAAGTTCCAACTTTATGGGAGCATCCACATTTATAGCCGTGAAGCTCGAAAGAAAATCCTTGATAGGATTACTACGTGGAGTTTCAGGCTCTTGAGCAATAGCATATAGTGAGCACATAAGCGCGCATAGAATCAACACAACCCGTTTCATAAATCCGTTTTTAGTGATTTCAGAGCATAAAATTAAGCAAAAAAAACTAATCTGCCAAAATGTATGCAACATTTTAGACAATTAAACTGTTTCTATATCCTCTTACAGCTTAATACGTACATAGGCTGCACCACTGCGTTGCGCAGCCTCAATGCCCACATCCGAATCCTCGAAAATGATGGTCTCATCAGGGGTTACGCCCTCCATTTCCATAGCCTTCAGGAAGGCATCGGGCGAGGGCTTAGGATTGGTAACATCATCCCCCGAAATAATGCCGTCAACGCCCGAAAACAAGTTCAAGTATCGCATCACATTGGTTATGTTATCAATATGACCTGTAGATACTATCCAAACCTTAGCTCCCATCATTCGCATCATCTGACACCAATCCCATAATGGCTTGTTTAGCACAACTGTGTCAAAGTAGTTGGGATAGAGCTCGACCTTACGCTGTCTTAAGCGTCTAACCTCGCTGTCATCGTCAATACCCAAGGCATGCATAAACTCCATGCAACGCACACCGAAGTAACGGGTCAAATAATCCTGCTCGGTGAGGGTTATACCCACCTCGCCAAGTGTCGCGATATAGGCTAAGGCATTAGCCCTGCGAGTGTCGACAAGCGTGCCGTCGAAATCGAGTAGAATTAGCTTTATCTCACGCATATTAATCGAATGATTGCATGCTTGATAGCGCTATGCGAATTATCCTCTGATACTCCTCGGGATTAAGCTCCAAAAAGAAGTAGTGTACGGGGTCTACGCGAGTATCGTTATATATAACCTCGTAGTGCAAATGGGGAGCAAACGACAATCCACTATTGCCCGAAAGGGCGATAATATCACCGCGTTTAACCTCCTGACCCTTTCTGACACGAATATCGAGTAGGTGGCTGTACGATGTTTCGTAGCCATTGCCATGGTCGATGGTTATAGCCTTGCCGTGCGATGTGTTCTTCTCCGATAGCGATTTAATCTTACCATCGGCTGTGGCAAATACAGCCGTTCCCTCGGGAATGAGATAATCAACGCCATGATGCTCACGCATAGCACGATGGAACGGATTAATTAAAGGCTTTTTACCCGCAGCAAGAAGTGTTAGTTGTTTATTATTCACAGGCTGGATAGCCGGCACGGAGTTTATTGATAATGTTTCGTTTGATAGATGATATTTCAACTCGTTATGAGCATCAACAATATCATGCTCCACATTTTCAGCATTTTTAATGCGTTCATCTAATATTGTCAGCAGCTCATCACTACTTAGCTCCATTAGCCCCTCGTGTAAGGTAATACGCTCATTATCCTCATCCGCACTAAGGTTGTAGGGGTTGGACTCGAAGAGTTTTCTAAAGACATTTTCATCGCGACGCACCACATTTTCCAAGACCAGAGAGAGCGAGTCGTATCGCTCGGATATCCTCTCGTACTCCACCCTAAGTCCATCGGTCGAGTGACGCAATCTATACTCCGCAGGCATATCGACAGCAAAGGTCAGCACCACCCACCATACGGCAACCATGGCTACCCACACCAATACGTTAACAACGTATGGCATATATCGTCTTAGTCTACGTGAACTTTTACGTGATATGTTTTCCGTTTCTGCCATTAAATCAATTCTCTTTAGCTGACTCTTCAAGTTGTTTCATAAGGTCGATATACGCCTCGGGCGACATATCCTTGTTGAAGTAGTGTATCGGATTTACGGTATTGTCGCGGAAGCGTACCTCGTAGTGCAAGTGTGCACCTGACGAAATACCCGTGTTACCCACCTCGCCAATAACCTGACCTCGCGTAACGCTGTCACCCGCTTGAACGTAGCGTTTCGAGAGGTGGCCATAGCGTGTCTTATATCCAAAGCCATGGTTAAGCTCTATAAGCTCACCATAGCCGGGGCGCCATCCCGAGCGAAGTACCACGGCATTACCTGTGGCATATACAGGTGTGCCCTTGGGTGCTGAGAGGTCAACACCCTCGTGCATACGCCAGTAGCCATATCTGGGGTGTTGGCGCATGCCGTAGAGGCTGCTCACATAATTCAGCTTCGTGCGGTCGATAGGCCATATTGCCGGTATGACGGTAGAAAAGGCCTCCTTATTTTCGGCCAAGTCTTGTGTAGTGTCGAGAGCGAGCGAGGCGTAATACAACTCACGTGCCAGCTTGTCGATGCTCTTCCAACCCTCAATAATAGCATCGCCATACTCGCCATCGGGCAAGTCGGCATATTTCGAGTCGTTATACTCGGCATATACTTGCGGAATATCGAGCGTATCTACGCCAAGCAGCGGTCGGTATACGTATTGGTCGCGGTGTTTCACATCCTTAAGCATCTGCTCGGCCGAAAGAATCCTATCCTGAAGAATGCCGTACTGCGCCACAAGATGGCGGTTTTCTCGGCGTATCTTTGCCATCTTTGGAGTGTCGAACCACGTCGTTAGAAGCATGTTGGCCGCAACAGCTATGATAAGGCTTAAGAGTAGGCGCATAACCACGCTATACCCCTTAGGGTGTCGCTCCTTAAGACTCTTTTTACGGCTATTGTTCTCGCGGCTCATCAGAAAAAGTAAAAATTCTTAAAAATATCACAAATAACGATGCAAAATTAAAGTAAATTGTGTAATTTTGCAACCGCAATAAAATATAGGTACAAAATAAATTTAAGATATATGGAATCAAACAAGATTAGAGAAGCATTTTTGGAGTTCTTCCACTCCAAGCAGCATGAGATTGTGCCCTCGGCTCCGATGGTCGTAAAGAATGATCCCACACTGATGTTTACCAATGCCGGTATGAATCAGTTTAAGGATATATTCCTTGGCAATGCTCCCCGTCGTTGGCCTCGTGTGGCCGACACGCAGAAGTGCCTGCGCGTATCGGGTAAGCATAACGACCTTGAGGAGGTGGGTCACGATACGTACCACCACACTATGTTCGAGATGCTCGGCAACTGGTCGTATGGCGATTACTTTAAGAAGGA
>JAFVWO010000096.1 GCA_017501625.1 Alistipes sp.
CACCCTGAGCTACGCACTGGTCGATAATGAGGTTCGACACCTCGGCAAGACGATATACGTTAGCCTCGCGTGCACGATAGTCACCACCCTTGATTGTATCGTAGAAGAGACGGTAGATAGAGTCATTATCGTTCTGGTAGTTCTTTGCTGCATTGATACCACCCTGTGCTGCGATAGAGTGCGCACGACGTGGAGAGTCCGAGATGCAGAAGATCTTTACGTTGTAGCCGAGCTCACCGAGTGAAGCAGCTGCAGAGGCGCCACCAAGACCGGTACCTACAACGATGATGTCCAACTTACGCTTATTTGCCGGGCTTACGACCTTGATAGCCGCCTTGTGATTGCTCCACTTCTGAGCTAATTCACCTGCCGGAGTTTTTGCATCTAATTTATAAGCCATAATATCTCTGTTTTTATTGTTTTCTAAATTATGTACTAACCAACGTAAGTGAGCATCTCCTCAATAAGCTGAGGTGTCGATGTGAAGTAGCAGTATACTGCAACAACAGCGAAGCCGAGGAAGATGAGCGTAGCAACGATGTTGGCACCGCACTTTAAGCGAGGATACCATGTATCGTTAGCGAAGCCTGCGGTCTGGAACATAGACCATACGCCGTGTGTGAGGTGGAACCACAATGCTGCGAACCATACGAGGTAGAGCACGACATTGTACCACTTCGAGAAGGTAATCATCATAAGGGCTGCACCATTAGTTGCGGGTACGTCCAAGCCTCCGACTACTGATGCGTGAGCACCCATAATCTCCACGAGCTGCATCTTAGACCAGAAGTGTACGAGGTGAAGACCAAGACCGAGGATTACGATAACACCAAGAACAAGCATGTTCTTCGAAGCCCACGATACACCCTTCTCCTGAACGGTTACTGCGTAGCGCTGCTTACCACGTGCACGGTAGTTGTTAATGGTGAGGATGAAGGCGTACACGAAGTGAACGAGAACACCTGCCGCCAAGAGTGCCGTACCAGCGAGTGCATACCAGTTAGCACCGAGGAACTCGCAAATAGCGTTGTAACCCTGCCAGCTGAAGAGCATGGTGAGGTTCATTGACATGTGGAAGAGAATGAAGGGTACGAGGAAACATCCCGAAATACTCATAACAAGTTTCTTTCCCACTGATGAATTAGTTAAAAAACAGCTCATAGTGTAAAATTTTAATTATATTTGTAAATAGTTTTGTAGTTTATTGCGGTGTTTGTTATGCTTGGGTCGGCACATTGCCACCAAAACATACTGCAAAGATAAGAATTGTTTGCATAATAACAATAGCCTACGGCACTTTTTACTATGTAAAGGTAGCGAAAAGAGGTAAAAATATACATTATTTATATATAGGTCTGAGTATGGAGATGGATTTGGAGCAAATAAACGACCAGAAACGGGCGATACGTCAAGAGGTTCGACGTCGCATCAAGGAACTCGGTGCGCAGGTCAAGGAGACGGCCGCCGAGGAGATATTTCGCTTGGTGGAGAGTACCGATGCCTTCACGCGGGCGCATAGCGTGGCGTTCTATGCTGCGATGAGTGACGAGGTGCCCACGCAGAGGACGCTCGATAGGTGGAGAGCGATGCGTAAGCACGTTGTCGTACCTCGTGTCGAGGGTGACGTTATGCGCTTCTACGACTATGACCCCGAGAGGATGCAGACGGGAGCCTTCGGTATAGCAGAGCCGGTGGGCGATGTGGAGTATCCCGCAGGCGAGATAGACCTTATCATCGTGCCGGCACGTGCTTTCACACGCTCGGGTATACGTCTTGGTCGCGGTGGTGGCTTCTACGATAAGTATATGTCGCAGCCCGATTTTCGTGCATATAAGATAGGTGTAGCCTTTGGTTGTCAAGTGTTTGAGGAGCTCGTTTGCGACGAGCATGACATCCTTGTGGATGAGGTGATAGTGTCTACTTTAGCCTAAAAATACTCCTCGCGATAGTTGTAGCCGTTGCGCATAGCCTCGAACTCCTCCATGTGACACTTTAGACGTCTGCTTTGGCCTACAATGTCGAAATATGTGTCTATGGACGACACCATCTCGTTCCATCCTATTGCGCGTGGGGTAGAGCGTGCCACTTCCTGTGGATACCAATCCGTTAGGGAAATGTTGAAATGCTCGGCAAAGGCTCTGACAACCATTGCCGTGGCGTTGGCCTTACCTTGTAGCGAGTAGCCCGCAATGTGGGGTGTTGCGAGGCAGGCTTTTTGCAATACCTCGGAGTCTAAATTAGGCTCCCCCTCCCATACGTCAAAGACGTAACGATGGCCGCTCTGCATCACTGCACGATTGTTGGCTACACCGCCACGTGAGGCGTTGATAATCGTTGCATTAGGCTTCATCCGAGCGATGGCCTCGGCATCTATCAGATGGCGTGTCGTGTCGTCTAACGGAGTGTGTAGTGTGATGATGTCGGCATCTGCCAAAATGCTCTCCATCGGCACGAAGGCACCACCCTCATGCTCCATGCGCGGAGGGTCACATTCTAACACCCTAAATCCCCATGCTCGGGCATACGTTGCAACGAGCGAGCCTACGTTTCCTACGCCAACAACACCGAGGGTATAATCCTCGGGTGAAAGGTTGTCCGAAGTGACAACGTGTCGTAGTGCAGCCGCAACCCACTGTAACACGCCGCGCGCATTGCACCCGGGGGCGCTGTGTACGGCAATATCGTGCTCTCGGCAATACCTCTCGTCGATATGGTCGCGGCCGATGGTCGCCGTGGCTATGAACTTCACATTTGAGCCCTCAAGAAGCTCTCCGCAGCAGCGTGTACGTGTTCTTACGATGAGGGCGTCGCAGTCCTTAACGACTTTAGAGTCAATATCTTTACCGCTGTAGTATATGACCTCGGCGAATGGCTCCAATACCCCGCCTATAAACGGTATGTCTTTGTCGATTGCGACTTTCATTTCTATGTGGTATAAATTTTTAGCAAATGTAGGAAAAATGTTAAAAAATTACTAATTTTGCACGATTATTTTATCTGATTAAGGATATTGGTAACGACGGCAATGAGTAACAAGGGTTTTAATCCAAATGGAGCTATTCCGGATAATGGCAACTATTTCGGTATTCCGCTGAGTCCCGACGAGGCAGCTTTGGTTCTCATCTCTGCACCATGGGATGTGACTACTGCTGTGCGTGTTGGTAGCTCCTATGCTCCCGATGCCATTATTGAGGCATCGCGCCGCGTGGATTTCTTCGAGCCTATGGCCCCGTATAGTTGGCGCAAGGGTATAGCCACGGCCTCTATCGACTACACTATGCAGGATACGTCACACCATTTGCGTGCCGATGCTGTGCGCGTTACTAAGGTGCATGACGACCTCGGCTCGTCGGCATTCGACCACCTTGTCTATGAGCGCAGTTTGCGACGTGTGAATGAGGCTTCGGCAATAGTCAACGATAATATCTACGCTCAGTCGAAACATTGGCTCGATAAGGGCAAGATTGTAGGTCTTGTCGGTGGCGATCATTCGGTGGCCTACGGACACATACGCGCTGTGGCGGAGAGGTATGGCAAGATTGGCGTTCTGCATATCGACTCGAAGTGTAACCTGCGCATTGCACATCAAGGTTTCGAATATTCGCATGCCTCGGTTATGTATAACGTGTTGCGCGATATTAGGGCCGTTGATAGCCTTGTAGCTGTTGGTGTTCGTGCTTTCAGCCCCGAGGAGTGGGAGCGTGCTCAGAGCGATAGCCGTGTGAAGCTCTTTACCGGTCAGTCTATATGGTCGCGCCAATTCGAGGGTGTGACTTGGTCGACGATAGTCGATGAGATTATCGCAGAACTCCCCGAGAGTGTATATATATCGTTGGACGTCGATGGCCTCACGGTTGAGTGCTCGCCAAATACAGGCTCGCTTGTTGCCGGTGGTCTGCGTCTACCCGAGGTGGTATATCTCATGGGCAGGATTGTCGACTCGGGACGTAAGATTGTGGGCTTCGACCTCACGGAGGTGGTTCCCAACATGGAGGATAAGATAGATGCAATGATTGCTGCACGCATGCTTTATAACATGTGTTGCATGGCGTTGAAAAATCACCCTGCGCCCGATGTGCTGTAGGGTGGTGAATATAGAAGTGCAAAAACAGGAACAGCAATATATAATTGTTAATGGTGGTTATTGGAGAGATGTAGTGTGTTATAGTCGGCGTTGGAGCGCTTTGCTGCGAAATTTAAGCGTAAAAAGCCAAACTCCGTATGTTGATGAAGCCATTGCTACATTTACGGCACTCGAATAACTCCTAAAATTAAGTATTATGCATCAGGTAGAACTATGGATGGTGATTCCTTTTGTGATTATGCTGCTAACCATTGCCATTGCACCGTTAGCGATGGAGCATGTATGGGAGAGTAATCGCAATAAATTCATCTTTACGTTTGCAATCTCCGTGGTGACGATTGTATTGTTGTCGTTTTACGGTATGGGACATAGTATCGTTCACAACTTGCTCTACGACTATATCCCCTTCATTATGCTGCTCTTGGCGCTCTTTGTCGTGACCGGAGGCATCCACATTCGTGGTGATATTGCAGCTACGCCTTTTATCAACACCTCTATTCTCGGTATGGGCTTTTTGCTTGCATCGTTTATGGGTACTACGGGCGCAGCTATGCTCTTGATTCGTCCCTTGTTGCAGATTAACAAGCAGCGAAAGTATAGGGTACATACGGTACTCTTCTTCATAGCCCTTGTGGCGAACTGTGGTGGTATTCTTACGCCGCTGGGTGACCCCCCATTGTTCTTGTTGTACCTCCGTGGTGCCGAGTTCCAGTGGTTCTCGTCGATGTTCCCCGAGTGGTTGGTTGCAGGTCTGTTGTTGATGTGTATCTACTTCATTCTCGACCGTCACTACTATGCTAAGGAGCCTGCCGAGAATATCCTCCGTGATAGTACCGAGCATGAGCCTATACGTATCTCCGGTGCGCGTAACTTCATATATTTGGGTATGGTAATCGCCGCTGTGCTCTTCCTTAACCGCAGCTATATCCCTGCCATGCGAGCTGAGGGTGCGCCGTTCTATATCGCATTCCTGCGTGACATTGTGCTCGGTGTAATCATCATCCTGTCGTTGGTGACAACGCCTAAGCAGGTGCGCAAGGCTAATAACTTCTCATGGGCACCAATCTTGGAGGTCGCCATCCTCTTTGTCGGCATCTTTGTTACGATGACCCCGGCGATGATGTACCTCAACCAGCATGCTATGGATCTTGGCCTTACCGAGCCGTGGCAGTTCTTCTATTCTACGGGTACTCTATCCTCATTCTTGGATAATGCTCCTACGGCTGTGGCGTTCCATACGGTTGCTACGGGTCTGCCCGAGGTTGCAGGCGTGGAGTATGTGGCGGGTATCCCCGAGATACTGCTCACGGCAATATCGTTGGGTGCAGTATTCTTTGGCGCCATGACATATATAGGCAATGGCCCCAACTTCATGGTTAAGGCTATAGCTGAGGAGGCAGGTGTCAAGATGCCGTCGTTTTTCGGATATATAGTGAAGTTCTCGTTGGTGATACTTCTGCCCGTATACGTTATCGTTCAGCTGATATTTCTTCCCTTCTAATAGTGTCTGTTGATGAAAAAGTCGCTAATAACAATCTTTATACTCTTGGTGCTTGTATCGTGTGGAGGTAAATCTACGACGGTGAAGCCTACGATGCAGACGAGTGCCGACTCTATGTCGTATGTCATGGGACTAAATCTCGGACGTAACCTCGCGGGTATAGACTCGTTGCTCAATGTGGATATGGTGTGCGAGGGTTTGCGCGATGCCTACAATGGTCAACCCAAACTCAATGACGAGGTGGCCCGTGCTGCATACCTTAAATATATGAACTACGACATCTACGAGCGTGTCAAGCACTTCGAGAATCAGTTTTTGGAGGACTTGCGCCGTCAGGACCGTAAGTTTGTGGCTACGCACTCCGGTTTGACGTATAAGATTGCAGATATTGGCGACATGAAGAGCGTTATTCGCAATAACCGCGATACTATACGCATACGCTATCGCGCTCTCGACCAAGCGGGTAATGTCGTCGATACGACGTACTATCGTGGCGACACGCTGCGTTTGGCTGTTGGCGATATGACACGTGGCGTTATCGAGGCTGCGAAGCTCATCGGTAAGGGTGGACATATGGAGGCATGGTTGCCCTCGGCCTTAGCCTTTGGCTCGGCAGGGTGTGACTCGCTGAACGTAGCACCCAACACCATGCTCTACTACGAGCTGTGGCTTATCGACATCGAAAAGAGATAATTTTAACAATACGTAATTTATTATGAAGAAAGTCCTTATTGCAGCCTTGTCGCTCGTCGCCCTCGCATCGTGTGGTGGCGGCGATAAGCAGATGTATTTCGACAACGACATGTCGAGAATCTACAACGATGCTACTGCCGAGTTTGATACTCTGTCGTATGCTGTGGGTATGAACGTG
This sequence comes from Alistipes sp., assembly GCA_017501625.1. Classification (GTDB taxonomy): domain Bacteria; phylum Bacteroidota; class Bacteroidia; order Bacteroidales; family Rikenellaceae; genus Alistipes. Next base: position 6,457 of record JAFVWO010000096.1, read on the forward strand.
GGCCTCAGCCTTTCGCTCCAGAACTCACACCTTGAGTTTGACCAAGATGTTCTCCTTGCGACTATTGACGAGGTGCTTACACAGAAGGAACTCGACATGGAGATGTTGGAGCATAACACTGAACTTATGTCGCGCTATAGCAACGATGTCGCACGTCCCTATTTGATGGCTAAGCGCTCGCAGGCTATGATTCAGACAGACCGTCGCGACACTTTGAAGCTCCCCGAGGTATACAACGAGGAGTTTACCCGCGAGAATGTCGTAGTGATGTTCGGTCGCGATATTGCAGGCTATATCACTAAGCTGGCTCTTCCGGGAAATACCTATTGGGTATATAAGGCTTTGGAGGATGCCGCTAAGGTGGATTCGCCCAAGGTTATCGATTCGATAATGTCTATTACGGGTAACGATGTGCGCACCTACATGTCGAACTATGTTAAGAACGATTGGGCAGCGTACAACCTCGAGCGTACACGCACATGGCTTAAGGATATCGCTCAGCAGGAGGGTGTGCATCCGATGGTCGTTGAGAATGATACGCTCTACTATCGTGTAGATGTCGCAGGTCATGGCCTCCGTCCTATGCATATTACCGATACCGTTGCTTTCAGCTATGAGGTGTTTACACGTTCAGGTCGCAGCGTGGAGTCTACGACGAAGCGTGTAGAGGCGTTACGTAAGAACCTTGAGCAGGCACGTACTAATATGTTCTTCCCCGACTCGGCTAAGCGCGAGGCTCACCTCAAGCAGCTCGAGGAGCAGATTGTAAAGGTCGAGAACTTGCGTATACCTCTTAGCAGCTCTATCATCAAGGGTTCGCAGTATGCGCTTAAGCATGTCAGCGAGGGTGGTGAGATTACTATCTGGATGCCGGCATCGTTGGCCTATGGTGAGCGTGGTAATCGCGCTGTAGGTCCTAATGATGGTGTTGTTATGCGTGTCAAGCTTAAAGGTGTCACTCATGTTGACCCTGAGGCTGAGGCTACGCCCGAGGATAATGCCGTGGAGAGTGCTAAGCCTATCAAGGCGGGTAAATCAAAAGTGACAGTCATGCCTGCAAAGCGCCCCGCCGGAGCGGTGAAGCCTGCCGGTAAGCAGCCTATGATTATCCCTGTGCAGCCAGCTCCTGCACCCGAGAAGAAGTAGTGAACGTATGCTATAAACGAATAAACCCCTGCACCATGCAGGGGTTTATTCGTTTGTGGCCGATATCATAGTGACGGCCGTTAGAGGTGTTTACTCGCACACAGCGCTAAGGTCAGCAAAGAGACCTGCGAAGCTCTCGACCATGTCACGGCGCAATGCAGCGTAGTGCTTCTTCACGAGTGAACGGTTCTTGGGCTCTGCGGGGTTGTTAGCCTTGCAGTAGAGGGCGTTACGCAACTCTACGCTCTTCTGCATGAGGTCAACAATCTTCTCCTCCTTGTTGGGCTGTACGAATGCAGCCATCTCGCAATCAAAGACAAACTCCTCCAAACGGTAGTCAATCTCCTTCTTAAGTACTCTTAAATTTGCCATAGTTATAATTGGTTTTAGTTGTTATCTCTGTCGTGGTGAAACTATCACGTGATGACAAAGGTACAAAATCCAATTCTTTTATGCAAATTTTTGATTGGTTATTATCCTACGTCTACTCTCCGAAGTCTATGATAAGACCGTCCCACTCCTCGATATCCTTATTGCGCTTGTTGCGTTTGTGATGCTTCTTGTGTTTGTCATGTTCCACAACCTCCTCCACGACGATAACCTCACGTGGCTGGGGACTATACTCGCGGCTGTCGATGGTGTGGTCCTCGGTGTAGGCTATCGTCACCACAGCACGTCGCATCTCGGGTAGTACATCTGTGGTGAGGAAACTCCAAGCATCGTCCTCGCGTTTCAATCGCCTATCCACGGTCATCGGAGCCTCGTTGGAATTTACTATGTTGACGATGTCGCTACGATTCGTTAGCTTCGACTCTTCGATAGGCTTTGTCGTTGCACTCCATGGCTCCACGTGCGAGGTGACCGATACGTCATAGCCCTTGAGTCCATAGCGCTGAGCAAGCATGGCGCTCAGCTTCTCGGCACGCTCGCGTGCCAACTCGGCATTGAAGGGTGTTGTACCATCGGGTGAGGCATAGCCCGCAATCGTTATCGACGATACATGGCGCAGAGTGTCGCTCTTAAGTTCTGCAAATAAGCGGTCGAGGCGCTCGAGCTCGATGTCGTTGTGCTCATACTCGGGAGCTGTCGTTGCGGAGTTGATGGCGTAGTGCAGCTCGTATTTCGCCTTGTGCAACGTGTCGTCCTCGACGATGTAGCGACGTACAATGTAGTCGCCATCGCGCCACTCGGACATCAAGTGGTGCTTGCTCTTCTGTGCTACACAGATGTGCGGTAGCGCGGCGAGCAGGATGATAAATGTAAATAGCCTTTTCATACTTATTACTTTTTTTGGTTTGTAACACCCTTTTTTCAACAACTATACCGATATTTGAGTATATTTGTGAAAAATATTTCGTTATGCAGCTAAGAGCCAATTGTAAGATAAACCTCGGTCTGAGGGTTGTGCGTAAGCGCACCGACGGCTATCACGAGTTGGAAACCGTGATGCTTCCGGTACGCGAACTATACGATGTAGTCACGGTAGAGCCGATGGAGAGCGAGGGCGTAGCCTTTACGGGCGAGGGTATTATGGTGGATTGTGCCGATAAGGATAACCTATGTGTTCGTGCTGCACGCCTTATGCAGGAGCGCTATGCTGTAGGGGGCGTAAGGATACGTTTGAATAAGCGCGTGCCCTTTGGCGCGGGTCTTGGTGGTGGCTCGTCGGATGCTACGGCTGTCGTGATGGCTATAAACGATATCTACACCCTAGGACTCGATAGGGCTGCGTTGGCAGCACTTGCTGCGGAGCTTGGTAGCGATACCCCCTTCTTTGTATACAATACGCCACAGCTATGCACCGGGCGCGGTGAGATTATGAAGCCTATTGATATAAACCTCGGTGGTAAGTGGCTCGTTGTCATTAAGCCCGAGGAGGGTGTGTCGACTGCGGAGGCCTACCGAGGTGTTAAGCCACAGATGCCCGAGGTGCCGTTGGTGTCACTTGTGGCACGACCTGTGGAGCAGTGGCAGGGGAGTGTGGTGAACGATTTTGAACCGCATATCTTCGATGCGCACCCATGTATTGCTCAGATTAAGCAGATGCTTATTGCGGAGGGTGCTGTCTACGCCTCGATGTCGGGCTCAGGCTCTGCCGTGTTTGGCATCTTCGCAGAGCAACCAGATATCGAAACGCCATATTTTATGCACATGGAGCAGTTGTAGCTACTCCTCGACCTTGGGTATGCGATAGCGCTTAAGCTCGGCGTTGTACTGCGCCTCGCGACCCTCGGATAGTATTCTTAGGGTATTGTGGAAATCTGCCGAGTGGTTGTGATGCTTGGTGTGGCAGAGCTCATGAAGGATGATAAACTCGCGCAGATGCTCGGGGAGAAGCATGACGAAGAGCGATATGCTTATGTCGTTATTGCTGCTACACGACCCCCAGCGTGTGCGGGCTGAGGAGATACGTAGCGCGTTGTACGTGAACCCGAAGCGCGAGGCTATGCGCTCAACCATCGCAGGTATGACCTTATGAGCCTCACGACGTAGTCGTTCACGCTCAATGCGTGTTATCGTGGGATACTCTTCGACGGCCTTGGCTATGCGTGAGCGAGTTCTCTCTATCCATGCTGCCTTGCTCTCGGCAAAGGCTATAGCTTGGCTCTCTGTCGCAAATAGTGGAATTGTCAGACGTAGTGTGCCATCACGCTTCACCACAAGACGAATAGAGCGTGTGCGTAGTGAGCGTACACACTCTATATCTCCTAATATGTCGTGGCGGACGATGCTCATTGACGTTAGTCACCTATACGCTGGCGTACAACCTCAAAGAGCATGATAGCTGCTGCTGCCGATACGTTCAATGACTCGGTGCGACCAATAAGGGGTATGGCAAGCTGCTCGTCGCATAGCTTCATCACCTCCTTCGATATGCCCTTATCTTCGGCACCCATGACAATGGCCGTAGGCTTCGTAAAGTCTGCATCGTAGAGTAGACGGTTGCTCTTCTCGGTGGCGGCAACAATCTGGAAACCCTCGGTCTGCAACGTCTTAATAGTGTTACGTATCGAGCCTACGCGGCATACGGGGATGTTGTTCAGCGCACCTGCCGAGGAGCGTATGGCATCGGCATTGACGGGTGCGGAGTTTTTAAGCGGAGTGATAAGACCGTGAGCACCGGCACACTCTGCCGAGCGGGCTATACCTCCGAAATTGCGTACATCGGTGACACCATCGAAGATGACAATGAGCGGTGTCTCATCTTCGGGTACGCGCTCAAGGATGTCCGTAAGCTCTACATACTCGATGGCGGCAATCTGTGCTACAACACCCTGATGGTTGCCACGTGTCAGGCGGTTGAGCTTCTCGATGGGCACCTCCTGCCAGCGTAGACGGTGGCGAGCCATGAGATCCTTAAGGTCGTTCATAAGCTGACCATCAGCCCCCTTTTTTATATATATGCGCTCTATCTGCTTGTGTGCCTCGATAGCCTCAGCAATAGGCCTTATGCCAAAGATAATGTTTTCCATCTATTTGCGAATTTGCTCATTACTAATCTCTAACTCATAGGATGCCTTCTCCCACTCGTGCATGAGGTGGTCGTAGCGACCTTTTAGACCCTCGTACTTGGCATAGTCGTCGGCATTGTACTCCGTAGCCACAGCAAAGCGGGCATCGTAGGCGGCAATCTCCTTTTCTACCTCCGCAAGCTCGGCTTCGATTGTCTCCACAGCCTTGCGCAGCTTGCGTAGCAGCTTCTCCTGCTCCTTCTTCTGCTCGTAGCTCAGTTTGCCTCCATTTGTGGCGCTCTCCTCCACCTTCGCTGTCGGTCTATCGTGGCGCTCAATGTCTTGCAACGACTCAACCTTGCGTTTCTCCAAGAAGTACCATATATCGCCAAGATACTCCCTCACGCCACCATCGCGAAACTCATATATGCGCTCCACAAGACCATCGAGGAACTCTCTGTCGTGCGACACGACCACCACCGTGCCGTCATACTTCTGTAGGGCATTCTTAAGGATGTCCTTCGAGCGCATATCCATGTGGTTGGTGGGCTCGTCGAGGACTAAGAGGTTGTAGGGCTCAAGCATCAGACGTGCCATGGCTAAGCGCGAGCGCTCGCCACCCGAGAGCACTTTGACCTTCTTGTCTATATCCTCGCCACGGAAGAGAAAGGCTCCGAGGATATCTCTTAGGCGTGTGCGTATGTCACCCACGGCAACCCTGTCTAACGTGTCGAATACGGTGAACTCCCCATCCATGAGGTCGTCCTGATTCTGTGCGTAGTAGCCTATGTTCACGTTGGCGCCAATCTTAATCTCGCCCTCCGTAGGAGCGAGCTCGCCGATAAGCATGCGGGCAAGCGTGGTCTTACCCTCGCCGTTACGCCCCACGAGGGCTATCTTCTGTCCGCGCTCGATGGTAAACTCGGCATCGCTAAATACACGCTTCGTACCAAAGGCCTTGCCCACACCCTTAATGTCGGCGACAATCTGTCCCGAGCGTGGCGCAGGCGGAAATTTGATGTTCAGACGCGATAAATCCTCCTCGTCGACCTCTATGCGGTCAATCTTTTCGAGTTGCTTGATGCGCGACTGCACCTGATTACTCTTCGTGGGCTTATAGCGGAACTTTTCGATAAACTCTTCAGTCTTTTCAATCATTCGCTGCTGGTTCTCATACGCTGCCATCTGCTGCTCGCGACGCTCGGCACGTAGAACGACATACTTCGAGTAGGGAACCTTGTAGTCGTATATCTTGCCTAACGACAACTCCACCGTGCGTGTTGTTACGTTGTCGAGGAAGGCTCTATCGTGAGATATGAGGAGCACGGCGCCATTATAATTCTTAAGATACTCCTCTAACCACTGTATACTCTCGATGTCGAGGTGGTTCGTGGGCTCATCTAAGAGAAATATGGATGGGCGCCTTAGCAGCAGCTTAGCTAACTCGATACGCATGCGCCATCCTCCTGAGAACTCTCGTGTGGGACGCTCGAAGTCTGTGCGCTTAAATCCTAAGCCGAGTAGTGTACGTTCAATATCCGCATCGCGCGTATCGCCACCAAGGATGTGGTAGCGGTCGTTGGCATCGTTGAGCCTATGTATCAACTCGGCATACCCGTCGCTCTCGTAGTCCGTGCGTGAGGCTATCTCCGCGGTGAGGCGCTCGATGTCGGCCTCGATACGAAGCACCTCGTCGAAGGCCTTGGCAGTCTCCGCTACGAGTGTCGTGGTGTCGGCCACGCGCATCTGCTGCGGGAGGTAACCTATGGTACACTCACCATTTATGGTCACAGCACCCTCGGTGGGCTGCTGCTCACCTGTGATTACACGTAGTAGTGTTGTCTTGCCGGCACCATTCTTACCCACGAGGCCTATGCGGTCCTTGGGATTTATCATAAACGATATGCCGTCGAAGAGTGTCCACCCTCCGTAGCTTATGCTTAGGTTGTCGAGCGATATCATCAGTATTTACGAGTTAAGCATGTCGATAATAGCCTGCTCGGGATCTGTAGCACCAAATACCGAGCTGCCTGCAACAAGAGCCTCGGCACCCGCATCGAAGAGTAGGCGTGAGTTTGCTGCCGAGATGCCGCCATCTACCTCGATGATAAGGTCGCTGAGGGCAAGCTCCTGCTTCTTGCGGTTGAGGTATTCGCACTTGGCGATAGATGAGGGCATGAATTTCTGACCTCCGAAGCCCGGCTCTACGCTCATGACGAGGATGAGGTCGAGCTGTGTTAGCCACTTGTCGAGGACGTCGGGCTCAGTTCCCGGCTTTATAGATATGCCCACCTTAGCGCCGGCCTTGCGTATAAGGTCTATGCACTCTTGGATATTCTCTGTCGCCTCGTAGTGGAACGTGACATAGTCGGCTCCTGCCTGCACAAAGCGCTCAACATACTTCTCGGGAGCAGTAATCATGAGATGCACATCGAGCACCTTCGTTGTACCCTTGCGTAGTGGCTTCATAAGCGGGAAACCAAACGATATGTTGGGCACGAAGACACCATCCATAACATCTACATGTACCCACTCGGCACGTGAGCGGTCAAGCATCTCCATGTCGCGGTTGAGATTACCGAAGTCGGCAGAGAGTACCGACGGAGCAATAATTCTTCTCATACTATTTAGGTTGTTTTAGGCTTTATTTATATACTTCCGCAAAGATAGCAAAAAAAGATAAGAGTGCAACACGTGAGACCTTAATTAGGTGCATGACATGGCTGTAGTAAGACCATCGTTACGATGGCAAAGGTATAAAAAGTGGTGAGACTGCAACACGTGAGACCTTAATTAGGTGTATTACATGACTCTTTACGATGGAAAATAATCATTACTAATTAAAATTTTACTAATTACTCATTACGAATTGAAATTTTTCGTATCTTTGCCCCTATATAAGGGGTGCTACTCCTTCACTACCCGTGCGAAACGAGGCGACTTGTTCATAGAGTTGATGCTGATGTCAGCCACGTAACGAACGATAGTGACTGTAATTGGCAACGCCCAAGTCTCCCTTCTCAAAGGGAGATTTAGAGGGATTGTAAATGCTGATGTCGGCCACGGAACGAACGATAGTGAAGTGTAGTGGCTGAGATTAAACCCATTGTACCGGATACGGGTAATGCTGAGACCGGGAAAGGCAATCTTGAGCCCCTTTTCAACTTAATTAACTTAAAGTATGAAAAGGTTTTTTTTATTTCTTGCCGCTATGTTTGTTTTTCATGCGGCCGCGTGTGCTCAGATTATCGGTGAGCGCTTGGACACAACAAAGATTTATGAGGTAGAGCTTGTGGAGATTACAACCACGGGGGCTAAGGCTACCACACCTGTGGCATACGACGACCTTACGAAGGAGGCCATCGTGCGCAGCAGCTATGGCACGGATTTGCCTACGGCATTAGCCCTGACACCCTCTATGATTGCGACCAACGAGACGGGTATAGGCATAGGTGCCACATCCATACGTCTGCGTGGTACGGATGCTACGCGCATAAATGTGACCATCAATGGCGTGGCGATGAACAACCCCGACTCGCACTCGGTATATTGGTACGATACGCCCGATCTTATCTCGTCGGTGGGTAGTGTGCAGGTGCAGCGTGGTGCGGGAGTCTCGACAAATGGCACGGGAGCCTTTGGTGGCTCGGTGACGATGACTACCGATGCCCTCACTACCGACTTCGGGGGCTCGGCATCGCTTTCCTATGGCTCTTATAATACCAATAAGCAGGCGTTGCAAATATCTTCGGGGCTTATGCGCGACCACTGGGTTGTAGATGCTCGTCTTACGCATATCGGCTCCGATGGATATGTCGAGCGTGGCGCTACGGACCTTAAGAGTTATATGTTGCAAGCGGGCTACTATGCAGCAAATACGAAGGTTAAGTTGCTATCGTTTGGTGGCATGGCTAAGACCTATCTGACGTATAACGGTGTGTCTAAGGAGGATATGAGGCTTTACGGCCGCAGGTATCACACCTCGGGACAGTACGTCACGTCCGATGGCCCCTACGTATTGGCTGACGGTACACATGTGGACTATTACGACGATGAGACCGATAACTACGTGCAGCTAAACAACCAACTTGTCCTCAACCACCGTTTCAGTCGTGAGTGGCAGTTGGCTGCGACACTCTTCTATACATACGGTTATGGCTTCTATAACCAATATAAGGATGATGCGTGGCTTGCGGGGTATACCAATCTCAATACCTCTATCGAGCAGGCAGACCTTATACGTAATAAGAAGATGCGCAACCACCTCGGCGGTGCGAATGTTGCGGCTACGTACAATACGTCGTCGCTCGACCTTACCTTTGGAGGGTCGTGGAGCTACTATCGTTGCCCGCATTGGGGTACGCTGTCGTGGGTTGATGGCCTCGATAGGGGTGCTGTCATGGGACGTTGGTATGATAACGACGTGACGAAGCAGGATGCTAACATGTTTGTGCGTGCAGACTGGGAGATATACCATGGTGTCGATGATGCTCTGCATCTATATGGCGATGTCCAGTACCGCTATGTTCACTATAAGGCGTGGGGTACGAATGACAACGCCATTTGGGGTGATGAGGGTGTCACGATGCAGCCGATAGATGTCGACGAGAAGTATAATTTCCTTAACCCTCGCGTAGGTTTGAGCTATACAAATGGTCGTCATAATCTCTTTGCCTCGGCAGCTATGGCACACCGCGAGCCTACACGCTCGGACTTCACCGATCGTCACATGTTCTCTGCCGATGATAGCTATCCTAAGCCCGAGCGACTTATTGACGTGGAGGTGGGCTATAGCTATGTGTCACCTCGACTAACACTTGGCATAAACCTCTATTATATGTTCTATCATAATCAGTTGGTGGCTACGGGTATGGTCAATGATGGCGACGATGCGCTGAATACGAATGTCGATAGGAGTTTCCGTCGCGGTGTGGAGCTTATGGCCTCGTGGCGGACGACAAAATGGCTCACTCTATCGGCAAATGCTACGCTGTCGCAAAATAATATTTTGGACTATGTAGACCAGTTGAAGGATAGTCCTACGTTTGGTCAAAATCTCGGTATGATGACTATATCGTACTCTCCGTCGGTTATGGGTGCCGTGTCGGCCGACTTCCATGTTAAGGGCTTCGATGCCGTATGGCGTACACAGTATGTTGGCAAACAGTATTTTACGAATAACGAGATTGAGGCTCTGTCGTTGGATGCCTACTGCGTGACGAATGTCGATTTGGGCTATACGTTGCAGAGACCGTCGTTTGGCTCTGTACGCTTCGGTCTGCGTGTCGAAAATCTATTCTCTACGCTTTATGAATCAAATGGTTATGGCTACTCGTATATGTGGGATGGCGAGCGTTACGACGAGGCTTTCTACTTCCCGCAAGCACCCATCAACTTTTTGGCTAACGTGACGATTAATTTCTAAACAATGGATTGGTCTTTGATATTACAGATTGTGGGCACTACGCTCGGCCTTATTTACCTATGGTTGGAGTATAAAGCCAATATATGGGTGTGGGTCATTGGGGCTATTATGCCTATGGTGCATGGCGTGTTGTATCTCACTTCGGGTATCTATGCAGATGCCGCCATGCAGCTATACTACGTTGCTGCCGGCATATACGGCCTTGCTGTGTGGAAACGCCACCCTAAGGATAGCTCGTCGGGGCGAATAAAGCATACGCCGTTACGGTGGATTTTGCCACTTGTTGGGATATATGTTGTGCTTCATGTGGCGATATACTTCGTGCTCACGGATTTTACCGATAGCCGTGTTCCATTCTTTGACTCGATGTCTACGGCGTTGAGCATCGTGGCTATGTGGATGCTCTCACGTAAGTTGGTGGAGCAGTGGCTTGTATGGCTTGTTGTAGATATGATAAGCGTGGGGTTGTATCTCTATAAGGGCATACCTCTCACTGCGGGATTGTATGCCGTCTATTCAGTGCTTGCTATTGTCGGTTATGTGCGTTGGTTGCGCATCTGCCGAGGTGAGGTAAAAGGCTGAGAGAGTATATTGTTAAAAAAAAGTTGAAAAAAGTGCGTCGGGCGCTTTTTTTACTGCGAAATAAACGCTACCTTTGTCACTATGAATTACTATAGTGAACATCCCCGACAGACGACAGCTGCCAATGTGCGCGAATTGATGGCTCAAAAGCTCGCTTTGCAGGGCGTGTTGATGGCTACGTGTGACAAGCAAGGTCGTTTTCTTTCGGGCGCATATATTGTGGCTGTTCAGATGGGTAAGGATAGTGTATATTAGGACTTATACCGCTAATACATAATGTGTTGGCGGTTTTTGTTTTTTTGAAGTAAGTGTAAATTATAATAAATTATCGAGATTATGAAAGTAGCAGTTATTATGGGCTCGACGAGCGACTGGGATGTGATGAAGGCCGCGGTTGAGACTTTGGAAGAGTTGGGTATTGAGTATGAGAAGCGTGTTATCAGCGCCCACCGTACCCCTCACCTCATGTTTGAGTATGCGACGACGGCACGTGAGCGTGGCATTGGTGCTATCATCGCTGGTGCAGGTGGTGCAGCACATGTTGCCGGTGTTACGGCAGCGCTCACCACGGTTCCTGTCATCGGTGTGCCCATCAAGACCTCAGCGCTTGGAGGCATGGACTCGTTGCTCTCTATCGTACAGATGCCCGGAGGTATCCCCGTGTCTACTACGGCCATCAACGGTGCGAAGAATGCCGCACTTATCGCAGCTTCAATCTTCGCGCTCACGGACAAGGCTCTCGAGGAGCGTCTTGTCGCCTTCCGCAAGGCGCAGACCGATAAGGTTCTTGCTGCCGAGTTGTAAATCATAACCTCCACTAACGACCAACTATTGATTATGAAGAATCGCCGTATATTTGTTGAAAAATATTCACGTTTCGATGTCGAGGCTGAGACGTTGCGTAAGGAGCTAAACACGAACTTGGGTCTTAATATCGAGTCGTTGCGCTACCTCAATGTTTACGACCTCTTTGGTTTCTCGGACGAACTGCTCGAAAAGAGCCGCTATAGTGTCTTTGGCGAGGTTGTCACCGACCTCGTTACGGACGAGTGCGACACGAAGGGTATGCCCTCGTTGGCTGTGGAGTTCCTCCCGGGTCAGTTCGACCAGCGTGCTGCATCGGCCGTAGACTGCGTACACCTCATTGAGCCTAATGCCGAGGTTAAGATTAAGTCGTCGCGCCTATATATCTTCGATGAGAGTGTTGATGCTACGGCTATGACACGCATCGAGAAGTATCTTATCAACGCGGTAGAGTCGCGCAAGAAGAACCTCGACATTCTCACAGACATGGAGAGTGCGGAGGTTAAGCCTGTGGCTGTGTTGGAGGGTTTCCGCCAGATGAAGGAGGAGGATTTGGCCCCCTATTGCAAGGCTAATGGTCTTGCGATGAATGTCGACGACCTCCGCGAGGTTGTAAACTACTTCCAGAAGGAGGGTCGTGATCCCGTCGAGACGGAGCTTCGCATCCTCGACACCTATTGGAGCGACCACTGCCGCCATACTACGTTTACGACCGAGATTGAGGAGATAACGCTCGACGAGTCGTTCCTAAAGAGCGAGTTGGAGGAGTCTATCACCCTTATGCGAAAGATACGTAAGGAGCTCGGCCGCGAGGAGAAGAGCCTATGTCTTATGGAGCTTGCAACCATCGGTGCCCGCTACCTCAAGAAGCAGGGTAAGCTCGATGATATGGAGCAGAGCGAGGAGAACAACGCTTGTAGCATCTTCGTAAATGTCGATGTTGATGGCGAGATGGAGCGTTGGCTGTTGCAGTTTAAGAACGAGACACATAACCACCCGACGGAGATTGAGCCCTTTGGTGGCGCATCAACATGTCTTGGAGGTGCTATCCGTGACCCATTGTCGGGTCGTAGCTACGTATATCAGGCTATGCGTGTTACGGGTGCCGGTGATATATATAAGCCTGTTGACCAGACTATGGAGGGCAAGCTCCCTCAGCGCATAATATCGACAAAGGCTGCGGCAGGCTATTCGAGCTACGGCAATCAGATAGGTCTTGCCACTACGCATGTGCGTGAGGTCTACCACCCCGATTATGTTGCTAAGCGCTTGGAGGTAGGTGCTGTTGTGGGTGCTGTCAAGGCGGATAATGTACGTCGTGAGAGTCCTGCTGCGGGTGATGTCGTTCTGTTGCTCGGTGGCCGCACGGGTCGTGATGGCGTGGGTGGAGCTACGAGCTCGTCTAAGGAGCATACGTTGAGCTCGTTGGAGGAGTGTAGCTCGGAGGTGCAGAAGGGTAACGCTCCCGAGGAGCGTAAACTTGCTCGTCTGTTCCGTCGCGGTGATGTTACGCGACTAATTAAGAAGTCTAACGACTTTGGCGCCGGAGGTGTGAGTGTCGCTATTGGCGAGCTTACGGATGGCCTTGATATATACCTCGACCGCGTACCTACGAAGTATGATGGTTTGAACTTCTCGGAGCTCGCAATCTCGGAGTCGCAGGAGCGTATGTCGGTTGTCGTTGAGCGCAAGGATGTTGAGACATTTATGGCGCTATGTCACGAGGAGAATGTCGAGGTGACGTATGTTGCCGACGTTACGGATACGCGCCGCATGCGCATGTTCTGGGGCGACAAGGTTGTTGTCGACCTCTCGCGTGACTTTATCGACTCGGCAGGTGCTAAGCACTATACGAAGGCTCGCATCGGTGCTGTCGAGGATAAAAATCCGTTTGAGCGTTGCATCGAGGGCGCTACGACAACGAAGCGTATGAAGACTAACCTCTCGGACGACAATGTGGTATCGCAGAAGGGCCTTATCGAGATGTTTGACTCGACGATAGGTGCCTCTACGGTGCTTATGCCTTATGGAGGTAAGACGCAGACGACCGAGACTCAGGTGTCGGTGCAGAAGTTGCCCGTAGGTGGCGGCTATACCAATACTGCAAGCATTATGGCATACGGCTATAACCCCTATATCGCGAAGTGGAGCCCCTATCATGGCGCTGCGTATGCTGTTGTGGATGCCTGTGCTAAGGTTGTAGCTGCGGGTGCGCGTTACGATAGGATGCGCTTCTCGTATCAGGAGTATTTTGAGCGTATGACCGACACTAAGTCGTGGGGCAAGCCCCTCGCCGCGTTGCTCGGAGCGTTAAAGATGCAGGTGGAGCTGGGCTTACCGTCAATAGGTGGTAAGGACTCTATGAGTGGTACGTTCCGCGATATCAACGTGCCACCTATGCTTATGGCCTTTGGTATCACTACGGTGGATGCCCGCACGGTCATAAGTCCTGAGTTTAAGGAGAGTGGACATAAGCTCTACATCATCCGTCATACCCCCGAGGCAAACTATATGCCCTCGACAGAGCAGCTTAAGAGAAACTTTACCTTCGTGTCGGATAAGATTATGACGGGTGACATCGTAGCGGCCTATGCCGTAGGCTTTGGTGGCGCTGCGGAGGCTGTGGCGAAGATGTCGTTTGGTAATAGGATAGGTGCAGCGTTGGAGTGTGACGAGCAGATGCTATATAACTTATCGTATGGCTCTATCGTTGTCGAGGCACGCCGCACGCTTAATTTCCCCACTGCGGAGCTTATAGGTAAGACTGTCGCTGAGGAGGCTATCTTCGTAAATGGTACTCGCATGCCTCTCGACGAGCTGTTGGAGGCAAATACGAAGAAGTATACTGCGGTATATGCCGATAAGGGTAAGGCCGGTGAGCCTACGCGCGTGAGCGACGGTAGATTGCATGCCAAGGAGTATCAGGGTGATAGGGTAGATAAGGTTAGAGTCTTCATTCCCGTATTCCCCGGTACGAACTGCGACTATGATACGGCACGTGCTTTTGAGCGTGCAGGTGCCGAGGTCGAGATTTCGGTATTTAAGAACCTCACGGGTGAGGATGTGCTTAGCTCTATCGAGGAGATGACCAAGTGTATTGAGCGCTGTCATATCATGGCCCTTGCCGGAGGCTTCTCGGCAGGTGATGAGCCCGATGGTAGCGGTAAGTTTATCGCCAATGTGCTCAATAATAAGAGCGTGGCAGATGCTATCCACGCATTGTTGGACCGTGGTGGCCTGATGCTCGGTATATGTAACGGCTTCCAAGCATTGGTTAAGTCGGGTCTGTTGCCCTATGGTCGTTTGGGTAAGGTTACGAAGGCTTCGCCTACTTTGTTCCGCAACGACATCAATCGTCACATTTCGCAGGTGGTATCTACACGTGTGGGCACGGTGGCATCGCCATGGTTGCAGTCATTCGAGGTGGGCGACATCCACTCTATCGCTGTGAGCCACGGTGAGGGTAAGTTTGTCGTTAGCAACGAGCTTGCTGAGGAACTCTTCCGTAATGGTCAGGTGGCGTTCCAGTATGTAGATGCTGAGGGTCGACCTACGACCGACTCACCCTACAATCCTAATGGCTCGAGCTTCGCCATCGAGGGTATCATCGACCCCACGGGTCAAATCCTCGGTAAGATGGGACATACGGAGCGTTACGAGCGCGACCTTATGAAGAATATCTATGGTGAGAAGGTGCAGGATATCTTCTCGAATGCTGTAAACTACTTTACAAGGAGGTAATATGGCTGAGATGGAGATATTATACAGTGGTAGTAGCAAGGTAGTCTATAAGGGCGAGGGCGATGATATTTTCATCCGCTTTAAGGATTATATCACGGCATTCTATGGTATCAAGGGGGCAAGGATTGAGAATAAGGCGAAGATGAATTGCTGTATATCCTCTATGGTTCTTGGCTACCTTAACGACAATGGTGTTGCAACGCACTTCCTCGAGCAGATGAGTGATACGGAGCAGCGCTGCCGAATCGTCAAGCATATACCTATCGAGGTTATCGTGCGCAATGTTATAGCGGGCTCTATGGCACGACGCTTAGGCTTGGAGGATGGCATCATCCCCGAGAATACGATATTCGATTTGTGTCTGCGTGATAACGAACTTGGAGATCCGCTTATTAACGACCACCATGCCGTGGCGTTGGGACTTGTGACATACGAGGAGCTCAAGCATATATACGAGGTGTCGGCTAAGGTTAACGCTCTGCTTGTGGATTTGTACGCGCGTGCGGGTATTAAATTGGTGGATTTCAAGATTGAGTTTGGTCGCGCGGCAGACAATACTCTGGTTTTGGCCGACGAACTTACGCCCGATACGTGTCGTCTGTGGGATATAGCCACGGAAGAGCGAATGGATAAGGATCGTTTTCGTCGTGACCTGGTCGTGTGCGCGAAACGTATGAGGAGGTGGCACAACGCCTCGCTAACCAACTTAACAAGTAATAGCTATGCTTAAGGATTCATTGGATATATATGGTGATGACCTCCACGAGGAGTGTGGTGTCTTTGGTATCTTCGGTGTCGACGATGCCCCGAATCTTGCCTACTATGGTCTTCATGCCCTACAACATCGTGGTCAGGAGGCTTGCGGCATCTCGGCCTTTGATGGCGAGAAACTTAATACGGTCAAGGGCGAGGGCCTTGTTACGGAGGTGTTCAATCAGCAGAAGCTGGATAAGTTAAAGGGTCGTATCGCTATTGGTCATGTACGTTACTCGACAACGGGAGGTGGTGGCGCGAACAACGTGCAGCCCTTCTCGTTCAACCACTATACGGGTGATTTTGCCTTGGCGCATAATGGTAATCTGGTCAACTCTAAGGAGTTGGCGCACTACCTCGAGGTGCGTGGCTCGTTGTTTCATTCGTCATCGGATAGCGAGCTTCTTGCCCACCTCATTAAGAAGGAGAAGAGCGAGAAAAATCGTATCGACAATATCATCGAGGCGCTGAATATGTTGGAGGGAGCATTCGCCTTCCTCATCATGACGAAGAATCGTATCTACGCCTGTCGTGATAAGCATGGTCTGAGACCCTTGTCTATAGGTAAGCTCGGCGAGGGCTATGTAATAAGCTCGGAGACATGTGCTCTCGATATCGTAGGTGCGGAGTATATCCGCGATATCGAGCCCGGTGAGGTTGTTACTATCGACCACCATGGTATACGCTCGAACAACTATTCGTTGTATAAGCGCCATCTTATGTGCGCCATGGAGTATATCTACTTTGCTCGCCCGGATAGCGATATTGAGGGTTGCAACGTACACTCGTTCCGCAAACTCTCGGGACGTCTTCTCTATGAGCAGTGTCCAACGAAGGCAGATGTTGTCATCGGTGTCCCCGATTCGAGCATAAGTGCAGCTATCGGCTACTCGGAGGCAAGCGGCATACCCTACGAGATGGGTCTTATAAAGAATAAGTATATCGCACGTACCTTTATCCAACCATCGCAGGAGATGCGCGAGAAGGGTGTACGCATGAAACTATCGGCAGTACGCTCGTTGGTCAAGGATAAGTCTGTTGTGTTGATAGATGACTCCATCGTGCGAGGTACTACGTCGTTGCGTATAGTACGCTTGTTGAAGGAGGCGGGTGCCAAAGAGGTGCATGTGCGTATCGCCAGCCCCGCGATAACAAATCCCTGCTTCTATGGCATTGATATGTCTACGCGCGAGGAGCTGTTGTGTGCCCGCATGTCGAAGGAGGATGCATGCAAGGCTATCGAGGCCGACTCGTTGGAGTTCCTCTCGGAGGAGTCGTTGCTGAAGGCGGGTAACCGCTCGGAGTTGTGCATGGCATGTTTCAATGGCTGCTATCCAACATCGTTGTATCAGAATAAGTTGAATGATAAATAAAAAATATATATAATTATGGCAAAGAGTTATGAAGCTGCCGGTGTAAATCTTGAGGCCGGTTACGAAGTGGTACGACGTATTAAGTCGCACGTGGCATCTACCAAGCGCGTGGGCTCTATGGGTAACATCGGAGCCTTTGGCGGTATGTTCAACCTCGCGGAGCTTAATATCAAGGAGCCGGTACTTGTTAGTGGTACCGATGGCGTGGGTACGAAGCTGAAGCTTGCGTTTGAGATGGATAAGCATGACACCATCGGCATCGATGCTGTGGCTATGTGTGTGAACGACGTCTTGGCGCAGGGTGCTGAGCCTCTGGTGTTTCTCGACTATGTGGCCGTAGGTCACAACGAGCCTGCAAAGGTCGAGGCTATTGTTGCGGGTGTTGCCGAGGGTTGTCGTCAGGCCGGTTGTGCCTTGGTTGGTGGCGAGACTGCCGAAATGCCGGGTATGTATCAGGATGGCGAGTACGACATCGCAGGCTTCACCGTGGGTGTTGTCGAGCGCTCGAAGCTTATTGATGCCGGTGAGCGTGTGAAGGTGGGCGATGTGTTGGTAGGTATCGCCTCAAGTGGCGTTCACTCTAACGGTTTCAGCCTTGTGCGTAAGGTCGTTAGCGATAACGGACTGAAGCTCAACGAGAGCTATCCCGAGATTCCGGGTAGAACACTTGGCGAGGCGCTGTTGGAGCCGACACGCATATATGTTAAGCAGGTATTGAAGGTTATTGCCGAGTGTGATGTCCATGGTATCAGCCATATTACGGGTGGTGGTTTCGATGAGAACATTCCCCGTATATTGAAGGATGGTCAGGGCGTAGAGGTCAAGGAGGGCTCGTGGGAGATACTTCCCGTCTTCCATCTCTTGGAGAAGTATGGCAAGGTTGGTCACCGTGAGATGTTCAATATCTTCAACATGGGCATCGGTATGGTTATAGCCCTTCCGGCAAGCGATGCAGAGCGTGCTATTGCCATCCTCGAGGAGTGTGGCGAGCGTGCCTCGGTTATCGGTCGTGTTGTCGAGGGTGAGGGAGTGACAATTATCTAATAGGAGGTTATGAGAAGGGCCAAGATTGCCGTATTTGCGAGTGGCAGTGGCAGTAATTATGAGGCTATTGTCGAGGCATGTCGTGATGGTCGTATCGCGGGTGATGTAGTGTTGCTTGTGTGCGATAAGCCGGGAGCCAAGGTGTTGGAGAGGGCTAAGCGTTATGGCACGGAGAGCTTCGCGTTCAACCCCAAGGATTACGCCTCGCGTGAGGCATACGAAACGGTGTTGGCAGATATGTTGGATGAGCGTGGCGTTGAGTTTGTATGCTTGGCTGGCTACATGCGCATCGTTGGTAAGGTGCTCTTGGAGCGCTATGCCCAGCGTATTGTCAATATACACCCCTCGCTGTTACCATCGTTCAAAGGTGCTCATGCGATTCAGGATGCTGTGGAGTATGGCGTCAAGATATTTGGTGCTACGACACATTTCGTTGACGAAACGCTCGATGGCGGACGTATTATTGACCAAGGGGCTATCGTCTACGAAGGAAACGATATCGAGGAGCTCACGATGTTGATACACTCGATTGAACATAAGCTTTATGTTAAGACTATTAACAAATTGATAAATAGGAACTATTAAGATATGAGAGCATTAGTAAGTGTTAGCGACAAGAGAGGAGTTGTGGAGTTTTGCAGTAACCTGCGTCGCTTGGGCTGGGAGATTATCGCCACGGGAGGAACGCAGAAGCTTCTCGAAGATAGCGGTGTCGAGACCATAGGCATCAGTGATGTCACGGGCTTCCCTGAGATTTGTGACGGTCGCGTGAAGACGTTACACCCCAAGGTTCATGGTGGCCTTCTCGCTCGTCGCGACGATGATAGCCATCTTAAGGCGTTGAAGGATAATGCCATTGAGTTTATCGACATGGTGTGTGTCAACCTATACCCATTCCGTCAGACCATCGCTAAGCCCGATGTGAAGATGGAGGATGCTATCGAGAATATAGATATAGGTGGCCCCTCGATGCTACGCTCGGCAGCGAAGAACTACCGTGATGTTACTGTTGTGTGCGATCCCGAGGATTATGCCCAGATTATTGCCGAGATTGAGGCTCATGGCAACACTGAGCCCTCAACACGTTTGAAGCTCTCGGCAAAGGCCTATACACACACCGCAGAGTACGACATGTGCATTGCAGCGTATATGCGCAAGCAGGCAGAGTTGAACGAGAAGCTATTTGCATCATTCGACCTTGTGCAGATGTTGCGCTATGGCGAGAATCCTCACCAGTCGGCTAAGTTTTACCGCTCGGCGGAGGCTGTTCCCTACTCGTTGGCTACGGCCAAGCAGCTCAACGGCAAGGAGATGTCGTATAACAATATTCAGGATGCTAACGCCGCATTATGTATCGCTCGTGAGTTCTCGGAGCCATTCTGTGTCGGTCTGAAGCATATGAACCCCTGTGGTGCGGCTATAGGTGTCGATATTAGGGATGCTTGGACGAAGGCATACGAGGCTGACAAGGTTAGCATCTTTGGTGGCATCGTGGCTGTAAACCGCGAGCTTACGAAGGAGGTGGCAGAGTTGATGAAGCCCGTATTCTTGGAGATTATCATGGCTCCCTCGTTCTCGCCAGAGGCTCTTGAGGTGTTGTCTACGAAGAAGAATCTACGCCTCTTGCAGGTCGATATGGCAACATCGGACGTAGCACAGACACAATATGTGTCGGTAAACGGAGGACTTCTTGTTCAGCAACTCGACACAGATACTAAAGATGTTGTTGCCGAGATGTGCGTTACAAAGCGTAAACCTTCGGCTAAGGAGCTTGAGGATATGAACTTCGGTTGGCGCATAGCCAAGCACGTTAAGTCTAATGCTATCGTTGTTGTTAAGGATGGTCATACCGTGGGTGTAGGTGCAGGACAGATGAACCGCGTAGGCTCTGCCGAGATTGCCCTTAAGCAGGCGCAGGCGGCAGGCTTCACTGAGGGTCTTGTACTCGCTTCGGATGGCTTCTTCCCCTTCGACGATACGGTGACGTTGGCGGAGAAGTATGGCGTGACGGCTCTCGTGCAGCCCGGTGGTAGTGTCCGTGATGAAGATTCGGTAAAGAGGGCCGATGAGTTTGGTATGACGATGTTGGTAACCGGCATGCGCCACTTCAAACATTAGGATTTATACATAAATTAATGGATTGGGGGGATGGTAACGTGTTTTTACTTCGTAACTATCTGCTCGCTACATAAGAATAAGGTATGAAGATATTAGTAATCGGCTCTGGTGGACGTGAGCATGCTATTGTGGAGGCTGTCTCGCGCTCGTCGAAGGCCACGAAGATATACGCCGCCCCGGGTAATGCGGGCATAGCACAGCTTGCCGAGTGCGTAGCTATTAAGGATACCGACGTGGAGGCTCTTGTGGCCTTTGCCAAGCGCGAGGCTGTTGACCTCACTGTTGTAGGTCCCGAGGCTGCGCTTGCAGTAGGTGTCGTCGATAGGTTCCGTGAGGAGGGGTTGAAGATTTTTGGCCCCACGAAGGCGGCAACGGAGATAGAGTCGAGCAAGGATTTTGCTAAACGACTGATGAAGAAGTACGATGTGCCCACGGCGGACTATGCTACGTTTACTGACTACGCTGAGGCTCTTGCCTATGTGCACAAGGGTACGTTGCCTACGGTGCTCAAATATGACGGCTTGGCAGCAGGTAAAGGTGTTGTTATCGCTACTACTATCGAGGAGGCTGAGGCTGCGCTGCGCGACATGCTTCTCGACACGAAGTATGGCGAAGGTAGGGTAGTCATCGAGGAGTTCCTCACGGGTGAGGAGTTTTCGTTGATGTGCTTTGTTGCGGGCTCTCAGGTTGTGCCGATGCCCGTGGCACAGGATCATAAGCGTGCCTACGATAATGACGAGGGCCCCAATACGGGTGGTATGGGTGCTTATACGGAGCTTCCGTTTATATCTGCCGAGGATCACGCCTATGCCATGGAGAACATCATGCAGCGTGTGGCAGATGCTATGGTTGCTGAGGGGTGTCCCTTCACGGGTGTGCTCTACGGTGGCCTGATGAAGACACCCGCAGGCATTAAAGTCATCGAGTTTAACGCTCGCTTTGGCGATCCCGAGACGGAGGTGGTATTGCCACGTCTTAAGAGCGATGCTGTAGATGCTTTTATGGCCGTTGCGAACAACGAGAAGCCTACGGTAGAGTGGTCGGAGGGCGCTACACTCGGCATAGTGTTAGCATCGAAGGGTTACCCCGGGAGCTACGATAAGGGCTATGTCATCAATGGAGTGGAGCGTGTAGAGTCTAAGGTGTACCACATGGGTACAGCGATGAAGAATGGCGAGCTTGTTACGGCCGGAGGTCGTGTGATGATTGTCGTAGCTTCGGCCTCGACACTCGAGCAGGCACAGGCTAAGGCTCGCGAAGATATTGCCAAGATAGAGTGCGATAATCTGTTCCATCGCACGGATATTGGTAATAAAGCATTTAAGTAACTTAAAAAGGAAATAGTATGATTATAAAAGGTAAAGATTTATCGGTGTCGATAAAGGAGGCACTCAAGGTGCGTGTCGATGTGCTTAGTAAGCAGTATGGTCGCACACCCAACCTCGTCGTTGTCCTTGTTGGTGACGACCCCGGTAGTGTATCCTATGTTACGGGTAAGGCTAAGGCTGCCAACGAAGTGGGTATTCGCAATACGACAATACGTCGTGAGGCAACAATATCGGAGGCTGAGCTACTTGGTATTGTCGATGATTTGAACAACGACAACGATGTAGATGGTATCCTTGTGCAGCTGCCGCTACCGAAGCATATCAACGAGAATAAGATTATTGCCGCAATATCACCTGAGAAGGATGTAGATGCGTTTCACCCTATGAACGTGGCTAAGTTGTGGCTTAAGCAGCCCTGCATCCTGCCATGTACACCTAAGGGTATCATCAAGTTGCTCCACTTTGCAGGGGTAGACATCTCGGGTAAGGAGGCTGTGGTTGTAGGTCGCAGTAATATAGTTGGCCAGCCCGTGGCAAAGCTCCTGTTGGATGCTAATGCTACTGTTACCGTTGCTCACTCGCGCACGAAGCATTTGGCTTCGATAACACGTCGTGCCGACATCCTTGTTGCTGCGATAGGTAAGGAGCGCTTTATCACGGCAGATATGATTAAGCCCGGTGCTGTGGTTATCGACGTGGGCGTAAATCGCGACACGCGCAATGGTAAACTTTGTGGTGATGTAGACTTCGAGGAGGCTCAATATGTCGCTGCGGCTATCACTCCCGTTCCCGGAGGTGTGGGCCCCATGACTATCGCCTGTCTTATGGAGAATACCGTCGAGGCGTATGTAAACCGAATGAGTAAGTAACAATATATAAACTAACTAACCTTACTGCCTTATGATTGAAAGATATAGCAGAGAGATTATGCGTAGGGTGTGGACCGAGCAGAATAAGTTCGATGCCTACCTCAGAGTGGAGATATTGGCTTCGGAGGCGTGGAGCCAGCTTGGTGTTGTTCCCAAGGAGGATGTCGAGAAATTGTGGAAGAATGCTTCGTTCAACATCGACCGCATCACGGAGATTGAGCAGCAGACACGCCACGACATCGTAGCCTTCACACGTGCCGTGAGTGAGACCCTTGGCGAGGAGCGTAAGTGGGTACACTATGGTCTTACGAGCACCGATGTTGTAGATACGGCCAATGGTTACCTCCTAAAGCAGGCCAATACTATCCTTTTGGAGGATATCGAGAAGATGCTTGAGGTGCTGCGCCGCCGTGCCATCGAGTTTAAGGATACTCCATGTATCGGCCGTACCCACGGTATACATGCCGACATTACGTGCTTCGGTCTTAAGTGGGCATTGTGGTACGAGGAGATGAAGCGCAACCTCACACGCTTTGCTGCTGCGGCACGTGGTGTAGAGGTAGGTAAGATTTCGGGTGCTGTGGGTAACTTCGCCAATATTCCCCCCTTCATTCAGGACTATGTGTGCGAAAAACTCGGCATCGATAGTGCTAACATATCTACTCAGGTCATCCAGCGCGATCGTCATGCCTACTACATGGCTACACTTGCCGTCATCGCCTCGAGCATAGAGCAGATGGCCATGGAGATACGTAACCTCCAGCGTACCGAGGTACACGAGGTGGAGGAGTCTTTCGGCAAGGGTCAGAAGGGTTCGAGCGCTATGCCTCACAAGCGTAATCCCATTTCGAGCGAGAATATGTGTGGCTGTGCTCGCGTTATGCGTGGCTACATGGCAGCCTTCTATGAGAATGTAGCCCTATGGCACGAGCGTGACATATCGCACTCGTCGACTGAGCGCATCATCCTTCCCGATGCTACGATGCTCTTGGACTATATGCTCAACCGCTTCCGTGGCATCCTCGAGAACCTCGTGGTGTTCAAGGATGTCATGATGGAGAATATCTATCGTACACGTAAGGTTATCTTTGCGCAGCGTGTGATGAATGCCCTCATCGAAAAGGGCTTCTCGCGCGAGCAGGCATACGATACGGTGCAACCTATCGCCATGCGTGCCATGAGCGAGCGTGCCGACTATCAGGAACTCCTTGCTGAGAGCTCTGAGGTTATGTCTGTCCTCACACGTGAGGAACTTGATAGCTGCTTTACGCTCGAATATTACCTTAAGAACGTCGATTTCATCTTCGACCGCGTAGGCATTGAGTAACCATACCCAA
Source organism: Alistipes sp. (assembly GCA_017501625.1). Lineage (GTDB taxonomy): Bacteria > Bacteroidota > Bacteroidia > Bacteroidales > Rikenellaceae > Alistipes. Next base: position 30,429 of record JAFVWO010000096.1, read on the forward strand.
TCTTAATGTAACGGGGATGACTAAGATTAAATTAGTCATCCCCGTTTTGTTAGGCTTTAGCCTCAATTATAGAAGACCCTCAACCTTAGCCTTAAGCTGCTCCTTGGTAGCTGCACCTACGTGCTTATCTACCTGCTTGCCATCCTTCAAGAAGACGATGGTGGGCACGTTGCGTACCATGAACTGCGCGGCAACATCGTCACCCTCCTCTACGTCGCACTTGCCGATAAGCACCTTGCCCTCATACTCCTCAGCGAGCTCGTCGATGATGGGAGCAACCATGCGGCAAGGACCGCACCATGTAGCCCAGAAGTCAATAACCACGGGAAGACCCTGATTCAATACCTCGTTGTAGTTCTCATTGTTGATTTTCAATGCCATAGCTGTAATGTTTTAAAGTTATACGTTAATAAAATAGTTGAGTTCGTTTTTTGCGAGGAAGTCCATAAAATCGGCCGTGGGTGCGATATTGAACTTCTTGGATTTTAGCTTTAGGCGCACATCTTCCTGTCTGTCAACGAGAAGAAAGCGTAGCACCGTATTTCCGGGATTGCTCTTTGCAGCCTCAAGAAGCATATCCGTCAGCGTGCTACATAACTCGTGGATGTCTAACTCCACGGTTATCGACGATATGCTCTCGGCAACCTCCGCAAGGTGCTGGATGGAGAGTATCTTATACTCCAACTCTGCATCCTCCTTGCCAAAGCGGTGCTGCACACGACCCTTTATAAAGAGGAAGTTGTTTACCTCAATCATAAGGCCAAACTGCTGGTAGTCCTTACTAAAGAGCGTAAACTCATGCTGTGTATTGTAGTCTTCGAGCACAAAGCGTGCGTAGCGACGGCCATCCTTGGTTGTGAGTGGTGTTACCGAGGTAACAACGCCCGCAACAGCAATATCCTTACCGTCGAGGAGCGTGAGGCTCGCAAGGTCGCCAAGTTCCATCTGGCACATCTTCCTAAGGATAAAGTCGAAGCGCTGCAGGGGGTGTGCCGAGAGGTATAGACCTATGACCTCCTTCTCCTTGTTCAGTACAACGATATTGCTCCAATCCTCAGCCACAGGTACGCGCGGGGGTTGGATGTCGCTGTGACCACCATCGCCACCAAACATGCTGAAGAGCGACTGTTGTGCATCGTTCTTATCCTGCTGTACACGCTGACCATAACGTATCAAGAGGTCGAGGAACTGAACACCATTCTGGTCCTCGGCGAAGAAACGCGAGCGGTTGAAGTCGATGAGCGAGTCGAAGCCTCCCGAGTAGGCTATATTTTCGAGGCACTTGCGGTTAACAACCGAGTAGTTAACACGCTCTATAAAGTCGTATACCGACTTGTAAGAGCCATTAGCCTTACGCTCCTTAACGATAGACTCCGAGGCTGCCTCACCAACGCCCTTAATCGCGGCAAGACCAAAGCGAATGTCCCCTTGTTTGTTGGTCGAGAACTTCAACATCGACTCATTAACATCGGGGCCGAGTACCGCAATACCCATATTCTTGCACTCGGTCATATAGGCTGTCACCTGCTTAATATCGTTAAGGTTGCGGCTTAGGACCGTTGCCATATACTCCGAGGGGTAGTGTGCCTTGATGTATGCAGTTTGGTACGCCACCCACGAGTAGCACGTGGCGTGCGACTTGTTGAAGGCATACGAGGCGAACTTCTCCCAGTCGGCCCATATCTTCTCCAAGACCTTTTCGTCGTGGCCATTAGACTTACCTCCGGCGATAAACTTAGGCTTCAGCTCGTCAAGTTTCGACTTAATCTTCTTACCCATGGCCTTACGTAGCGTGTCCGATTCGCCACGAGTGAAGTTGCCCAACAGACGTGACAGAAGCATGACCTGCTCCTGATATACGGTGATGCCGTATGTATCCTTCAGGTAGCGCTCCATGATGGGTATGTCGTAGACGATAGGCTTTCGCCCATGCTTACGGTCGATGAAGTCGGGGATGTAGTCCATAGGCCCCGGACGATAGAGAGCATTCATCGCGATAAGGTCCTCAAACGTGGAGGGCTGCAATTCGCGTAGATACTTCTGCATGCCGGGGGACTCAAACTGGAACGTACCAATAGTACCACCCTTGCAGTATAGGTCGTATGTCTTTCTATCGTCGATAGGTATAGTGTCGGGATCGATTTTCACGCCATGTGTTTCGTAGATGGTCTCCACGGCATCCTTAATGATGGAGAGGGTCTTAAGACCGAGAAAGTCCATCTTGATGAGTCCCGTATCCTCAATAACGGCACCCTCGTACTGCGTGACGAGCATATTTTCACCCGTCTCCTTGTCCGTGGCGATGCTCACGGGTACCCAGTCGGTGATGTCGTCGCGACAGATGATAGTTCCACACGCATGAACACCCGTGCCACGAATGTTGCCCTCAAGCATCTTGGCATACTTTATCGTGTCGTGCATAACGGGGTCTGACGACTCCTCCGCAGCCTTTAACTCGGGCACAGCCATGATAGCGTTCTTGAGGTTTATCTTCAGAAGCTTATCTTTGTCGTTGGGGTCGGGTATGCGGTCGGGAATCCACTTGCATAGCTGGTTTGCCTGTGTCAATGGTAGCTTCTGCACACGTGCAACATCCTTCAGTGCCATCTTGGTGGCCATCGTGCCGTAGGTGATGATGTGTGCCACCTTCTCCTTGCCGTACTTTTGCGTTACCCAGTTGAGCACACGACCACGACCATCATCGTCGAAGTCAATGTCGATATCGGGTAACGATATACGATCGGGATTAAGGAAACGCTCGAACAGAAGGTCGTATTTGATGGGGTCTATCTGTGTGATGCCTAAGCAGTATGCTACGGCCGAGCCTGCGGCAGAGCCACGACCCGGGCCTACAGATACGTCTAACTCCTCACGTGCTGCGCGTATGAAGTCTTGCATGATAAGGAAGTAGCCGGGGAAGCCCATAGTCTTCATTATGTGCAACTCGAACTTAAGACGTGTCTCGGTCTCCTCGTCCAACACCTCGCCATAGCGCTTATGTGCACCATCCATGGCGAGCTTAGCGAGGTAGTCTGCTTCGAGCTTTATACGATAGAGCTTTTCGTAGCCTCCTAACTTGTCAATCTTCTTGCGGGCTGCCGCCTCTTCCATGACGACATTGCCATTCTCATCGCGCGTGAACTCGTTGAAGAGATCCTCCTCCGTGTATTTGGCTCTATAACTCTCCTCTGTGCCAAAATCCTCGGGTATGGCGAAGGTGGGCATAATGGGGGCGTGGTCTATGGAGTATGTCTCGACCTTGTTGCATACCTCTACGGTGTTATCTAACGCTTCAGGTATGTAGTCGAAGATGGCATTCATCTCTGCCGTGGTCTTCATCCACTCCTGCTTGGAGTAGAGCAAACGTTTGGGGTCGTCGAGGTCCTTGCCCGTACCTAAACATATCAGACGGTCGTGTGCCTCGGCATCCTCCTCGTTTACGAAGTGTACGTCGTTGGTGCATACGAGCTTTACGCCATGCTTTGCGGCGTACTCCTCCAAGAAGGCGTTTACCTTCAACTGCTCGGAGTATGCTTCGTGGTTTGCGCGCTCAACGGTAGCCTTGTGTAGCTGCAGCTCTAAGTAGTAGTCGTCGCCAAAGATGCTACGATGCCACTCTATGGCAGCTACAGCATCGTCATAGCGCTCCTCGCGTATCATGCGTGGCACCTCGCCACCGATACATGCCGAGCAACATATAAGTCCCTCGTGATACTTCTCCAATTCAACGCGGTCGGTACGCGGACGACCATAGAAGCCCTCGGTGTAGCCCTTCGATACTATCTTTATAAGGTTTTTGTACCCCTTCTCGTTCTTTGCAAGGAGTATTAGGTGGTAGCCACTCTGGTCGCCCGTGCCCTTCTCCTTGTTGAAGAGCCTGCGACGAGCTACATATACTTCGCTGCCGATGATACCCTTAAAGTCTGCCTTGGGTATAGCATCAAGCTCCATGCGAGCCTTGGCTAACGCTGCCGATGCATCATCTCCCATCTCGGCATCTGAGGCCGTGCCGTTTTCGAGGCGTTCTACGAGCGCTTGAAGAGCCTTAATCCTATCCCTACGTGCGCCATTCTTCTTGTTTATGTAGTTGAAAAACTCCTTCACGCCGAACATCGAGCCGTGGTCGGTAAGTGCAATGCCGGGCATGCCGTCGGCAATGGCTTTGTCGACAAGCTTCTGTATGCTTGCCTGACCATCCAACAGCGAGTATTGGCTATGAACATGAAGGTGTACGAATTGGCGCATCGTGCGTTTATGTCATTAATAGTTTCAGAGTACAAATATAACGATAATTTTTTGGATATTTTAAGTGCTGCGATGCGTTTTTTTAGAAAATAATGCGTACCTTTATCTAAACTAATAGGGTTATGGGTAATATATCTAATTCTGCGGATACATTGGTGGCTCTACGTGAGTACAACAATACTGTTCAGGCCGAGATAGCGAAGTCTATGCTCGACAGTGCAGGCATCTGTTGTGTACTCCATGGTGAGTATATGTCCTCGATCTATTGCACGGGAGCTTTCCCTGTGCGCCTAATGGTTAGGTCGCAGGATGTAGAGGAGGCAAATCGTATTCTTCTGGGACGTTAGCTAATGGCGGTGGGGGAGGAAGATGGCTCCGTAGCTATCTGTTATTCCTCCATTGCTTTGTTCCAAAAGTGCCATGATGCTATGGCCTGAGTCTGCAACATCATTATGCCTCCCATGGTCATTGCGCCTTGCTCCTTCGAGCGACGTAGGAACTCCGTGGTGGCAGGATTGTATACGAGGTCAAACACGCGATGTGACGATGTAAGGGCCGTATAATCGATGTCGGGTGTGCTCTCAATGTCGGGGTGCATACCGAGGGGTGTTGTGTTTATAATCAGATGATGTGAGGCGATTATCTCGTGCGATAGTTCATCATATGTGATGTCGCCCCGGCTCTTCTCGCGCGATACGACCATATACTCGATGCCGAGCTTACGTAGGACATACTGCACAGCTTTCGAGGCTCCTCCCGAGCCGAGAACGAGAGCCTTGCATTGCTCGCTTAAATCTAACCAATGCAACGATGCCTCGATACCCGTAATGTCGGTATTGTGTCCTACGAGTTTGCCGTCGCGGTATGCCACGCAGTTCACAGCACCAACCTCACGTGCCTCGGTTGTCAGCTCGTCTAAGTAGGGCATGATGCTCTCCTTGTAGGGGATGGTTACGTTGAAGCCATCCAAGCGGTAGTCGGCCATGAGCTTGGGTAGTAGGCCTATACTCTCCAATTCGTATAGCTGGTAGTCGGCATCTACGCCTTCGCTTTGGAACTTTGCGGTGAAGAACTTTGCCGAGAACGAGTGGCCGAGCTTGCGGCCTATAAGTCCGTAGTGACGCATGACTACTCGGCTATCTCCTCTATTTGTATAACATCGTCTGTGGCCATCTCCGTACTCTCCTCGATGGCTACGACCTCTTCGGTGGTGGGTACAACCTCCTCGCTATCGTCGTCACCGCTACCAAAGAGCCAGAAAGCGAGTGCTGTGAAACCGATGAGTATTACCGTGAAGAGAGTTGCCAACAGGTTGAAATACTTGTCGATGAAACTCTTAATAGGAGCTCCGTAGCGCCATATGAGCCAGCCAATCAGGAAGAAACGCATACCGCGCGACACTGTCGAGGCGATGATGAACATCACAAAGTTGATGTCGAACATACCACCGGCGATGGTGAAGAGCTTGAACGGCAGAGGTGTGAAACCTGCGGTGAAGACAATCCAGAAGTTGTACTTATCGTATAGGTTACCCACGTTGTTGAAACTCTCGATGCTAAAGATGTTCTCGTAGAAGAAGTTGGCTATAGCCGTAGGCTCGCCAGCGGGTGTCATCCATAGGAAGTGACCTATGCAGTATCCGAGGGCAGCACCCAAGATAGAACCGGTAAGACATATCGTGGCAAAACGGAACGACTTCTTCGTTGCGCCTAAGCAGAGGGCTATGAGTAGTACATCGGGGGGGAGGGGAAACCAGCTCGCCTCGAAGAGTGCTATGATAAATAACGCAAGCCAACCCCAGCGGCTATCGCTCCATGATAATACCCAGTTGTAAAGTCTTTTAATCATCGTATTTCTATGTTTATGGCGCAAAAGTACAATATTTACTCGAAATCTACAATAATACCACCTCCAATTACCAAATTATTGCGATAAAATACCAATGGTTGCCCCTTTGCTACGGCCCATGCGGCATCCTCGGTGGTGATGGTATAACCTTCGCCCATAGACTCGATGTTCACCGGAAGCGTGGGATTTAGCCCAATGCCACGTATCTTGATGGTTATATCGTTTGCCGAAAGTAGCTCGTCGATGTCAACGATATTACATCCGCTTATGCGTATTATGTGTTTCAGAAGCAGCCTATTGTCGCCCACAACAAGACGGTTACGCTCAGTATCTATGTCTATGACCCTTAGGCCTTCAGGTATGCCCGCACCGCGCCGCTGACCTATGGTATAACGGGCAATGCCATTGTGTCTCCCCACAATGCAGCCATCGTGAGTTACGATGTCGCCCTCTGTCATTGCGACACCCTCATCTTTGAGAAAATCAGCGTAGTGTCGCCCGCGGAGGAAGCATACTCCCATGCTCTCGCTCTTATCGCTGAAACGCTCTTTAACTTCACTCTTTATTCGGGTGCCCATGGGCGTGAGAGCGCGACTAAGGATGTGCTGACTTAGCCCCCAGAGGTAATACGACTGGTCTTTGTCGGGGTCTAAGCCCTTGGCTACGTAATATCTGCCATTGTGCTCTACGATGTTGAAGTAGTGCCCCGTGGCTATATGGTCTATACTCTCTGCATTGGCTACAGCCTCGAGTATGCGCCACTTAATTAGGGTGTTGCAACGTGTGCATGGTGCAGGTGTGCGACCTTGTTGATACTCCGTGGTGAAGTAGTCTATTATGTCGTGACGGAACGACTCGCGTGCATCGTAACAACGCCACTCTATGCCTAAGTCGCGAGCCTTCGTTTCGGCCTTATAGAGCATGTCGCTGTCGCCCATAGTATCTATGGTGAGGGCTACGACACGATACCCCTCCTGTCGCAATATCTCCGCAGCCGTGCAGCTGTCAATGCCTCCGCTAAAACCTAAAAGTACACTCTTCATATTCGTTAAAAATAGGGTTGTAATCCATGTGGACCACAACCCTCAGCTGTTTACAACTCGTCAAACTCGCGGTCTAACGCTCTGCTCGATGTCTCTTGGAGTTTCGCCTTGACAGCTGCTACCGCCTCCGTGAGTCCACCCATAAAGCTATCTAAGTCCTCCTTGTATAGGTGCATGTTGTGACGTGCAAAAGTGCTATTGCCATCCTTGTCTACTACCTTTCGCGACTCGGTAATCGATATGAAGTAGTCATTCCCCTGTGTCGCTTTTATGTCGAAGAAATATGTGCGCTTTCCAGCACGTACCGTCTTTGTGTAGATGCTCCTGCTACCAACCTCCTTGTCGTGGCGCGATAAATAGTCTGATGTCATAACCTAATCTTTATAGTGTTTCTTTTAGTTTGGGCCGAATCTCGAATATTCGTAAACAAATATAGGAATAATTCCGTTAAACACCAAATTTTTGGGCTAAAAAGACAAAACTATTTATCTCCTTGAAGGATTCTCTGCATCTCCTTTGTCGAGGAGGCTATCTCCGTGGCTCGCCGTAGTGCCTCATCATGGTTGTGACCATATATGTGGTAGTATGCGCCTGTGCCATATATCTCCATGGCTATCTGCGCCTTAATTATCGCCAACGCCTCAGCCGATAGCTCCACGTCGAGCGTGAAACACTCGGCATACTCCTCGGGTGTAGAGTAGAGCATCCTGAGCTCTTCCGCGGACATGCGGTCATAGAGGGCGACCACAGCATGCTCGACATCATGTTGCGTGATAGGTCTATCATGGCGTAGAGAGTCAGCCTGTATGTATATGTCAGGCATTATGCCTCCTCCGCCATAAACCACACGCTCGCTATTGAGTGTCTTGAAGCGTGGTAGAGTGTCGAGTGACGACCTGTCGGGCTCTTTGTAGCGCATCGAGTCGCTTCGGTACTCCTCGGTCTCGCCCATGCAGTATGGGCGCTGTATGATGCGCCCCGAGGGTGTCTTGTAACGTGCTATGGTGATGCATAGCCCCGATTTATCTTTGAACTCCACGACTCTCTGTATTAGCCCCTTGCCATAGCTTCTGCGACCGACGATTACACCTCTGTCGTGGTCTTGAATAGCACCGGCAAATATCTCGCTTGCCGAGGCGCTGTTTTCGTTTATGAGGACGACCAGAGGTATGTCGCACAATGCTCCATCTCTCTTCTTGTCGTACACGGCATTGTAGCTACGCCCCTCGGTAGAGAGTATCACGTCGCCCCTCTTTAGGAATAATCCGGTAAGGTCTATGGCCGAAGATATGGCGCCGCCGCCATTGTCGCGCAGGTCGACAATAAGACTCTTCATGTCGCCTAAGCCTCGGTATGCCGCGAGAAACTCCGCTGCAACAGGTTTCGAGAAGTGCGACACCGCGATATAGCCGATGTCGCCTATGCGAAAAGCGGAACTTATAGCATTATTTTCGATAATGTCGCGTTGCAGCCTGATGCGTAGTGTGTTAGGCTCACCTCGTCGTGTGATGGCTATCTCTACCTTGGTGTTGACATCGCCTCGTAGTAGGGTAGCAAGGCTATCTGTTGTGATGCCAATGATACTGCGGCCCTCGACGGCTGTGATACGGTCGTTGGGACGTATGTCGGCCGATGCGGCAGGAGAATGGGGAATTGTGCTACGAACAACGATGGTGTCGTTGTGCTGGATATACCTGATGCCGACACCCGCAAAGGCACCGCGAATATGCGAGCGCATGTTCGCCATCTCCTCTTGGGTGAGATACGATGAGTGGGGATCGAGCTCGCTGATGGTAGCACGTATCGCCTCCTCGACAAGAGGCTCGAGGTCGACCTCATCGACATAGTTGCTACGTAGATATGAGTATAGTTGGTTGAGCTTCTGTATCTGCTGTTGGTGGTGTTGCTGGGCATTTGCCACCCAGCAACACATCATACACAGCACTATTAATATCGCTCTTAACATCGATTATAGCACCTCTACAACCTCGTCGAAGCCTCTCTTCGACTGCTCGCCCGTGCGCATGTCCTTGATTGTGGCGATGCCCTCGGCAAGCTCCTCCGAGCCGATGATTACAACGTAGGGGATGCCGCGACGATTGGCATACTCCATCTGTTTCTTCATCTTCGCAGCCTCGGGATATATCTCCGCTGCAACACCCTTGTCACGTAGCTTCGATATGATGCGCATAGAGGCCTCCTCCTCTGCCGTGCCGAGATTTGCGAAGAGCACCTTCGTAGAGCATGCCAGCTCCTCGGGGAAGAGATTTAGGCCGAGCATAACGTCGTAGATGCGATCTGCACCAAA